>JAHFRC010000020.1 GCA_023259015.1 Nitrosomonadales bacterium | reverse complement strand
AGGCCAACGCCAGAGGATTTCGCAACTTCACTAACTATCGTGCAAGAATTCTGTTTCATTGTGGCAAGTTGGATATGAGCTTATGCTAGTAAAAAACTACAGTGAATGTGTCGGTGAACCATGTAGATAACCGGGCAATAGATTTCGCGTTCGCCATCAGGCCTGATAGAGTATCCAGAGAAGCCCTCTTTGCGGATGGCGGCGATGTGCCCGGCTTTTTGTGGCGTCGGCACGATGGTCACGAATTGCAGGTTCTGGATGCCTGGATAATTTTCCTGCAGCCGCAATTTTGCGACGTAGTCATGGAATTCGTCGCGCCCCACTCGGCTGTTGTGGGCAAAAAAACCGTCTACTCCGTGCAGCACTTGCCCATATATCTTCATGCGCTCCACAACACGGCGGCCAGCTACATCCATGAGCGAATCGAATCTGGTTTGCAATTCCTGCATGGCGCGTTGCCGCTCATGCTTCCATAGTTGATAGGTCACAGCCAGGGAAATGGCAAGCACCAGCCATGGCAATATGTACACATGGCGCGATTGGTCTGGGGGTGTTGGAGTGCGGTTTGGCATCACAATCTTTTTGCAACATTGTCAGTTGGAACGTAGATTTTTATTTCTTGGGGCATGCTCAAATCAGGATGGCTGCGGGCACATTTGGGGTTGCCATTGTAATCCCCCACCGGCCAATTGGATTTCTTGTTAGTGGAAGATTGAGGCATAATTATCGGCAGGATTTGGAATACATCAAGCAATCAATTTTCAGGTATGCACCAACAATAATCATTAAAAAACTTTCCATGCAATACACCGAGCAGCGAAAAGCCAGGATATCCTCGATCAGAAGGGGCTGGTGCTTTATTCCAACCATAATAAACCGGCAATCCTTAAAGAGGTTGATGACGATTTCGAGGTTATAAGAAACAGTCTTCCATTGGTAAAGAGTGCGGGCAGCCTGACCCACCAGCATGAAATAGATCATGGGGCTGAACGTAAAAAAGAAGAAAGGGAAATCCTGGTGTTTGCAAAGGAGCAGGGCTACCGGAAATTCAGGGGTAATAACTGGATACTGAAAATCGAGCTTGCGGCCAGCGATGCCTTTGCATCGGTTATCGCTCTAAAAAGGGAGGTAGCAGGTCTTCTGGTTACGGTTACCCTTATGGCCATTATCACCATCATTTCAGTTCTCTTGTTCATGGTTATCCGGCCCCTTAAGAAACTCAATGAGGCCACGGTTCAATTAGGCAATGGGGAGTTGGGCACAAGGGTGGCTGTTGAATCGGGTGATGAGATCGGCAAGCTGGCTGAATCATTCAATGAAATGTCCGCACATGTCAATGATGCAAGAAATGAATTGGCGCAGGCCATGAACCGGGCCGAGGAGGCCAGCCAGGCCAAGGGCGATTTTCTTGCCAACATGAGTCATGAGATACGCACGCCGATGAACGCCGTCATCGGTTTGAGTCACCTGTGTTTACAGACCGATCTTTCGGCGAAACAGCACGATTACCTGCAAAAAATCCATGGCTCGGCAAAGTCGCTGCTGGGAATTCTCAACGACATTCTGGATATCTCCAAAATAGAAGCGGGGAAAATGGAGATGGAGCATGTGCCTTTTGAGCTGGAGGATGTGATAGGCAATATGGCGACAATTGTTTCCGCCAAAGCCGAGGAGAAGAATCTTGAGTTCTTGCTGGAAACAGGACTGGATGTGCCTTCACACCTGATTGGAGACCCCTTGCGCCTGGGCCAGGTACTGATCAACCTGGCAGGAAACGCCATCAAGTTTACCGGGAAGGGTGAAGTAACGGTGCTGACCGAGGTGGAGGAGGCCGGTGCGGAGCATGTCACCCTGCGCTTTGCGGTGCGTGATACCGGCATCGGCCTGACCAAGGAGCAGGCGGGGAATCTATTCCAGGCTTTCATTCAGGCGGATTCCGCCACTACACGCAAATTTGGCGGCACCGGCCTCGGGCTATCCATCAGCAAGCACTTGGTGGAGATGATGGGCGGAAAAATCTGGGTGGAAAGTATGCCCGGCGAGGGGTCGAAATTCATTTTTACCGCACGCTTCCGGAAGGCGGCGAAACAGGCCGAGAAACGCTACCTGTCGCGGGCAGACCTGCGCGAATTACGTGTGCTGGCGGTGGATGATAACGAAAGCTGCCTGCACATCCTGAAAGCTTATCTGGAGTCTTACACGTTCAATGTAACAGCGGCGAGCAACGGCCTTGAGGCGCTGAATACAATCCGGAAAGCGGACGGCGAGGGGAAGCCTTATGGCCTGGTGATTCTCGACTGGAAGATGCCGCAAATGGACGGCATTGTGCTGGCGCATAAACTGCGTGAAATGGCCGGGTTGAGCAGGATGCCGAAGATACTGCTCATCTCGGCATATGGCCAGAGCGAAATGCTGCGGCACATGGATGACCATGTGGTTGACGGCATTCTGGCCAAGCCTTTCCAGCAAAGCGAGTTGTTCGAGGCGATCACCGAAGTCTCCGGACGCGGCAAATCCAGGGGAAGAAAGGTTGCGCTGAATGACCTGTTCCATCCTGAGTTTGCCGCAAAAATCAGTGGCGCACACCTTCTGCTGGTAGAGGACAATGAGATCAACCAGCAGATTGTGCAGGAGTTGCTGGAGAAGGCGGGCGTTACGGTAACTATTGCAGAAAACGGGGAAGAGGCGGTCGCGCGTCTGCTGGAAGAAAAATTCGATGGCGTGTTGATGGACATGCAGATGCCGCTGATGGATGGCCCCACCGCCACCCGCGAGATCCGCAAGATCCCGCAGTTTGCGAAACTGCCGATCATCGCCATGACCGCCAACGCGATGGCGAGCGACCAGGAGAAATGCCTGGCTGCCGGGATGAACGACTATATTGCAAAACCCATTGATCCGGACAAGATGATCGGCATCCTCGCGAAATGGGTTACTCCCGCGCAACCGGCTGTTCCTCCAGCAGCACCCGAAGCGGAAGCCACGCCAGGCCCGGAAGCGCTGCCGGACTTGCCGGGGGTCAAGGTGGCCGATGGCGTGCACAGGATGGGAGGTAATGTTAAGAGCTACTACACCATTCTGGAAAAATTCCGCCGCAACCAGCAAAACGTCATTGCCGATATCCGGCTGGCACTCAGCATGAATGATTGTGAAAAAGCCGAGCACCTGGCGCATACACTAAAAGGGATTTCCGGAACGCTGGGTGCGGAAGGTGTGCAAAACATGGCCAGTAAGCTGGGAACACATATTCGTGAAAGCAGGGAGGCGAGATTCATCGAGCCGGTGTTGCCTGCGCTGGATAGGGAATTAACTGTGCTCTTCGCAAGTATTGACCGCGCTCTTCAGTCACGGGCAGCAGGAGCCAAGGATGCCGAAGTTGCCGGCACGAATGGCCCGCTCAACCTTGATGAGCTGACCGGGCTGATGCGCAAGGCCAGGCTGCAACTGGAAGAGTTTGATTCCAGTGTGGAGGAGAGTGTAGCCTGGATGCGCCGGGTCGTAGGCGACGATGCGGCCATGAAACAGGCGCTGGCTTCGATAGAGCGTTGCGTCAGCAAGTATGATTATGCGCAGGGGCTGGCCGAGCTAACGGCTTGGGCGCAGGAGCTGGGTATTTCGTGTGAAGGATAATAAGGCGAATAATGCAAAATAAGCGCTTAAGCTATTTCGGTATTGGCCGATATGAGTAAATCATCCATTTCTTTGCGCCCGCTAACTTGGTTCTTAACAAGGTTCTTAACAAGGCTTCCATAAACATGAACTGGATCAGCAACAGTATCCGCAACAAACTTCTTCTGACCGCCGGTGCAGGCATCGCCTTGCTGTTGGCGGCGATTCTGGTTGGCATGTATATATCCTGGATGAGCATCCATACGTTTGAGATAGATGTTGAGGATCGCCATTCCGATGAACGCAGCGTATTGGCCATGCAACTGGACTTCAAGAAACAGGTGCAGGAGTGGAAGGATACCCTGTTGCGCGGCAGTGACCATGATGCACTGGAAAAGCATTGGGGCGCATTCGAGAAAAAGGAAAGCGAAATTCAGCAGAGAGGCATGGCGCTTCGTGGTGCACTGGATGACTCTGACACCAGAGAACTGCTGGAAAAATTCATGTCGGCGCATCGCGAAATGGGTGTTGCATACCGCAAGGGATTACAGGCATTCAAGGAGCAGAACTTCGACAGCAAGGCGGGAGATAAGGCCGTAAAAGGCATTGATCGCGCACCCACCGAATTGCTTACCCAATTAGCCGAGAAGATAACCGCGCATGCCAACGACATTTCAAAATCGGCGGCCGGCAATGGATACAAGGGGATTATCTACAGCCTGCTCATGGTAGGGATTGCGGTGCTGATCGCAACGATTGGATCAGTCTGGATGATACAGGGAAGTATCGTCCGTCCTGCCGGGGCGCTGGTTGTGGATCTGCAGCATCTGGCTAATGGCGATTTCACCATGCCAGTATCCAAAAACAGTTCCGATGAGATCGGGAGGATAGCGGAAAGTGCGGAGAAAATCCGCATATCCTTGAAAGAAGCCATTTCGGAAATCAACCGGTCTTCATCCCAGGTTTTTGGTTCAGCCATCCAGCTGGCGGAAAGCACCGAGCAAATCGAAGCCAGTTCACGCAGCCAGAATGATGCGGCATCTTCCATGGCGGCTGCCACGGAAGAAATGACTGTCAGCATTAACGAGGTGGCGGAACACACCAAAAATACGCGGCAACTGTCGGAGCAGTCAGAAAAGTTATCCGTCGAGAGCGGTGAGGTCATTCGCAGCCTGGTGTCCGATATACAAAATATTGCAACAACCGTAAATTCTTCTTCACAGACTATCGAGGAGCTTGGGCAGCATGTTGGAGAAATATCAAGCATAGTTAGTGTCATTAACGATGTGGCCGAACAGACCAATCTCCTGGCGCTCAATGCTGCCATTGAGGCTGCACGGGCGGGAGAGCAGGGCCGCGGTTTTGCCGTGGTGGCGGATGAAGTGCGCAAGCTTGCCGAGCGGACGGCGCAATCTACGCGGGAAATTGGTTTGATGGTAAAAAAGATACAAGACGGAGCCCACCATTCTGTCGCCACAATGCAGAATACTGTTGCCAGCGTGTCAGGCAGCCTGCTCCAGGCTGACAAGGCAAGCGCCGCCATAGATCAAATCTCGTCAGGTTCCCAGCATGTTGCGCAACTCGTCAGCGATATGGCAAATGCAGCCCAAGAGCAAGGCATTGCCAGCAATGAAATTGCCAAGGGCGTGGAAAAAGTGGCGCAGATGGCAGATGCAAATAATTCCACCATCCATAAAGCAGCAGCAACCGCACAACAATTGAAGCAGCTGGCTACCGATTTGCAGGAATCGGTGTCCGGCTTCCAGGTTTAAGGAAAGCATGGCAGGTTATTTTCTGCCTGCTGTGTGCTGGGGTTTTAACGGTATATCCTGCAAGTAATATTCGTGAATCACAAGCAAACAAGGAATATTACTGTTTCCTTTGGTTACGCCGGAACCAAAGGCCTGCGCCGCAAGCGCGCATCTTGGCTAGCGGCGCTCCTTCTTCATGGCTTGGGCGGCTTCGCGTTTCGTGTCACGTTCGCGTTCTGTGGCTCTCTTATCATGCTGTTTTTTGCCTTTTGCCAAGCCGATCTCGAGCTTGACGCGCCCGCCCTTGTAGTGCATGTCCAACGGCATCAGGGTGTAGCCTGCACGCTGCACCTTGCCGATCAGCTTGTTGATTTCCGCTGCATGTAGCAACAGTTTGCGCGTGCGCAGCGGATCGGGGACGATGTGGGTGGAGGCGGTGGTCAGCGGGCTGATATGGGAGCCGAACAGGTAGAGCGCACCGTCCTTTACCGTGACATAGGCTTCCTTGAGGTTGGCGCGCCCGGCGCGGATCGCCTTGACCTCCCAGCCTTCCAGCACAAGGCCGGCTTCATAGCGGTCTTCGATGAAATAGTCGTGGAAGGCTTTCTTGTTTTGAATGATACTCATTGTTTATGATGCCTGATGGCCTGATAATAATCAGGTATAAAACTGGAAGCTATTGCGGCCGATTTTCTTGGCCCGATACATGGCGGCATCGGCATTTTTCAATAGTTCCTCAAAGCTTGAGCCATCTTTTGGGAATATTGAAATGCCAATACTGCCGCCCATATTAATATCACATCCCTCCACGGGAAACAGCCCGGAAATGGTGCTTATGATTTTCTGTGCAACGGCAGAAGCTTCTTCTGCGCCTGCTATGTTTAACAGGAGTATGACAAACTCGTCCCCGCCAATGCGCGAAAGTGTATCGCCTTCCCGCAAACAGGATGCGAGGCAGGTTGCCACGGCCTTGAGCACTTTATCTCCCATGTCGTGTCCCAGGCTGTCATTTACCGGCTTGAAATTATCAAGGTCAAGGAACAGCAATGCCATCCCTGTCTCATGGCGTTGCGCATTGGCAAGCGCTTGCTGGAACCGGTTCTGGAGCAGCCTGCGGTTCGGCAAGTCAGTCAGGTTGTCATGGTAGGCATGGTAGTGAGTCAGCTGTTGATGGCAACTGCGCGCGAAAGTGAAAAAGCTGGCGCTTATGCTCAAGAGACTGCCGATAAGCAGGGTGAGCAATGGCACGTTGTCGCGGCGCTCGATTAATCCGCCGGGGCGGCTGGCCGAATAAAACAGCCAGGTAGACCCATCTACGCTGACTTTCTGCGTAATACGGTAACGAGGTTCGCTTGGCGTGTTCAGCGCATGCGAAATGTCATTCTGATCGGTATCGTAAATCAAGCGCGCCTTATCCAGGCTGGATATTTCCTGGTTCGAGAAGCCAGCATCGTACGCCTTGAAATGAATTTCCCGGAGAATGCTGGGATAGATTGCGTTACGGAACAATTCATCCGTGTTTATCCTTGCATAGATAAACCCCCAGATGGCTTTTCGCCGCTCATCGGGTGTCGTGGAAGGAAGTTCATTACGGTAAATCGGATACAGGAAAAGAATGGGGGAAGCGCGGTCACTGCCTTTGGCATAGGGCAGATCCCTGGAAACAGTCGCCATGCCCGAATCCCGTGCCATCTCCAGCGCTTTTAGCCCATCCGGATAAGCGCCGTGGTCCAGGCCCATCAGGTTAATGTGGGACAGCGGCGGCCAAAAATACGTTACCGGGTAATAGGTCTCGCGCACACCCGGCGGATAGATGGCGTAATCTGCGTTGCCGGTTGGGCTGTGGCTAATTTCCTGCCTGACGGCATTCTCGAAAATTTTCTTCTGGTTATCCGGAATGCAGCGGATAACCCCCAATCCATCGATGCCCGGATAGTTTTTCTTTGGCTTGAGAAAATCAACATAGGTACTCCATTCGGTGCGGGTAACCGAATTCGACCCGGCAAAAAAACTGCCGGCGCTGTTCAGCACCCCGAAATAAACCTTGATGCGTTCCTGGACATTGCGTGAAGCATCCCGTGCATGGAGATTAAATTCCGCAAGGGATTTTTCATCGCTTGCTACAGAGGCGTAGCGCCAGGCAATACCCGTCAGGATCAGGCCCGTCAATAGAATCACGAGAGGCCATAGGGCCAAGGGCCATAGAGACAGGTTCGTGTTTCTAAAATTCAGCATTCAACACTCCTTCCCAGGTTGCAGGAGCCTCAATAAATACATGGTTCCCCAATGTAGCAGTTAAATCTATTCTCCACTACAGGTCAAAATGCGGAGGATAAGCGAAAGTGCGGCGCGGTTTCAAAAATGAATACCTTGTAAAGAGCAATCTTTTCTGTAGCTGGCCGGTTCAGGCAAAACCGGAAAGGTGCTTGCAAGCCCGGTTTGTGGTGGTCTGAAACTCAGTCAAGGACAAAAACCTGATCCCGGTTGTTGTTTTTCGCCTTGTAAAGAGCGATATCAGCCCCCTTGACCAAATCGTCTATGGTTTCGCCTAACTGGTTGCAGAGGCCAATACTGATGGTGTACGGGATTTCGGCGCCGCCGAAATCTAAAACACTGTTTTTTACTTTAATGCGGAGTTCTTCAAATAGCTTGCAGGCATCATTGAGTTTTGTTTCGTCCAGCAGCGCCGCAAATTCCTCGCCGCCGATTCGCGCTATCAGGTTCTTCCCAAGTTGCTTGTCAAGGAGGAAGGCAAAGTGTTTGATGACCAGATCGCCGCAATCATGCCCATACTGGTCATTGATCCCCTTAAATGAATCCAGGTCGATCATTGCCGCAACCAGTTCCTGTTTTTTCTTCTTCGTGGCGGCATACATCTGGGTGCCCGCTTCGAAGAAATAGCGGCGGTTATAAAGGCCTGTCAGAAAATCGCGCTGAGCCGCGTCCCGATTGGCCTGGATAAGATCAAGCATGTCCAGGTTCTGATGGATGCGGCAAAGAAATTCCTGGTAGGTAAAGGGTTTCGCCAAGTAATCATTGGCGCCGCATTTAAGGAAGTTGGATGATATCTCTTCATCAGAGACCGCTGAGATGCCGATGATTGCCAGTTTATCCTTGCTGAATTTTGAGCGTGCTTTTGTGGTCAGTTCATACCCGTTAACTTCCGGCATGGCATAGTCGGTCAGTACAAGGCTTATTAGCGGATGCTGTTTGAGTACTTCCAAAGCTTCCTTGCCATCATTGGCGGTAAAAACCCTGAAACGCAGCAATTCGCACATATGCTTGTAGAGTGCGCGGGCGCTTAGCGAGTCGTCCACGATCAATACGCCGGTGTGGTAGTTTTTCTGCACCCTGCCCGCAAGCGAGACCGCGTATTCATAAGCATTGACACTGTCCTTCGGGATGTAATCGACAACTCCTTTTTTATTCAGTGACGCGCGCAACTCCTCGCCATAGGCGCCAGTGAGGGCGATGGAGGCCACTCCATATTCGTTCATGAGGTCGATCACCTCTCCATAAGGGGCGTCTGGCAAGTTCAGGTCACATATTGCGACCTGTATGGCAGGCGATGTGGACTTGAGCGCTTCCTTTGCGGCGCGAAAACTGGCGGCCATGACAACCTCGCAGTTCCAGCGGCCCTTGATCAGGGCCGCTGTATACTCGGCTGTGGACTTTTGATCTTCAACCACGAGTATGGGCCGGTCAAATTTATATCCCGGCTTGGGGGAAGCGGTATGGGAAGCGCGTTTTCTGATTCTGGTCGCTGTCATGACGAAACTTTTGCCGGGAAAAATTATACAAATTACTGGTTCAACCAACAGCAGGAGCCACAGAAACAAGGCTCCCCAATTTAGCAGCAAATTTCTTTTTTCGCTAGGTTTATGTATGGCGAAACTGTTTTACCCGCGCGCCATGCCCGGTTTCCACCCCATCAGCAGCAATCCCAGCAGCGCCGCTGCCGCGCTCAGCGAATACATCGCGCTCGCGCCCCAGTGCTGCCACAGCGGACCGCTCAGCAGCCCGCCCGCCATGCCGCCCGCGCCATAGGTGATGCTGCCGAACAAGGCTTGCCCCTTGGACTGATGCCGCCCCTGGAAAAACTGGTGGATCAGCGCCACCGCCGCCGCATGAAAAGAGCCGAAGGTGGCTGCATGCAGCACTTGTGCGATGAGCAGCAGCCACAGTGAATCCACATACCAGCCGATCAGCAGGAAGCGCAGCACGGCACAGGCAAAACTTACCATCAGAATTTGCGGCAGGGTGTAGCGCCGCATCAGCCATGGCATCAGGAAAAACACTCCGATCTCGCAGGCCACCCCCAGTGCCCACAGCCAGCCCACCGCGCTCTTGGCATAACCGTGCTCCACCAGGTAAATGGAAAAAAAAGTGTAGTAAGGCCCGTGCGCGAGAGACATCAGAAAGCATGCGCCGAAAAACGCCAGCACCTGCGGCTGCAACAAGAGGCTCATGATCGGCCGACTGTCGGTGTGGTGCGCCAGCACTTCGGTGGGCGGAATCTGGCGCGCAAAAAACAGGATTCCGAGCTTGATCACTACGCCCACCCACAATACCCAGGCAATCGCTATGTAGTCGAATGCGTAACCCAGCCCGATCACGGTCACGATAAAGCCGACCGAACCCCAGGAACGGATGCGTCCGTAATGCGCCGCGTGTTTGCCCAGGTAGGTCAATGTGGTTGCCTCCACCAGCGGCATGGACGCGCTCCAGAAAAAACTCATTACCCCCAGCACCAGCAACATGCCGTAAAAACTGGTGGTGGCAAATACGCCCAGATAGCTCAACACACTGCACAGCGCAGCCACTTGCACCACCCGCAGGCGCTTGCCGGTGCCGCTCCGACACGGTGGGGCAGAGCCCTCTGGTGCGGGAGGAGCGGCAGGGAGGGTATTTCCGCGCCTAATGCTACGCATCACCGTGTCATACCCTCCGTCCGCCAGCCAGCCCCACAGCGTCGGCGCCAGCATGCGCATCACCGGCTGCACCGACATCAGGATGGCGATCTGCATCGCATCGAGCTGTATGGATTTCAGGTACAGGCTCCAGTAGGGGGCGAACATGCC
The DNA here is from genome assembly GCA_023259015.1 of Nitrosomonadales bacterium. Classification (GTDB taxonomy): domain Bacteria; phylum Pseudomonadota; class Gammaproteobacteria; order Burkholderiales; family Gallionellaceae; genus CAITJF01. The sequence continues at coordinate 15,537 of JAHFRC010000020.1, read as the reverse complement.
CACGAAAGCGAAGTAAAAGAAATAGAACCCGGCGATGCGCCAGTGGTAGTTTTTATGGGCGGAATTCATTCAAAACACAGACCAAAAACACTGCACACCAATTGGTGCGCACAGATATATTCTACACTGGTAGTGCGCTACAGAATCGACAATATAACGCTTGACGTTAGACGCTGTACGATATATATTTTCACCATAATTAAATCGTTCCGCTGCAAGAACACCGAGGCGCTTTATAACGGCAAGCGCGTCGCACGGTTTGCCAACATCGAAACCGTTGCCACACGCAAAGTGCAAATGCTGGATGACGCGGCAGCGCTGATGGACCTGAAATCGCCACCGGCCAATCATCTCGAAGCGCTGAAAGGCGACCGTGCCGGGCAACACAGCATCCGCATCAACGACCAATGGCGCGTATGCTTTGTGTGGGCGAAGAGCGGCCCGGAACAAGTTGAAATAGTTGATTACCATTGAACGGAGACTGACATGAACAAAATGCGCGCCATCCACCCCGGCGAAATTCTGCGCGAAGAATTTCTTACCCCTCTGGGCATGAGTCCACATGCACTGGCCATCAAACTGCATGTGCCCGCCCCGCGCATCAACGAAATCGTGCGTGAGCGGCGCAGTATCACCCCCGACACCGCCTTGCGGCTGTCGCGTTTCTTTGGCACCACACCGGAATTCTGGATGAATCTGCAAGCCAGCTTCGACCTCAAGACCACGCGCCTGAACATGGGCAGCCGCATTGAATCGGAAGTCATGCCGAGGGCTGCGTGATCGAAAAGAAAAACATCGAAGCCTTCTACAACAGGCAACGCAAGCAATAAAGGCTGGACTACCTGACACCTTGCAGCGTTCACGCGGCGATACTACTCAACACAACTCGTTGCTTAACCCGTTGGACTCTATGATTGACCGCAGAGGTCACAAAATAAACGGTAGTTGATAATGATTTCAAGGCATTGAAGGCAAGGCAGCTACAGAGCAAATACCCCCAACGATTTTTTCGATTCGCCCCCTTGAAATAGGAAAAACCGCCTCCACCTACCCCTGCACGCATTTTTAGAGAACCCGAATGCATTTCTGGAGAAAAAAGCAGATGGAACAAAACGAAACCTCATCCGAACAGCCAGAACAAGCTGCCCAGGCCGAAATCATGCCGAGCCTGGAAGAGATGCTGAAGCAGGCCAAATTAAAAGCACAGGAACATTACGATGCATGGATGTATGCCAAAGCCGAGGCGGAGAATATCCGCCGGCGCGCACAGGATGACGTCAGCAAGGCGCACAAGTTTGCCGTGGAGCGCTTTTCCAATGAGTTGCTGGCGGTAAAAGACAGCCTGGAAGCGGGGCTGTCGGTTGAAACTGCCACGGTGGAAAATTTCAAGAGCGGCATGGAACTCACACTCAAGCAGCTCACTAGCGTATTCGAGAAATTCAATATTAAAGAAATCAGCCCTGTCGGAGAAAAGTTCGATGCGCACAAGCATCAGGCCATCGGCATGCTGGAAAGCGGGCAGGAACCGAATACGGTGGTGAGCGTGATGCAGAAGGGTTATCAGTTGCATGACCGGGTGTTGCGTCCGGCGCTGGTTATGGTGGCGAAGGCGAAGGAATGACGCCCTCTCTAAATATTTTAAATTTAAACTCGGATTGTCCATTAAGTGAAATCAACCCCAAACCCCCTCTAGCTCCCCCTTGTCAGGGGGAGAACTGAACCGCTCCTCCCCTGACAAGGGGAGGTTGGGAGGGGTTTAGGGCCTGATGGATAATCCGGGTTAAATGGGGAACCAGTTCACACAAAAGTTTTAGCAGCTCTTGAAATGTAATAAGCCGCCCACACTTAGGCGGCAGAGGTTTTTAAACATTCAACATAAAGGAAATATCATGGGAAAGATTATCGGCATTGACTTGGGCACCACAAACTCGTGCGTTGCCATCATGGAGGGCGGCAAGCCCAAGGTGATCGAGAACGCCGAGGGCGCACGCACCACGCCGTCCATCATCGCTTATATGGAAGACGGCGAGGTTCTGGTCGGCGCAGCAGCCAAGCGCCAGGCGGTGACCAACCCGAAGAATACGTTGTACGGTGTGAAACGCCTGATCGGCCGCCGCTTCGAGGAGCCTATGGTGCAGAAGGACATTGCCATGGTGCCTTACGGCATCGTCAAGGCGAAGAACGGCGACGCATGGTTGAAGGTGCGCGACAAGGATATCGCGCCGCCGGAAATTTCCGCGCAGGTGCTGGTGAAGATGAAGAAAACCGCCGAGGATTACCTGGGCGAACCGGTCACCGAAGCCGTCATCACCGTGCCCGCCTATTTCAACGACAGCCAGCGCCAGGCCACCAAGGATGCCGGGCGCATTGCCGGCCTGGAAGTGAAGCGCATCATCAACGAACCCACAGCCGCAGCCTTGGCCTTCGGTCTCGACAAGCAGGAAGGCGACCGCAAGATCGCGGTATATGACCTGGGCGGCGGTACCTTCGACATCTCCATCATCGACATTGCCGAAATCGAAGGCGAGCACCAATTTGAAGTGATGTCCACCAACGGCGACACCTTCCTCGGCGGCGAAGATTTCGACATGCGTGTCATCGAATTTCTGGTGGACGAGTTCAAGAAGGAAAGCGGCATCGACCTGAAAAAGGACATGCTCGCCCTGCAACGCCTGAAAGATGCGGCGGAAAAGGCCAAGATCGAGTTGTCTTCCGCGCAGCAAACCGAAGTGAACCTGCCGTACATCACGGCGGATGCCAGCGGCCCGAAACATCTGGCGGTAAAGATCACGCGCGCAAAACTGGAAAGCCTGGTGGAAGACCTGATTGCGCGCACCATCGAACCGTGCAAGATCGCCATGAAGGATGCGGGCGTTTCCATTTCCGACATCGCCGACGTGATCCTGGTCGGCGGCCAGACGCGTATGCCCAAGGTGCAGGATCGCGTGAAGGAATTTTTCGGGCGCGAGCCGCGCAAGGACGTCAACCCGGATGAGGCCGTAGCCGTCGGTGCGGCAATCCAGGGCGGTGTGCTGCAAGGCGAAGTGAAGGATGTGCTGCTGCTGGACGTGACTCCGTTGTCCTTGGGCATTGAAACCCTGGGCGGTGTGATGACCAAGCTCATCAAGAAAAACACCACCATCCCGACCAAGGCCTCGCAGGTATTTTCCACCGCCGACGACAACCAGAATGCGGTGACCATCCATGTGCTGCAAGGCGAGCGCGAGATGTCTTCCGGCAACAAGAGCCTGGGCCAGTTCAACCTGACAGATATTCCGCCCGCACCGCGCGGCATGCCGCAGATCGAAGTGACCTTCGACATCGACGCCAACGGCATCCTGCATGTGTCGGCCAAGGACAAGGCCACCGGCAAGGAAAACAAGATCAAGATCCAGGCCAGTTCCGGTTTGTCCGAAGCGGAAATACAGCGCATGGTGCAGGATGCCGAAGCGCACGCCGAGGAAGACCGCAAGGCGATGGAACTGGTCACCGCACGCAACCAGCTGGATGCCCTGATCCATTCCACGCAAAAATCCCTGAAGGAGCACGGCGAGCAGTTGGGCGCCGACGAAAAAGCCGCTATCGAGGCCGCATTGAAAGACGCCGAAGGTGTAGTGAAAGGCGATGACAAGGCCGCCATTGACGCCAAGGCGGAAGCGCTTGCCACCGCCGCGCACAAGCTGGCGGAGAAGATGTATGCCGCCGAACAGGCCAAGGCACAGGCAGCATCGGGAGAAGCCGGCGGCGCGCACGCCGAGCCGAAGAAGGAAGAAGGCGATGTGGTGGATGCGGAATTTACGGAAGTAAAGGATAAGAAATAGTTGGTAGTCGTTTAGACGGTAGTCGTTAGTTAAACCCTTTGTGTTTGCTTTTCAACTAACGACTAGCGGCTATAAAACTGGCGACCAGTTCGCTTCTCAACTAACGACTAGCGACTAACTACTAACGACTATGCCCAAAAAAGACTACTACGAAATCCTCGGCGTCAACCGCGATGCGTCGGACGAGGACATTAAAAAAGCTTATCGCAAGCTGGCGATGAAGCACCACCCCGACCGCAACCCGGACAACCCGAAGGCGGAGGAGCACTTCAAGGAAGCCAAGGAAGCTTATGAAGTCCTCAGCGATGGGCAGAAGCGTTCCGCTTATGACCAATATGGGCACCAGGCATTTGAAGCGGGCGGCATGGGCGGCGGCAGTCCTTTCGGTGCGGGCGCGGGAGGCTTCGATTTTTCCGATATTTTCGGCGACATCTTCGGCGGCGGGCGTGGGCGCAGCAATGTGCATCGCGGCGCGGACCTGCGCTACAACCTGGAGATCACGCTGGAACAAGCCGCGCGCGGAACCGAGACGCAGATTCGCGTGCCCACCATGGCAGAATGCGAAACTTGCAAAGGCTCTGGCGCAAAACCCGGCACCAGCCCGACCACCTGCACCACTTGCAGCGGGCATGGCCAGGTGCGCATGCAACAGGGATTTTTCTCCATCCAGCAAACCTGCCCGCGCTGCCACGGCAGCGGCAAGGCCATCGCCTCGCCGTGCAGCGTCTGTCATGGCGCGGGGCGCATCAAGAAACACAAGACGCTGGCAGTAAAGATTCCGGTGGGCGTGGACAACGACGACCGCATCCGCCTGTCCGGCGAAGGTGAGGCCGGCGTCAATGGCGGCCCGACAGGCGATTTGTATGTTGTCATCCACATCACGCCGCACCCGGTGTTTCAACGCGACCACAACGACCTGCATTGCGAAATGCCGATTAGCTTTGCCACGGCGGCGCTGGGCGGCGAGATTGAAATTCCGACGCTGGATGGATCGGCGCGCATCAAGATTCCGCAAGAAACACAAAGCGGAAAAATCTTCCGCCTGCGCGGCAAGGGGATCAAAGGAGTGCGTAGTTCAACCCATGGCGATTTGCACTGCCATGTAGTGGTGGAAACCCCGATCAATCTGACCGAGCGGCAAAAGGAACTGTTGCGCGAATTCGAGACGATCAACGAAAAAGATAGCGCGCACCATAACCCGCGCGCGAAATCCTGGATGGACAAAGTGAAGGAATTCTTTGGTTAGAATTCCTTCACTTTGCGGCGCAGGCTCACATGAGCATAGCGAATGTTAAGGGCGCAAGCCCGGACGAAGCCACAAAGTAAAAAAGGGCATCTCTAAAAATTCACATTTGCGAGCATCCGCTACGCGGATTGCCTGCTTACCCCGCTTCGTCGCTCCCGCGCAGGCGGGAGCCCAGTCAAATCAATAAGCTGGATTCCCGCCTGCGCGGGAATGACGAATTTTTAGAGGTGCCCAAAATTCCTTGGTTAGAATTCCTTTGTTCTTCTTCGCGTACTTCGTGTTCTTCGTGGTTCAGTTGCAGCTTCAAAGTTAATACACCCGGGCCTTGAGCGGAAACGATTCCACCGTGAGCGGCTTCAGCCGTACCGGCTTGTAATCCAGGTGCTGCCCTTCGCTGAAATATAGCGAATGCTTTAGCCAGTTATCATCATCGCGTAGCGGATAGTCCTCGCGCGCATGGGCGCCACGGCTTTCCTGGCGCGCAGCGGCGGAAATCATGGTGGCTTGCGCGACTTCAATGAGATTGTCCAGCTCCAGCGCTTCCACACGCGCGGTATTAAACACCTTGCTCTGGTCGCCAATGACGGTATTCTTTGCGCGTTCCGCCACTTCAAGGATTTTCACCACGCCCTCGGCGAGCAAGTCGGGAAAGCGGAACACGCCGCAATGCGCCTGCATCACGCGGCGCATCTCGGCGCCGACCTCGGCCACGCTTTCGCCACCCTTTTGCATTTCCAGCCGCGCCAGCCGCGCCAGGGATTTGTCTGCGGCGCCGCGCGGGAAAAGTTTGGGATGCGGGTTGTGTTCCAGGTCCTCAATGATTTGCCGCGCCGCCTCGCGCCCGAACACCACCAGATCGAGCAGCGAATTGCAGCCCAGCCGGTTTGCGCCATGCACCGACACGCAGGCGCATTCGCCCACCGCATAAAAGCCCTGCACGATTTCTTCCGGCCCTCCGTGGTACGGCGCAACCACCTGGCCATGATAATTGGTCGGAATTCCGCCCATCATGTAATGCGCGGTGGGCACCACCGGAATGGGTTCCCTGGCCGGATCGACGTGCGCGAACTTGATCGATATCTCACGGATGCCCGGCAGGCGATGGCGGATCACGTCTTCACCGAGGTGATCCAGCTTCAGCAGCACATGGTCGCCGTGCTTGCCGCAGCCGCGCCCTTCCTTGATCTCGGTCGCCATGGCGCGCGATACCACGTCGCGGCTGGCGAGATCCTTGGCATTGGGGGCATAGCGCGACATGAAACGTTCGCCGTCCTTGTTGACGAGGTAGCCGCCCTCGCCGCGCACACCCTCGGTGATCAGCACGCCTGCGCCATGCACGCCAGTGGGATGGAACTGGAAGAACTCCATGTCCTGCAGCGGGATGCCCGCGCGCGCCGCCATGCCCAAGCCGTCGCCGGTGTTGATATAAGCGTTGGTGCTGGCCTGGAAGATGCGCCCCGCCCCGCCGGTGGCGAACAGCGTGGCGCGTGCCTGCAGGATCATCACATCGCTGGTCTCGATTTCCATCGCCACCACGCCGAGTACATCGCCGTCTTCGTCGCGGATCAAATCCAGCGCCATCCATTCCACAAAAAAATTGGTGTTGGCCTGCACGTTATGCTGGTAAAGCGTGTGCAGCAAGGCGTGTCCGGTGCGGTCGGCGGCAGCGCAGGCGCGCTGCACCGGGTTTTTGCCGTACTCCTGCATGTGGCCGCCGAATGGGCGCTGGTAAATTTTGCCATTATCCAGGCGGTCGAAAGGCATGCCGAAATGTTCCAGTTCACATACCACTTCGGGTGCTGCGCGGCACATGAATTCGATGGCATCCTGGTCGCCGAGGTAGTCGGAACCTTTTACCGTGTCATACATGTGCCAGTGCCAGCTATCCTTGGTGACATTGCCCAAGGATGCCGCAATACCGCCCTGCGCCGCCACTGTGTGGGAGCGCGTGGGAAACACCTTGGACAACACCGCCACCTTCAGCCCCGCTTCCGACAACGCCAAGGCGGCGCGCATGCCGGCGCCGCCCGCACCCACCACCACCACGTCGAATGTGCGTTTAACGACTGGCATCGCATTTCCTTGGATCATTTCAGAATCCCCACAAAATCTGCACCGACCATATCGTATACAGCAGCAGCGCCAGTATCACCAGAACATAAATAACGAGACGCAGGCCTGCCTGCTTGATGTAATCCATCACGATGTCGCGTACGCCGATCCACGCATGGCAATACACCGCCAGCAGGAACAGCAACGAAAACGTGCGCACCACATTGCCGGAAAACAATGCTGTCCATACATCATAATTGAAGCCGGGATGCAGCAGCAGCCCGCCCGCCATGGACAGCGCATAGAGCGCCATTATCACGGCGGTGATGCGCTGCACCAGCCAGTCGCGCAGCCCGTAATGCGCGCCGGTGACGATACGGTCTACCATAGCCTCACCCCGCCCAAGACGGTTAGCGCCAGGCTCACGGAAATAACCCATTTGCTGCTGGCACGCGCCTGCGCCAGCCTGACACCGTAATCAATATCGATCAACAGGAAGCGGATGCCCGCGCAAAAGTGATGCAGGAATGCCCACAGCAGGCCGAGCAGGAACAGCTTGCTAAGGGGGTGATGCAATACCCCGGCCAGTTGGGTGTAGGTCTCGATGGAACGCAAACTGTATTGCAGCATCAACAGCAACAGCGGCAGCGCAAGAAACAGCAGCGCCCCGCTGGCACGGTGCAGGATAGAAACAAAAGCCGGCAGCGGCAATTTGATTTTGCTCAGATCCAGATGTTTGGGGCGATTGTCGTCCATGAAACTTTTTCGGAAAAAAGATACCTTATCTTACACGCTTTGCGGGGCGGCAGAATACTGGCAAAATGCCCCCGCCATTTCACTGCGCAAATGGAACAGCATTTTTTGCATAAGGAAATACTAAGGATGGCTCTATCCATTACTGACGCTTGCATCAATTGCGGCCTTTGTGAATCGGTATGTCCGACACAAGCGATATCACAAGGCGATGAATATTTTGTTATCGATCCCGCCAAATGCAACGAATGCAAGGGGTATTTCAATGAGCCGCAATGCGTTGTTGTAGGCCCGGTGGATTGCTTTCTGGATGCTGACGGCAATTCATTTTATTTGTAGTTCAGGCACGCCCGGATGGATGGCCAATAATGCCCATCCACAATGAACCGCATAAATTTCGAGGCAGTGCAAAATCATTGTTTTTTGTGCAGGGACATCCGCTCCATCAAACTATCTTTCATAATGAACTGGTGCATGATTGCACCCAGCACGTGCACCACCACCAGAACTATCAGCACGTTCACCAGTATTTCATGCACATCGTGTGCGGCGACGCTATCATAATTTTTTGGCAGCAGGGCAGCATTTCCTGTCAGCAAGGCTTTGCTCACACCGCTGGCGGCAGCTGTTATCACACCGCTTGCCGGCACTATAATCAGCATCAGGTAAAGCGCATGATGAACGCCCTTGGCCACCTTGTCCATCAGAGTATTACCCATAGGCGGCGGGGTGCCATCCATGCGGCGAAAAAGCCACCGTATCATTGTCAACAGTAAAACTGTTATACCTGCCATGGCATGCGCAAGATACCCTGTCAGGGTTGCGCCATGTTCTTCACGGGCCTCATCCAGCGAATAGCCAAGATACCATGCGGTAATTACCAGTATCAAAGTCAGCCAATGAATAACCACCATGCGGTTGCTGTATTGCGTCATACGATTGCTCCAGAAGTTTTCGAGGATTGTTGAAGGGCAAGGCTATTCCAAATGAAATTACCATCAGTAGATTTTTCAAGCGCGCAATTTACCTGAAATTCATTATTGACAGCCACTTTTTTTTACAACGAAAATGGCTTTACTCCAAAGCGAGCGCTTCGATGGCCCTTGAATCTGCGATATGAATTTACATCAAGGCTTGCAGGAACAGGCTGCTTTCCAAGCCACTTTAAATGCTATTCCATTTTTTGCAAAAACCCGTTAACCATGCGATGGCTGTGGTCTGGCAAGGCCTTCATCCTGCCCAATCACTGAAACATGTATAATATATGCAACTTTTATCGGAATAACCGCTCTCACTTTAATGACTATAATGAAAAACATGCGAATGGCAAATTTCCACTCAATGCTGCAAGAATAACTAAGGATAAAATAGATGCAAGGCATAACCAAAAACGATCTGATTATCCGCATCGGCGGTGAAGGCGGCGAAGGCGTCATCTCCGTCGGCGATTTCATTACCCAGGCCTGCGCGCGCGCGGGTCTCGACGTTTACACTTTCAAGACTTTTCCCGCCGAGATCAAGGGCGGGTATGCGATGTATCAGGTACGCACCAGCACAGAACATCTCTACAACCAGGGTGACACCTTCGATGTGCTGTGCGCCTTCAACGGCGACGCCTACGACAAGAACCGCGCGTTCCTCAAGCCGGGTACCGCCATCGTTTACGACAGCCCGGGCGACTTCACGCCCGATATTCCGCCCGGCGTATACGCCTACCCCATCCCCATGACCCAGGCGTCAAAGGAGATGGGTAATCCGCGCGCCAAAAACATGGTGGCGATGGGAGCGCTATCGGTGCTGTTCAACATTTCCGTGGAGTCCCTGCGCGAAGTGCTCACCACCAAGTTTGCACGCAAGGGCGAAGCCGTGGTTAAAGGCAATCTGGACGCATTGGAGCGTGGTCGCGAACTGGCATCTGCACTGAAAAAAACCGATCCATGGACGATCGGGACACCCAAGTCCAAACGCGATGTCATCGTGATGTCCGGCAATAATGCCATCGGCCTCGGTGCGCTGATCGCGGGACTGGACTTTTTTTCCGCATACCCCATCACCCCGGCGACCGAAGTCGCCATCTATGTCGCCAAACATCTGCCCAAACGTGGCGGCACCCTGATCCAGGCCGAGGACGAAATCGCTTCCATTTCCCAGGTTGTCGGCGCTTCCTACGCGGGCAAGAAGGCGATGACCTCCACTTCCGGACCGGGCCTGTCACTGATGAGCGAGATGCTGGGCATGGCGTTCATGAGCGAACTGCCCTGCGTGGTGGTCGATGTGCAGCGCGGCGGCCCTTCCACCGGATTGCCGACCAAGCATGAACAGTCCGACCTGTTCCTGGCAATACACGGCGCGCATGGCGATGCCGGACGCATCGTACTGTCGGTGGAAAACGTGCAGGACTGCATCGATCTTACCGTGGTGGCGTTCAACCTCGCGGAAAAATACCAGTGTCCCGTGCTGCTGCTTTCCGACGGCTCCCTGGCATCCTCGACCCAGAACGTACCTTACCCGAACCCGGATAAATATGTTCTGGTGGAACGCAAGCGCTGGAACGGCGAAGGCGAATACCAGCGCTATAAACTGACCGACGATGGCATTTCGCCGATGGCCGATCCGGGCACCCCCGGCGGCATACACATTGCTACCGGTCTGGAACATAACGAAAACGGCCTGCCCAGCTACACATCGGCCAACCATGAAGCGATGCAAGCCAAACGTTTCCGCAAGCTCGAGGGTGTGGTCAATGATGTCGCCCCGGTGGAAGTGGATGGCGAAGGCGCGGCGGACATCGGCGTGATTGCTTGGGGCAGCACCATCGGCGTGGTGCGCGAGGCATTGCAGCGCCTGCGTGTCGAAGGCTACAAGGTCAAGGGTTTCTACCCCAAGCTGCTGCATCCCCTGCCGGTGCAACAGTTTGAAGATTTCGGCGCCACGTGCAAACGCTTGTTGCTGCCCGAAGTTAATTTTCAGGGCCAGCTCGCCCACATCGTGCGCGCGGAGACTTCGTTGCGCCCGCAGTCCTACACCATTTGCGGCGGGATGCCTTTCACGCCAGAAATGATCGTCAATAAAGTCCGGGAGGTACTGGCATGAACGCGCACCCTCAACCACAAACTCACTTGCACCGTGTCGAACTGAAATCCAAGGATTACAAGAATGAAACCACACCGTCATTCTGGTGTGCCGGCTGCGGCCACTACGGAGTGCTGACAGGACTGTTGCGCTCGCTCTCCGAAATCGGCGTCGATCCGAATTATCTGGTGAGCGTTTCCGGTATCGGCTGCTCTTCGCGCCTGCCTTATTTCATCAACTCCTACAAGATGCACACCCTGCATGGCCGCGCCGGCCCGGTGGCAACGGGTATTCACCTGGCCCGCTCCGATCTCGCCGTAGTGGTCAGCGGCGGCGACGGCGACGGCTTTTCCATCGGCGGCGGGCATATGCCGCACCTGGCGCGCAAGAACATCAACATGACTTACATCCTGATGGACAACCATGTCTATGGCTTGACCAAAGGCCAATGCTCGCCAACCTCGCGCCAGGTGATGAAGACTACCACCACCCCTTACGGCGGCCTGGAAGAACCACTCGATCCGGTGCTGTACATGCTGACCTATGGCGCCACTTATGTTGGGCAGGCGTTTGCCGGCAACGTCAAACTGGCATCGCAACTGATCAAGGATGGCATGGAGCATAAAGGGTTCGCCTTCATCAATTTGCTTTCCCAATGCCCGTCTTTCAATGACATTGACACTGCACAGACCTTCAAGGAAGCCTGCGACCAGTTGGATCCCGGCCACGACGTGAGCGACCTGAGAGCCGCCATGAACGCAGTCAATGCGGCAAAACAGGCAGGCCGCATAATTACCGGACTGCTGTACAAAACCGAGCGTCCAACCCTCGACCAGCGCATGGCGGAACTGGTGGAACGTGTCGGCGGAAGCAAGGATTACGACCTGCGCAAAATTATCGACCTTGCGCGTCCGTAACAGTAAAAACCGCAATGTCCACTTCGACAAATGAGGGCAAGCAACCGGACGTCACCTTGACCATCAACGGCCTTGCTGTAAAAGCAAATGAAGGAATGACTCTGGTCGAGGCCGCATGGCACGCCGGCGTGCCGCGCGTGACCAGTGTCGGCTGCATGGAAGGCGTATGCGGCTCGTGCCGCGTCATGCTGCGCCGGGGCAAGGAAGTGACGGTAGATCTCGCCTGCCAGACCTTCGTTGAGAACGACATCGAGGTCGTATTCCTGCCGCCGGCATCTGCACCGCGGCACCACTACGAAATCGACGATTTCAAGGATGGCTGGGACATCCATGCGCGCTTCCACGATATCTTTCCCGAAGCGTCGCGCTGCCGCCATTGCCACGGCTGCGACAATGCCTGCCCCAAGGGCATCACCGTCGAGAACGGCGTTGCGCTGGCTGACGCAGGGCGCTACCGCGAAGCGGGAGAGGCATTCTTCGAATGCATCATGTGCGAATTGTGCGATGTCGCCTGTCCCGAACTGATCGCTCCGGCCCACGTGGGCCTGTTCAGCCGGCGCATCACGGCGCATTTCCATCTGCGTCCACCCAACCTCATTCACCGGCTGGAAGAGCTGCGCCAGGAGCGCCAGGGAGCAACGCTGAAAGAAAGCGATGAGGAATGAAGCAAAACCTACAGATGAACCACGAAGACCGCGAAGGAAGAACAAAGAATTATTTCCAAAGCGGGTTTTATCTTGTATGCAATAGCGCAATATCAAGCAACTTTATAAACAACCTTCGTGCTCTCTGTGTCCTTCGTGGTGAAGGGAGTTCTTCAGGATGAAAAGAATGAGGTCTGACTCAAAATGAGCAACGGCATTCCTCTGGCAGAAGCCCTCGCGCGCTATCGCCCCGATGCGGAACTCGGGGCGTTACCCGAACTGACCGATGCCGACACACTGCTCAACGCGCACCACCCGGATCATTTGCGCGGCAGCGTGGTGAAACTGGTGGTGGGGGCCAACGCGGGCGAAAATTGCCAGCGCGAATTGGCCAACCTCCTGCAATCCGAGGCCTTCATCGACGAGGCCGACCTGGCTGGCACCCCAGTGACGGATATCGACGTGCTGGTGATCGGCGGCGGCGGCGCGGGTTGCGCTGCGGCGCTGATGGCTGCCGAAAAAGGCGCGCGCGTTCTGCTCGCCACCAAGCTGCGCCTCGGCGACAGCAACACGGTGATGGCCGAAGGCGGCATCCAGGCCGCCATCGAGCCGGACGATTCGGTGCAGCGGCATATCCAGGACACCCTGCGCGGAGGCCATCATGCGGGCGACCCGGCGCTGGTATCCGCCATGGCCGGTGACGGCCCGGAAGTGCTGCGCTGGCTGATACGCCAGGGCATGCAGTTCGAACAAACCCCCAGCGGCGACCTGCACACGCGGCGCGCGGGAGGCATGAGCACCGCGCGCCTGGTGCATTGCCGCGACTACACCGGCCTGGAAATGATGCGCGTGCTGCGCGAAGCCGTCATTCAGCATCGCAGCATCGAAGTGTGGGAACAAAGCCCCGCCGTCGAATTGCTGTCCAACGAAACCGGGCAGAAATGTGTCGGTGCGGTGCTCACCTCGCTGCTCGACGGCCAGTTGCGCATCGTGCGCACGCGCTCCGTGATACTCGCGACCGGCGGGCTGGGACGGCTGCACCTGAACGGTTTCCCGACCTCCAACCATCTCGGCGCAACAGGCGATGGGCTGGTGCTGGCCTACCGCATCGGCGCGCGCCTGCGCGAGCTGGATTCCTTCCAGTATCACCCCACGGGCCTGCTGCACCCGACCCACCTTGCGGGCAAGCTGGTGACCGAAGGCGTGCGCGCGGCAGGCGCGCTGCTGGTGAACGGCGTTGGCCACCGTTTCATCGATGAACTGCTGCCGCGCGACATCGTGTGCTCCGCCATCCTGCGCGAATGCGCCGAAGGACGCGGCATCCGCATTGACGATCAGCGCGTCGGCGTGTGGCTCGACACGCCGCGCCTGGAGCGCGCCAATCCCGGCCTGCTGGAAAAACAATTCCCCAACCTGATGACGCGCACCCGCGTCTCCGGCATCGACCCGCGCATCGAACCCTTGCTCGTCCATCCGACCCTGCATTACCAGAACGGCGGCGCGGTCATCGACGCCAATGGCGCCACCACGGTGCCCGGCCTGTATGCAGTGGGCGAAGTGGCGGGCGGCATCCACGGGCGCAACCGCATCATGGGCAACGCCCTGCTCGAGATCATCAGCTTCGGGCGCCGCGCCGGCATTGCGGCCACCGCCAACCGCGACCGCGGCCCGAAAAAAGTCACGCTCGAACATGTGAACCGGCTGCGCCGCGCCCTCACTCTCGCCGACATGCCCCTGACGCGCCGCGCGCCGCAGGTGTTGCCGGATTACGCGGCGGGAGGCGTATGGAACCGCTAAAAATGAAAAATCATTTCACCACGAAGCACACGAAGAGCACGAAGAGAAATATTGGCTATGCGGGAAATCTTCGTGACCTTCGTGTGCTTCGTGGTAAAAAAGGCTTTCTGAATGAATATCACTGAAACACCATTAGTCCTGCTGCATCCGGAGCGGCGCATCGGCGCCGACATGGAGTGTTGGCGCCAATCGGGCGGCGGTGTAGCGCTGGAACGCGCCATGCAAAACCCGGCTTCCGTACTGGAGGAAGTGCGCCTTGCCGAGTTGCGCGGCCTTGGCGGCAGCGGCTTTCCGGCTTGGCGCAAGTGGGATGCAGTCGCCGCCGAAGCACCCAAGCCGGACAAATACCTGGTGGTGAACGGCAACGAAGACGAACCCGGCACCTTCAAGGATCGCCTGCTGCTGGAAGAAACGCCGCATCAGGTGATCGAGGGCGCAGTGGTGGCGGCGCTGGCGATCGGCGCCAACCGCATCGTGTTTTACATCAACCCCGACATGGTGCGCTCGCTGGCGGCGATGAAGGCAGCGCTCGAACAATGGCGGGCATCAGAGCTGTTGACGTTTGCTTCGGCTGTGCTCGGCAAACCGCTGCAGCTTGAACTGCTGCCCGGCTCCGGGCACTACATCGGCGGCGAAGAAACCGCCTCGATGGAATGGGTCGAAGGACGCTTCCCTTTCCCGCGCGGCAAGCCGCCCTATCCGGCACAGGCCGGCGTGCACGGCTGCCCGACCCTGATCAACAATGTCGAAACGCTGGCGCATGTGCCGCACATCGTGGTGCAGGGCGCCGCGTGGTTCCGCGCCCTCGGCAAGGCGCCGGGCGCCGGCACCAAGTTGTATTCGTTGAGCGGCGACGTGCTGTACCCTGGCGTGTTTGAGCTGCCGATGGGCACGCCGCTGCGCGAACTCATCTTCGTGCATGGCGGCGGCCTGCTGTCCGGCAAGCCGCTCAAGGCGGTGTTCACCGGCGGGCCTTCTAGCACTTTGCTGACACCCGCCGACCTCGATGTGGCGCTGGATTTCGATTCGCTGCGCGCGCGCGGCAGCAACCTGGGGACGGGCGCGATGATCGTCATCTCCGAGGGCACCGGCATCGTCAAGCGCGTGGCCGAATATGAACGCTTCTTCGCCCATTCCTCCTGCGGCCAGTGCAACTCGTGCAAGGTGGGCACCGCCACCATGAGCCGCCTGCTGGACCGCATTGACACCGGGCGCGGCACGGCATCCGACCTCGC
>JAHFRC010000071.1 GCA_023259015.1 Nitrosomonadales bacterium | reverse complement strand
GCATAAACTGGATTCTCCGGCACTCTGCCTTGGGTAAAAACCACAGCCATTCACTGAAATGTTGTTTTACTTTGGTACACTTGGTTTTTAAGGATAATGCCAATTCCAAATCAAGCGGATGTTTTGTAGGTTTGGCTATGCCAGACAGCTTATCCGGCGGGTGCAGCCCGCCCTGCAAAACATATAGAGGCACTCTTTAGCAAGAACCATGAACCCGCAAGCCTCCTTCAGATTTGTCCTGCTCGCCACGCTGGCAATCAAGTTTATTCTCGCCTGGGTCATACCCATGTCGGGCGACGAGGCTTATTTTGTTGTCTGGGCGAAGCATCCGGATTTTGGTTTTTACGACCATCCACCGATGGCGGGCTGGATACTTCAGTTGCTGCTTTATTTCGGCAGCTCGGAAGTAATCCTGCGCCTGCCTGCCATCCTGCTTTCCACGCTGATCGGCCTCGGTATCTATCAACTGCTCAAACCGCACGACGAGGCCAAGGCTGCACTGGTGGCGATCCTGTTTCTGGTCTCGCCGCTGAATATCCTGAATGTGCTGGTCACCACAGACACGCCGCTAATCCTGTTTGTGTTCCTGTCTGCGGCTGCGCTGTTCAAGGCGCTGCAAAACAGCAGCATGGCTTGGTATGCGCTGTCCGGTGCCTTGTTCGGTATGGCGTTCCTGTCGAAGTATTTTGCCGTGCTGCTGGGACTGGGTTATCTGGCGTATTTCATTGAATCAGCCAGATCAAGTTTGAGAGCCGTTCGGGCTGAGCCAGTCGAAGCCGCCAGCTTGCCCTTCGACAAGCTCAGGGCGAACGGAGTTGATACTTCATCACGCCGAGCAAACATTTTCTTTACCGGAGATAAGCAAAAACTCAAGGGAGCTACATTGCTTTTTCTCACGGCGCTGCCGTTTGCGCTGCTCAATATTTACTGGAACTACATGCACTGCTGGGACAATATTCTGTTCAATTTTTATACGCGCAACGAAGGGGAGCAGTTCTCTTTAGGCAAGGCCGCAATTTTTCTCGGGACACAAATCTATTTGATAACCCCGCCGGTCATTTACTACCTGTATAAACATCGCTCAGAATTCAGGCAGAAAATAAAACGCGACCACTTCAAGCTGTTTGCCTATGTATTCCTGTTGCCGATGACAGCCTTTGCCATACTGTCGCTGAAGAAAATCATCGGTCTGCACTGGGTGCTGGCGTTTTATCCTTTCTTTTACCTGCTGCTGTACCTGTTTCTGTCGCGCGATGAACTGCTCAAGTCGCTCAAGTTCATGGCCTGGTTAAGCGTTGCGCACCTCGCGGCCATCGCCGTTATTACCGTCTTGCCGATGGAAACATGGAAACAGAATAAGCTATACGACGGCATCGTATTCATGTTCAAGAACGACGAGATTGCCGAAAAAATCCGGCCATATGAGCAGCAACAATTCCTGCTTGCGGCGGACGGCTATACTCCGGCGGCCATCATCTCCTATCATTACGGCAAGAATTTTTTCGTGTTCGGCGGAGGCTCGCATTACGCGAGACAGGATGACATCATCACCGATTTTCGTCAGTTCGGCGGGCGCAATATCCTGATCGTGAAAAAATCGGCGCCCGACATGGCCCAGTATGCGCCATATTTCAAGAGCGTGGAAAGCAGGCAATTCAAACTGCGCGGCATTAATTTTTATTTCGTGTTAGGTTACGGTTTTGATTACGACAACTACAGGAAGCTTGTGCTGAAACCGATCAAGGACAAGTATTACAACATCCCGGCGTATCTGCCGCATGCGCCCTGTTATTTCTGCGAGAAATATTTTCCGGAGGAAATGCGTTAAATGGCTACGCTAGCTATGCCGCTCTCCGGCTGGGGGCGCTACCCGGTGCAGACCTGTGAACTGGAGCGCCCGGAACGCTATACCGGCCTGCATTCCGATGCGGCCTGCGTGATTGCGCGCGGCCAGGGGCGCAGCTATGGCGATGCGGCGCTGAATGAAAATGGGCGCGTGCTGCTGACAGAGCGCGTCAACCGCCTGCTGGATTTCGATGCGGAGCAGGGTATTCTGCGCGCCGAGGCCGGGGTGACGCTGGCGGAAATTCTCGATGTGATCGTACCCAGGGGCTGGTTTTTGCCGGTCACGCCGGGGACAAAATTTGTCTCGCTGGGCGGTTGCGTGGCAGCGGATGTGCACGGCAAGAACCACCATCACAACGGCTCCTTCGGCGACCATGTGCTCGCTATCGAGATAATATTGGCCGATGGCAGCCGCGTGGTTTGTTCTCCCTCCGAAAGTTCGGAACTGTTCTGGGCTACCGTGGGCGGTATGGGATTGACCGGCATCATCGGTGAGGTGACGCTCAAGCTGATTCCGATACAGAATGCCAGCATGATAGTGCGGCACCACAGCGCGGATAACCTCGATCAACTTTTTCAATTGCTGCAAAATTCAACCACGGATGACCGCTACACGGTTGCGTGGATAGACAGCATGGCCAGCGGCAACCGGCTTGGGCGCGGTATTGCAATGTGCGGGCATCATGCAGCGGCAGAAGAATTGCCGGCAGATTTACAAAACACCGGGCAGGCAAAAAGCAGTCACTCCATTCCCTTCAATTTTCCGGCCTTTGCCCTGAACACGCTGAGCATCGGCGTTTTCAATGCGCTGTATTACGGTAGGGAAGGCGGCAAGCGCGAGCCGTTCCTGAGCGGTTACGATCCGTATTTTTATCCGCTGGACACAATCGGCCACTGGAACCGCATGTACGGCAAGCGCGGCTTTGTGCAATACCAGTGCGTGATTCCTGATGCAACTGCGTTCGATGGCATCAAGGCGTTGCTGCAAGAGTTGTCCGGCAGCCGCCGCCCATCCTTCCTCGCGGTGCTGAAGCGGCTCGGCGCGCAGGGCAGGGGGCTGCTGTCCTTTCCCATGGCGGGTTATACCCTGGCGCTGGACATGCCGATCCGCGACGAAGGGCTGTTCGTGCTACTGGACAAGCTGGATCAAGTTGTTATGCAAGGCGGCGGGCGTGTGTATCTCGCCAAGGATGCACGGCTTTCCGATGAGTCATTTCGCGCCATGTATCCACGTTATGAAGAATGGCTCAAAATCAAACACGCTGTCGATCCGGAGAATAAATTCAGCTCCAGTTTGTCGCGCCGCTTGGGAATAGTGGAGGGCAGGCCATGAGCGAATCCGTGCTGATCCTCGGCGCTACTTCCGCCATCGCGCGCGCCACCGCCGCCGCCTTCGCCGCGCGCGGCAAGGGCTTGTACCTGGCCTCGCGCGACCTTGACGAATTGCAGCGCAGCGCCTTTGACTTGCATCTGCGCTACGGCATCGAGGTGCGTTATGGTTTGTTCGATGCGGAAGCGACCGCAACGCATGAGGCGTTTTTTCAAGCCGCGCTCGAAGCCATGCCTGATCTTTCTGGCGTGGTGCTGGCCTTCGGTTACCTCGGCGACCAGAAGGCTGCGCGTGATTTCAGCGTGGGCGAAAAAATCATCGCCAGCAACTTCACCGGCGCCGCCTCGATCCTGAGCCACTGCGCCAATTATTTCGAGCCGCTGAAGCGCGGCTTCATCATCGGCATTTCCTCGGTGGCGGGAGATCGTGGCAGGCAGAGCAACTATGTGTATGGCGCCGCGAAAGGTGCGCTGAGCCTGTATCTGCAAGGGTTGCGCAACCGTTTATTTGCCAGCGGTGTGCGCGTTATCACCGTCAAGCCGGGGTTTGTGGATACCGCCATGACATTCGGTTTGCCCGGCCTGTTTCTGGTGGCATCGCCGCAAAATATAGGCGAGCGCATCGTGGGTGCATTGGGCAAGTCGGCGGATGTGGTTTACCTGCCCTGGTTCTGGCGCCACATCATGCTGGTCATCCAGCACATCCCGGAAACAATTTTCAAGCGCATGAAATTGTGAGTGCGGCTGAGGCAAATAAACCCGTCGTGGCGGCATTCGATTTCGACGGCACGCTGACGCAGCGTGATACGCTGTTGCCTTTCCTGTTGCATGTGCTCGGTGCGGCGGCGGTCATGAGGCACGCTTTCATGCTCTCGCCGACGCTTGTAGGTTACGGCTTGGGCTTGATCAATAATGGTATTGCGAAAGAACGGGTTTTCTCCCGCTGTCTCGCGGGGATGCGCATGGATGAACTGCAACAGGAAGCCGAACGGTTTGCGGCGCTCACATTGCCCGGATTGCTGCGGCAGGCGGCGCTGCAACGCTTTGCCTGGCACAGGCAGCAAGGGCACCGCTGCGTGGTTATCAGCGCTTCACTGGATATCTACGTGCGGCCATGGGCGCAAAGGGCCGGTTTCGATGATGTGATCGCCACACGTTTGGAAACGCGGCAAGACGGGCGCGTCACAGGCAAGCTGCTGGGTGAAAATTGTTTCGGTATCGAGAAGGTGCGGAGGCTGGAAGCATTGCTTGGCAAGAGAAATAGTTATATCTTGTTTGCTTACGGAGATAGCAGGGGTGACAAGGAACTGTTATCCAGCGCCGATCATGCGTATTATAGGCATGTTCCGGATTGTGATTTTTAACTTAACCTTAAGGAAAAAAATGAAATTCTCTAGTATTTTTGCCGTCCTGATAGCAATCACCCTGGCCGCTTGCGGCCAAAAAACGGCAGAGACGCCTCCCGCCAAAACACCGGCTGCCCAAGCACCTGCTCCACAAGCGCCTGCCGCTCAGCCACCTGCAACTGCGCCTCAGGTTGCCTTACCTCCGGGCCATCCCCCACTGGCAGGAGGGAATATGCAACAAGCTGCGCCAGCGCCTTCCCTGATGCAAAAGGGCGAGGTGGTCAGCACCATTGATGTTCCCCAATACACATACATCGAAGTGAAGCAGGACAATAAAACCTTCTGGCTTGCAGCGCCTGCCACTGCAGTGAAAAAAGGCGATATGATCCAGTTCGATAACGGCGCTGTCATGACCAACTTCAACAGCAAATCATTGAACCGCGTGTTCCCCACTATCATCTTTGTTTCTCGTGTTGTCATCACCAACGGAAAGTCATAAGGGAATTCCAGTAGATCAGGATTGCGGGCATCAGCCGTGCGGGTTGCCCGCAAAGCTATTCTGCGATGTATTGATGATCGCACGGCGCCGGATGTTTTTGCATGCGGGACTCCCTCGCCCGCTAGCATCATGCATGGCAATGATATCGCGCGGATCATTATAAATCCGGGGTGATGGCGACGTGAAAGGGAACCAGCCTGAAGCCGATGAAAATGTTATTTGAGCTGTTGCGCCTGATGCGCCCCCACCAGTGGGTGAAAAATGCATTTGTATTTACCGGCCTGCTGTTCGGCCATGCATGGCACGACCCCAACCTGACCACACGGGTGGTTATTGCTTTCATCGCTTTCTGCATGGTGTCCAGCACCGTCTATGTCATTAACGATATTGTCGATCTGGAGCAGGATCGTCTTCATCCAAAAAAGACCAAGAGGCCTCTGGCTTCCGGGCAAGTGTCCGCCACAGCCGCCATAATTCTCGCAGCCCTGCTCGGCGCGCTTGGCTTCTGGTTGGCAAGTGTGGCGTCGAAAATGGTAGTCGTTATTCTGGTTGGTTATGCGTTGATGAACATCGCCTACTCCCTCCGGCTCAAGCACGTGGTGATCCTGGATGTTTTCATCATCGCCACCGGCTTCATGCTGCGCATTCTCGCCGGCACGCTTGCGGTCGGCATACCCCCATCGCAGTGGCTGCTGCTATGCGGCATGATGGTGACGCTGTTCCTCGGCTTCACCAAACGGCGCGCGGAAATCATGGTTCTGGCCGAGGATAAGGCGGCGCACCGCAAGGTGCTGGAGCATTACAGCCCGGTGCTGCTGGACAAGATGATCGGCATTACCGCCGCTGGCCTGATCATGAGCTACAGCCTCTACACCATGCACCCGGACACCATCCGTATCCACGGCACACCCAACTTGATCTACACCGTGCCGTTCGTGATGTACGGCGTGTTCCGCTATATCTATCTGCTGCACCACCAGAGCAGGGGAGGCGACCCTTCGCATGACCTGGTGCGCGACCCGCATTTGTTCATCGTTGTCGGTGCGTGGCTGGCCACCACCATCTGGCTGATCGTGTAAACATGGCGGAACAGCATGCCATCCTGAGCGGATGGCGTTTCCGCGCCTTGCTGACCGTCGTGCTGCTGAGCGCGGCTGGCTACCTGGCATTCTCCCTGTGGGGCGGCTGGCGCGATGTCGTGGCTGCTATCGTTCAGATAGGTGTGGCGGGCACGGCCATCGCCCTTCTGCTTTCGCTGGTCAATTACGGGCTGCGCTTCCTGCGCTGGCAAATGTACCTTGCCCTGCTGAGCCATCGCGTCTATTGGCTGGAAAGCCTGCGTATCTATATAGCCGGTTTCGGCCTGACCGTCCTTCCGGTCAAAGTTGGTGAAACGATCCGTAGCGTGTTCCTCAAGCAGCATGGCGTTTCCTACCCGGAAAGCCTGGCGGCATATTTTTCTGAGCACTTTTCCAACCTCATCAGCATGCTGTTGCTGGTCGCCATCGGCCTGTGGGTTTACCCGCAGGCTAAGCCGACGGTGGCGGTTCTTGCGGTGATGATTCTTGTGGTGCTGATGGTTCTCCAGCAAAAAAAATGGCTGCGGACAATCGAGTCATTTGCACAGAAAAAGCTGCCAGCAAAAATCGGCAAGCTGATGACCCACGGCATAGAAATCGTTCTGCATTCAGGCCGGTGTTTTCGCCTGCCCATGCTGCTGTATGGCATCGCGCTTGGCGTTGTTGCGTGGGGTGCTGAGGGAGTGGCTTTCTGCTACATCATGCATCTGCTCGGCTACAACATTTCGCTGCAAACCGCGCTGTTCATCTATGCTTTCTCCATGCTGGTCGGCGCGTTGAGTTTCATGCCGGGCGGCCTCGGCGGGGCCGAGGCTACCATGGTTGCATTGCTCATGTTGAACCAGATCGCACAGCCGCAAGCCGTAGCCGCCACCGTACTGATCCGCCTCGCGACGCTGTGGTTTGCAGTAGCGCTGGGATTGATTGCGCTGACCTTGCCCGAGCGGAAAAATAAAAACCGCTCCCACAGGCCGGACTAGCGGCAGCTTTATTGCGTAATTTAACCTATAGCAGCGGTTTTAATTCATGCATTACGTTTTGCAAGATGCGCGTCTGCGCCTTTGCGGTTGGGTGCAGGTTGTCGGCCAGGAATTGATCCGGCGCGACGCCTTCCAGCAAGAATGGAACCAGTGCCACGTGGTATCGTTGCGCTAGCGTTGAATACATTGCCTTGAAACGTGCGGTATAGTCACCTCCATAATTGGGCGGTAGTTGCACACCCAGCAGCAGCACCTTGGCGCGCGCCTTGCGCGCCTGCCAGATGAGTGTGGCAAGGTTGGCTTCGATATCTGCGATGGGTCTGCCGAGCAGGCCATCATTGGCGCCAAGCTCGAGGATGACGATGTTGGGCTTATGCTGACGCAATGCATCTTCAATGCGCCGCAGCCCACCTGTGGTAGTCTCACCGGTGATGCTGGCGTTGATAACTTTGTACTGCGGATAGCTGCGTTGCAGCTCCTGCTGCAACAGGTTCGCCCAGCCCTCATCGCGCGGGATGCCAAAGGCAGCCGACAGACTGTCGCCGAATACCAGAATAGTTTCCGCGCGGCTGATGCCGGGCAGCAGGTAGAG
>JAHFRC010000002.1 GCA_023259015.1 Nitrosomonadales bacterium | reverse complement strand
CGATTTCAGTCCAAGAAGGTGTTCGTACAGGGCAGTGTCTTTCATGATGTTGTCGGTGGTTTTAGAAAACCAAATTCTGCGGCATTGTGGAAATTTTCACAGTGCAATTAATGAAGAACCACCATTTATATACTATTTCATGGAAAACCAGCCTGCTTTTTTATAATCGCATGGGTTCAGAGAGATGGCCTAGGCCTTTTGGCATGTATCAATTTTGTTGGAAAAAGCGCAGGCATCACGCAAAGCTTGATGTCGATAAGGGTTAATGAAAATGAATAAATTGCTCAAACAAGTATTTTTGGTTTGTGTGTGTTTGTTTGCATTGATCGGGCAGGCATTAGCCGATGCGTTGTCGGAAGCAGCGCGTACAGACCTTGCGGAAGATCATGCAAAAGCAGCAAAGCTATACAGGCCGCTTGCAAAGCAAGGAAATTCAGTTGCCCAATACTCCCTTGGTTTTTTGTATGAAAGGGGAAAAGGAGTGCCTCAGAATTATAAAGAGGCTGCGAGATGGTATCGACTGGCGGCAGATCAAGGCGATGTTAATGCCCAATGGAGCCTTGGCGGGATGTATCGCTTTGGGCATGGCATTCAGCAAGATTACAAAGAGGCTGTGAAGTGGTATCGACTGGCTGCGGATCAAGGTGATGCCGAGGCACAATGCAGCCTTGGGGAAATGTATTTTGCAGGGCATGGCGTAACCAAGGATTACGCAGAAGCAGAGAGATGGATACGGCAGGCGGCAGAGCATGGCAGTGCAAAAGCCCAATATAACCTTGGGGAGCGTTATTTTAATGCTGCAAATATCACCAAAGTTTCGAGCAAACAAATTGACCCGCAAGAGTACAAGGAGGCGGTAAGGTGGTATCGTCTGGCAGCAGAGCAAGGGTATGCCGATGCATATCTGCGCTTATGGTATCTATACCGGTATGGGCTTGGTGTTCCGCAAGATTACGTTCTGGCACACATGTGGGCAAACATTGCTGCTACTAATGCTGATGGCAGAAAAAAACAAGCCATCGCTGCGGAGCTGCGCAATAAAATGGAAAAAAGCATGACTGCTGACCAAATAGCCAAGGCGCAGGAACTCGCCATAAGATGCACTGCCAATAAATTCATTGGTTGTTAAAAAGTATCCATCAAATAACCCAAGCATGTTGTGGCAGATTCACCCGCCGCATACAAAATCAGCGTAATGGATCTGCAAGGTGCGCCTGTCAGCGGGGCAGTGGAGGCGTATTTAAAGTTGGAGCCGACAGATTCATGGTTGCTGCCACGCCATGATTTATGCGCCTACTTGATTGGCTGACAGGCTGCGGCGCATTTTCCAAGGCCGCGCCCCCACTAATTCCGGAAGTTCAACCGTTTGTCATGTAAGCAATTGACTACTCCGGAGACAACGGAGTAGCCTGCAATTGTTTGGCAAACTTGCCGAAAGGTAAGGACGTAAAGTCACCGGCCTAATGGGAACTATGGCAGCGGGACTGCAACATGAATGTTCATTCATGTATCCGGTTGATCCATGAAGCATCAAGAATAAATGTTGTATACCCGTTGAACCTATAGCCAGTTTTTTGGCTAGATTGCGGGAGGCATAATGAAATTGAGCAACTTCAGCCTGTCTGCGCGCATCATTATTGGCACCCTGCTCGCTGTAATAGCGAGTGTAGCGGCATTGATGTATGTCGAAAATGCGCGTATTCGCGATGTTTACTTAAGCGAGCAGCAAGCCCATCTGGAAAAAGCCCTCGATGTCGAAGAGTTACGGCTTAGGCAGACAATCAATACCCTGCGCCAGGACGTGTTGTTCCTGTCCAATGCCCCGCCGGTTTCCGGTATTGTGCGTACCGCGCTGAACCACGGCTACGATCCCCGCTATGGCAACACGCACCAAGTGTGGGCAGAACGCCTGCAACAGATTTTTTCGGCCTTCTCAACAGCGCATCCAAGCTATTACAAGATACGCTTCATCGGTGTGGCAGACGGCGGGCGCGAAATTGTGCGTATTGATAATCGCGGGGGCAAAATTGAAGTAACCCCGCCGGACAGGCTGCAGGCCAAGGGGGATCGTGACTATTACAAGGCCACCTTGGGCCTGCGTGAGGGGCAGGTATATTTATCGGAATTCAATCTCAATCGTGAATGGGGTGTCATAGAGCAACCCTATTGGCCGACGTTGCGCGCGACCACACCGATTTTCACGCCGTCAGGAGAAATCTTCGGCATGGTGATGATCAGCATTGACGCGAAAAGCCTGTTAAAGCCGTCTGTGCTGAGTTTACCGCAAGGCATCCAGGCCTACATTACAAACAGTGACGGACAATACCTGCTGCACCCGGATCCGCAACGGGCGTTTATGTTTGAACTTGGCGGCAAGGATAACATCACCACTGATATTCCATACCTGAAAATGCTGTTTAACCCGCAGGCAGCGGGCTATCGGCCGATGCAGGCTGTTGCAACAAGCGCAGGCAGCCAATATCTTGCGGCCAAGCGCGTTTATTTCGATTCCGGCAATCCTTCGCGTTTCCTGGTGCTGGCGTATGCCGTGCCCGGAGCTGTGGTGGCGCAAAAGATATTAATAATGCCCCTTAAGAGCTTCGTTGGCGGGTTCGTGATCATTCTGTTGATAAGTGCGGCGGCCTTGTATGTCTTGCGCCGGACATTTGCGCCGCTTGAAGCCATTACAAAAGCCGCCGATAGAATTGCCGCCGGTGAACAGAATGTGCGTTTACCCTATGCGGGCGGCGGCGAAATCGGCAGCCTGACCCATGCCATCAGCGCCATGTTGTTCAGCTTGTCGCAACGGGAACATGAAATCATGAGGCTCAATGCCGGGCTTGAAGAGCGTGTGCGAGAACGCACGAAAGAACTGGAACAGGCCCAGACGGAAACCGGAACATTGCTGCGCCGCTACAGGACGTTGATGCTGACTTCCATGGATGGCGTACACATCATGGATATGCAGGGCAATGCCGTGGAAGCCAATGATGCTTTCTGCAATATGCTGGGTTACACACGGGAAGAGGTGATTGGCCTTAACGTGGCGGATTGGGAAGCGCAATATTCGGTAGAGGAATTGCGGAAGGGATTCAAAAACCTTAGCGGAAAGAGTGTCATGTTCGAGACCATGCATCGGCGCAAGGATGGTGCGTTGATTAATGTCGAGCTTAGCGTCAACGGTGTCGAGATGGAGGGGATGGGTATAGTTTTTGCCACAAGCCGCGATATCACTGAGCGCAAGCGGATAGAGATCGAAATCCTCAGGGTGAACACACAGCTTCAGGCCACTATGGATGCTCTTCCTGACCTGTTGTTTGAGGTTGGGCTGGATGGCTGGATTTATAGCCAGCATATCCCCCGCACTGATTCGCTGGCGGCGTTTCCGGCTAACCATTTAGGTAAAACCATCTTTGAAGCACTCCCACAGGACGCAGCAAAAACATGCATGTCAGCGTTACAGGAAGCCTCGGAACGGGGACGGTCAACCGGAAAGGAGATCGCCTTGTATCTGCCATCCGGTGAGCGATGGTTTGAGTTGTCGGTGGCGTCCAAGGGCGGAAGCGGTAGTCAGGGTAGGCGTTTTATCGTCCTCTCACGAGACATCACCGATCGCAGGAAGGCAGAGGAGGAAATTCACAACCTGGCGTTTTATGATGCGCTGACAAAATTACCCAATCGCCGTTTATTCCTTGACCGTTTCAGCACGGCATTGAACGCTTCCGTAAGGCACAATAACTACGGCGCGGTATTATTCATTGATCTGGATCGTTTCAAGCTGCTTAATGACACGCTCGGGCATGACTACGGTGACCTGTTATTAATCGAGGTAGCTGTCCGGATCAAGGCATGTGTGCGTGAAGTGGATACGGTGGCGAGATTGGGCGGGGATGAGTTCGTCGTGTTGATTGAAAGCATCAGCGACGACCAGGAGGAAGCTTCATACAAGACCGGGCTAGTTGCCGAAAAAATTCGCGAATCATTGGCTGTTCCCTACAATTTAAATGTGCATGAGCATCACAGCTCGCCCAGCATTGGCGTCAGCCTGTTTCGCGATAATGTAGAAACGGTGGAGAAATTGCTGCAGCATGCTGACATGGCGATGTACCAAGCCAAGGAATCTGGGCGCAATACAGTGCGCTTCTTTGATAGCGCCATGCAACATAACGTTGCAATGCGCGCTGAACTGCTAAAGGACTTGCACAGCGCCATTGCGCTACAGCAGTTACATTTGCATTACCAGTTACAGCTGGATACCGATAATCATCCGGTGGGTGCGGAGGCGTTATTGCGCTGGGTTCATCCGCAACGCGGCATGGTCATGCCGGAACAGTTTCTCCCGATTGCCGAAGGGAGCGCGTTGATCCTGGATATCGATGATTGGGTGCTGAATACAGCTTGCCGGCAACTTGCCTTGTGGGGTGCGAAGAAGAATATGCGCGATTTTGTGCTGACTGTAAATATCAGCACCAAACAATTTGCCGTGCCGGATTTTGTGGATAAGGTAGCCCGCACCTTGCGGTTGCATCAAATAAACCCTGCCTGCCTGAAACTGGAGTTAACCGAGGATATGGTGCTGAATGACTTGCCCGGCGCGGTGGAAAAAATGCATGCGTTGAAAGCGCTTGGGGTATGCCTGTCAATGGATGATTTTGGCACACGCTATTCTTCGCTGGCCAGCCTGAAACAGCTTCCCCTCGATCAACTCAAGCTTGGCAGAAGTTTTGTGAGGGATATCGCGAGAGACGGAAATGTCGCGCTGCTGGTGCAGAGCATCATTGACTTATCGAACAAATATCTCATTAACGTGGTCGCCGAAGGGGTGGAAAGCGAGGCGCAATTGGCCTTGCTCAAGGACCGCGATTGTGTGGCCTACCAGGGCTTCCTATTCAGCAAGGCGGTATCAATCGAGGAATTTGAACAATTGCTGGATCGCGGCTGAATCCCCCGGTTTTGCATCAGCTGCTATGCAGCTTAAGCATTGCCGCTTCCTGCCTGCCTTCCACGATGAGTTGCGCCACATCATGCGCACGCCTTCTGGCGTGTTCGATCAATTCCATTTCTCCATGGCGCGGCGCGTTTAGCACGTAGTCAGATACATCAGAGCCTTCACCGGGATGGCCGATGCCGAGGCGCAAACGCCAGAAATCGCGAGTGCCAAGATGGGCGATGATGTCTTTCAGGCCATTGTGGCCGCCGTGGCCGCCGCCTAATTTCAATTTGGCCGTGCCGGGCGGCAGGTCAAGATCATCATGCACCACCAGAATGCGTTGCGGCGTGATTTTGTAAAATTTCTCAAGGGCTGCCACCGCGCGGCCGCTGCCATTCATGAAAGTTTGCGGCTTGAGCAGTAAAAGTTCATGCCCATGCAGTGAGCCGCGTGCGGCCAAACCATGGAATTTGCTTTCCATCTTGAAAGCAAAATGGTGCGCATGTGCAAATTCGTCAATCCACCAGAAGCCGGCGTTGTGGCGCGTAGCTTCATACTCGCGCCCGGGATTGCCCAGCCCGACGATTAGCCTGATCTCGCTCATAATGAAAAAGCCCGCCATGCGGTTCGATACATGGCGGGCTGCATGGTATGACGTCCCGGGTTATTTCTTGGTTTCAGCCGGTTTTGCCGCAGCCTTCGTTGCAGCGGCTGGTGCGGCGGCAGTTGCCGCAGCCGCCGTTGCCGCGGCCTCAGCCGCTGCAGCCGCTTCAGCTTCAGCCTCCACTGCTCCGCGCGGTATCTGGACTGTAGCCACCACGGCATCTCCGGCATGTCCATGGCCGGCAACTGCAACGCCCTTGGGTAATTTGAGGTCGGATACATGGATGGAATGGCCTATCGCCAGGCCGGCAAGATCCACCTCGATAAATGCGGGCAAATCGGCCGGCAAGCAAACAATGTTGAGGTCATTCATCACATGGCTGATTATGCCCCCATTCAATTTCACCCCAGGTGCAATGTCGGCATTGATAAAGTGCAATGGCACCTTCATATGCACCTTCTTGTCCTTGGCTACGCGCTGCAAATCAATGTGCTGAACTTGCTGGCGGAACGGATGCATATGGAAATCGCGCAACAGGACCTGCTCCTTCTTTCCATCCAGGTCGAGCGTCAGGATGGATGCGTGGAAAGATTCCTTACGCAGGTTATGGTAAAGGTTGTTATGATCAACGTCGATCAACGCAGGCTCGCCATCGCCATATAAGATACCGGGCACGCGGCCGGTTTTGCGCAGACGGCGGCTCGCACCCGTTCCTTGCGCCTTGCGGGATGTTGCACTTATTTCAATTTTCATTTTACTTCTCCACTTCAAATATGGAACCGCCCGCGACCAGGCGGCTCCGGGTTATCGGCCACCTCATGGTGGCCGCTTAAACTCTAGTCAACAAACAACGAACTGACCGACTCTTCTGCATTGATGCGGCGCATGGTCTCCGCCATCAGCTCCGCCACGCTCAACTGGCGTATGCGCTTGCAGTTACGCGCTTCTTCGCGCAACGGGATGGTGTCGGTCACCACCAGTTCATCCAGCGCGGAGTTCTTGATGCGCTCTACCGCCGGCCCTGAAAGCACCGGATGGGTGCAGTATGCCAGCACGCGCTCCGCGCCCTTTTCCTTGAGCGCTTCGGCAGCTTCGCACAGGGTGTTGGCGGTATCCACCATATCATCCATGATCAGGCAGGTGCGCCCCACCACATCGCCGATGATATGCATCACCTTCGCTACGTTCGGCTTGGGGCGGCGCTTGTCGATGATCGCCAGTTCCGCATCCATCTGTTTTGCCAGAGCGCGCGCGCGCACCACACCGCCCACGTCCGGCGACACCACCACCAGATTCATGAAATTCTGCTTCCACACGTCCGACAGCAAAATCGGGCTGGCATAAATGTTGTCGACGGGGATATCGAAAAACCCCTGTATCTGATCCGAGTGCAGATCCATGGTCAGCACGCGATCCACACCCACACCGGTCAGCATGTTCGCCACCACCTTGGCGGTGATCGCCACGCGCGCGGAACGCGGGCGGCGATCCTGCCGGGAATACCCCAAATACGGCAACGCGGCGGTGATGCGGCTGGCCGATGCGCGTTTCAATGCATCTACCATCACCAGCACCTCCATCAAGGTGTCATTGGTCGGGGCGCAAGTCGATTGCAGCACGAACACATCCTTGCCACGTACATTTTCGAGGATTTCGACCATCACCTCGCCGTCGGAGAAGCGCCCGACAGTGGCCTTCCCGAGGCGGATGCCAAGACACCGCGCCACATCTTCCGCGAGCCTGGGATTGGCATTGCCGGTGAACACCATCAAGCTATCGTAGGACACACGCACCCCTCAAGGCAGAAATAAAATAGGCGCAAGCGCCCCAAGCAAAAAAATACATCCGGCAAAAACACCCATGCAAACTGGCTGGGGAGGTAGGGATCGAACCTACGAATGCCGGAATCAAAATCCGGTGCCTTACCACTTGGCGACTCCCCAATAAATAAACCTAATCGGCTGCAAAATCCCGCAACGGATGGCATGGCAAGCCGCGCGCCACGATGCCGCGCATATCCTGCGGCAACTGCTTTAGCACGGCTTGAGCCTGTTCCGCGCTGGCAAACCCGGCAAACACGCAAGCGCCGGAGCCGGTCATCCGCGCATCGGCAAACTGGTTTAACCAGGAAAGATGCCGCGCCACTTCCGGATACAGATTGCACACTACCGGCTGCAAATCGTTCTTCAATTCCCGTAGCGAAAGGTCGCGAATTCTGAGGGAAATCGTATCCCGTGTCAATTCAGGGTGCGCAAAAATCTGCGCCGTGGCGACATGCACGGGGGGAAACAGCACGACATACCAAGCATCCGGTAGCGGGTAAGCCTGTAATTGCTCGCCGACGCCTTCGGCAAAGGCGTTTTCACCGAACACGAACACCGGCACATCCGCACCCAGAGTCAGGCCGATTTGCATCAACCGTTCCCGCAACAGGCCAAGATTCCACAGCCGGTTGAGCGCCAGCAGCGTGGTGGCCGCATCTGAACTGCCGCCGCCCAAACCGCCGCCCAGCGGGATGCGCTTCTCTATGGTGATATCCACGCCTTGCGTGCAGCCGCATTCCTGCTGCAGCAGGAATGCGGCGCGCACGCACAAGTCATGCTCCTGCGGGACGCCTTCTATTTCATTGATACGGCGTATCACGCCGTCGTCGCGTAGCGTGAAATGCAGCGTGTCGCTGAGATCAATGAAGCGGAACAGGGTTTGTAATAGATGGTAGCCGTCAGAGCGCCGTCCTGTGACGTGCAGGAACAGGTTGAGTTTGGCGGGGGCGGGGCAGGTTAAGGTTGTTGGGCACATTTTGAAATGTGATTATATTTGCTCATAAGGTAATTCGTCATTCCCGCGAAAGCGGGAATCCAGTGTTTTGATTGAACTGGGTTCCCGCTTTCGCGGGAACGACAAGATGTAATTTTTTACCATAAATCTGACGCCGAGGTAGCTCATCGGTAAGGTCGCGGGGGGTGGCCCCGCAGCCAGTTACTTTCTTTGTGCGGCCAAAGAAAATAACCCAAGAAAAGCCGCCCCAATCCGCCACCTCTTCGAGGTCCCCTGCGTTGCTCGACTGGTCAGGCTTCCTCATAAACTCGCACGATCCGCTACGCGGCCACGTGCTCAAACATATTCGTCAGAATTCCCTGACCAGCCTCCACTACTCGGTGGCGGAACAGGGGAATGAAAAGCAGATGGCGTAGTGTGCGCTACGCTGGATGTGTACTACGATTCCCATATCGTCAGGTTACATACCATCCTCAGAGCGCAAAAAATCCCATTTAGGTTGCTTCACAGGAGGCTTTTCAATCGCATGCTCAATTGCCTCACGAATTCTGGAAGCAGGTTCCGCTATAGTAAACTCTCCTCCATCGCTAGTGGCGCTCACCAATCCAACAAGGTGAATTTCGCCCGAAAACAGATCGGAGTTGAAGACAGGGCTTCCGCTGTTACCTGGCTGTACCCGTATGTCTATTACGAAACTTCGCTCATCCACGAACGCACCATCGACTGGTAAAAGACTCTCGCTGGCGACCAATGCCACTATTCCAGAACGAAACAAGGGGCGTTGTTCTGTTAGGTTGAGGCCAAGTTCACTTGGAAATCCTGTAATTAATACTGACAGGGGAGGAAGCGGGTCGTCTGGTGCTAACTGGCTTTTAACTCCCTGCGAACATGGACTACAAGACCTGAACGAAACTATGGTGCGATCCTTGATTCCCAAAAGCGGTGTCACCGCCACATCCACACCGTAGAATCGAGCTTTTCCTTTTCTCCACTCTTTGATTTCGGGTCCGGACTTGTGAAATACCCATGACTCCTTTGGCACGTACAGTTCGATGACCTCGGTTGCTTGGTTATCCATGCGCTTCGCTGGTACCCTAGCTCTGAGGTCATAGCCAAGTTTTGCGACATGTCCAGCGGTTACAAGATAGTCATGATCATTGTGCTGCACAACGAACGCAGTGCCATCTGGCTTCAAGACAGTCTCCGGTTTTTCTTGGCCAGGTCGAGAAATAACTTCTTGGTGCTCTAGCCGAAACACTGTACGCGCAATCTGAATATGCATGGATTCGACCGATGGCTCCGCCGCGAACAAAGGTAAGCTTAAAACCAATGCCGTACAAACTAGAAACATTTGCCAGATATTTTGAAGCATTTTTACCATTCTGAATGAAATGAAAAAATGAAAGGGTCTATATCCGTAGCATTGCATAAAATAACCATACCTTCCTTTGCGCTATATTTACCAGCGCCAGCGTAGCACACGCTACGCTGGCGACAAAATAAGAGCCGTGCGCATAGCGCACACTACACCTTCTGCTTTTCATTCCCCTGTGCGCCACCGAAGAGCGGCCGCAAGCAAGCGGTGGTTTAGGCGAGCACTGTTCGAGTTCCGCAGTGGGGCACGTTTTGTGTGCCCCGCAAGGGCGAGTTGCGCAGCCCCGCTTGCTTGCGGCTGATCGAGGGAACCCCGCAGGGGCGGCAAACCGGGGGCGCCTTCTTTGGGTTACTTTTCTTGGCAAGACAAGAAAAGTGACTAGCCGCCGTGCTACCCCCGGCAAACCGTGCGAACCGCTCCCCGCTTAGCTCCGCGCCCCTCAAGGCGCACCCGGCCCAATTTCCCATTCGTCAACTAACAACTGCAACTCCATTCCTTCGCGTTGCAGATTCATGCGTAACGGTAAACTGTCCGGCGCTTGCGCCGCATATCTTGTGTAGTGTATCTCCCATCCGTCCTGATGCATCACGCTCACCTGCCCGTTCGCATCGTGCTCGATGTCGGCTTCGCTTTCCGGTGCGGGTAGTGCCAGTGCCCAGTATTGCAAGCCTTCCAGCGGCAGGTGCCAGCCCAGCACACGTTGCGTCAATTCTTCGGTGTCTTCTGCGGTGTAATGCTTATCCGATGTATCCAATACTACTCCATCCGCGTCGCGGTGGATGCGCGCCATGGTTTGCCCCAATGGCGCCAGCAACAGGATTTCATCGTCTGCGGGGTGGTGTGTCCAGCGCATGCCGGAGGAGGAGCGCTTGCCATCGTGATTGACGGCGATGCGCCCGTTCAGGGCAAAAGATGCATGTTGCATTTGGGCCGGGCGCGTTACCGGATGCGGTATTGGGGGCGCTGCAGCGCATCCTGCCAGGATCAGGGCAATGGCCGACAGTAGCGGGCGCATCAAGGCATAAACTTCTTCATGACTGCCTGCAATACCGCGTTATCTGAATGCAATTTCAGCGCATCATCCCATACTTTTTTCGCCTGTTCTTTTTCGCCCTTCACCCACAACACTTCGCCCAGATGTGCGGCAACTTCCGGGTCGGTGCTGGCTTCGTAAGCGCGGCGCAGGAACTCCAGGCTCTTGGGGATGTTGCCGAGGCGATAATGCCCCCATCCCACGCTGTCCATGATGGCGAAATCGTCCGGGGCAAGCTGGATGGCCTTTTCCACCAGTTGCATGCCTTCCTCCAGGCGCTCGTTGCGGTCCAGCAGGCTGTAGCCAAGCGCATTGTAGGCTTGCGCATTATCAGGGTTTACCTGGATTACTTTGCGCATCATCTGCTCAAAAATTTCATATTTGCCGGTCAAGTCCGCCAACATTCCCGCCGCATATAACAGGTCGGCGTGGTTGGGCAGTTTTTCCAGTCCTTGCATCAACACCTGGTAGGCAGCTTCGAGTTGCTTTGCATCGCGCAGTATCTGCGCCTCCAGCGACAGCAATTGCACGCGCTGCTGGTTATTCTGTCCGGGAGTCTGGTGCAGGTAATCGAGCGCTTCTTCGAGTTTGCCTGTCTTGTAAAGCAGGTAAGCAGCGCGTATGCGCGCTGGAAAAACATTCTCGCCTTCATGCACCATGAGGTAATTTTGCAGCGCTTCCTCCTGGTTATTTCTTGCCTCACCCAACTGGCCGAGGTAGTAATACACAGTGCTCTCGTCTTTTTTGCCATTGACAAGGGCCTGCCGCAACCCGTTCTCAGCCTGCTCCAGTTCACCCATCTGCAGCGACAGCATCGCCACCGCAAACGCCAGTTCGGCGTTTTCCGGGCGCATGTCGAGCAGCCGCTGGAATTCCGAGCGCGCCTCGGCATACTGCTTACGCTCCAGCAGGATGCGCGCATAAAGCATGCGCGACTCATTAGCCTCTGGGTAAGCCGCAAGATATTTTTTCAGAAGCGCCAATGCTTCTTGTGGCGAGGAGCGCTGCTGCAGCTGCGCCTCAAGCAGTGTGGCCGCTTCCCATTCCGCCCGCAAGGCACGCGCTTTACGCACTTCTTCCAGAGCCAACTCACGCTTGCCGGCGGCTTCCGCCGCCTGCGCCAGCACGAGATGCGCTTCAGCCACGCGCGGGTAAGGTTGCGCCAGATTTTGCAGCAGGCTAAAGGCAGCAACCTTGTCGGGATGCTGGGCAAGAATGGGGTAAATTTTTATGAGCGCGTGCCCGGCCCTGTCCGGGTAGGCCGCCAGCATGTCCGCGAGATAGGGTTGTGCCTCATCCAGCCGGCCTTCGCCTATCAGCATCATGGATAGCATCTGTTTTGCTTCCAGCGATGCAGGCTCCAGTTCCAGCCATAGCTTGAGCGCATCCACCGTCCTTTCCATCTCGTGTGCTTCATAAGCCAAATGTGCGGCACGGCTTGCTACGCGCGGGTCGCGTGTGGAATCTGCCAGCTTCATATAAATCTGCGAAGCCATTTCCGGTGTGCCGCGCTGGCTGGCTATGTCACCCAGCAAGAATTCATAAAGCATTTGCCCGGTCAATTCCAGGTTGGGCAGGTTCGATGGCTTTTCTACTTTGGGCTCGGGTTTTACCGGCTGCACTACGGCTGGCTGCGGTGCGTGAGCGCAGGCCGCCAGCAACAAGGGAAGGATAATTGCGCTACGTTTGAAGATCATCATATTGGCAGTTTTATAATTGATACATTTTGTACAAATGCGTTGTTCGACTCAAGCACCGCTAAAAAATTCAAAATTCAAGACAGGTTAAGCATTAACTTCTTGGAGATGCGCATATTAGGTTATATTTGGCTTTCATCACAACCCGCAAACACATTACCTGAATGTCCGAAGCAATGCCGCCATCATTGTACGCACGCAACCTGAGCCGTAGCTTTGGCCGGCGTGAGGTCGTGCATGATGTATCTCTGGAGCTCAGGCGTGGCGAGGTGCTGGGCCTGCTTGGCCACAACGGCGCGGGCAAGAGTACCACGCTGCAAATGCTTGCCGGCGCGCTGTCGCCGCATGCGGGGCAAATTGAAATATGCGGCTTCGATTTGGCGCACCAGCCCGCGCAGGCCAAGGCACGCATCGGTTTCCTGCCGGAAACGCCCCCGTTGTACCGTGAAATGCAGGTGGATAGTTACCTGAAATTTGCCGCCATGCTGCACCGTGTGCCACCTGCGCAAATTGCCGGTGCGTTGGTTGAAATCAAGCGCCGTTGCGGCTTGCAGGACAGCGGCAAAAAAACCATCGGCACCCTTTCCAAGGGCTATCAGCAGCGCGTCGGCATCGCGCAGGCAATTATCCACCAGCCGCAGGTGGTTATCCTCGACGAGCCGACAGCCGGCCTCGACCCGGTGCAGATCCGCGATATTCGCACCTTGATCCGCGAACTGGGCGATACGCACAGCGTTATTCTTTCCACACACCTGCTGGGCGAAGTGGAAAGCATTTGCGACCGCGTCGTAATCATGCACCATGGCCGCATTGTTTACGGCGACAGCAGCGAACGCATGCAGCAATATGGCCGCCAGCCCGGCTTCATCGTCACCCTGCTGGCAGCCCCAGAGCTTGCCGAACTGCAAGCCATTGCCGGGGTGCAGCAGGTAGAGCAACTCTCCGCCACACAATTCCGCGTCCTGCATGCTCCCGATAGCGACCCCGCAACTGTATTGCTTGCGCTTGCCGCACAGCGCGGCTGGCAGGCGAAACAACTGGCGCCGCTGCAAGCGCGGCTGGAAGATATATTCATGCAAATCACCGAGAACCAATGATCCTTACCATCGCCTTCAAGGAATTCCGCAGCCTGTTCGCCACGCCTTCGACATGGATGATCCTGGGCGCGCTGCAATTCATCTTTGCCTGGTTCTTCCTGGCGCGCCTGGATGCCTTCATGCAAGTGCAGGCGCAACTGGCGCAGCTAGCCAATGCGCCGGGCGCCACCCAGGCTGTGGCTGCGCCGCTGTTCGGCACCATCGCAATGATCATGATGCTGCTGGTGCCGGTCTTCACCATGCGCCTGATTGCCGAGGAACGGCGTAATCAGACCTTGACGCTGCTGCTGACCGCGCCGGTTTCCAGCATGCATGTCGTGCTGGGCAAGTACCTAGGCCTGCTGCTATTCCTGCTGCTGATCATCGCAGATTGCGCTCTGATGGCGTTGATACTGGCCGCAGGCACGCAACTGGACACCGGCTTGCTGCTTAGCAACGCACTGGGGCTTTTGTTGCTTGCTGCCAGTTACGCGGCATTAGGACTGTATATTTCCTCTCTCACCGCGCAACCGGCGGTCGCCGCCATCGGTGCGCTGGCTGCCTTATTCGGACTATGGCTGGTGGAAATCAGCGCGGTGGATAGCGACAGCACATGGCGCGCTTTTTCTCCAACCGCCCATTTCCAGGGCTTCAATGCCGGTTTGGTTAACAGCGCCGATCTGGTTTATTTCGTGCTGTTCAGCGCAGTCTTTCTATTGCTGACAATACGGCGTTTCCATAACAACTGCATTTATGGATGACATGGAAACCCCGCGGTCCAATTTGTTGCTCAGGAATCTTGCCTTCGCCATGGCATTGCTTACCGCTGCAATTGCGTTGTATCTGCTTGCCGCGCGCCACCCCGTGCAGTGGGATATGACGCAAAGCGCGAGCAATAGCCTGGAAGCCGCCAGCGTGGATGTGCTGAAGCAGCTACCCGGAGAAATCAAGCTCACGGTGTATGCCACCGGACAGGATGCGCAATTGGGTGACATACACAAGCTGATCCGCGATTTCATTGCGCTGTATCAGCGGTACAAACCCGATATTTCCCTCGTCTTTGTCGACCCCGTTAAACAGCCTGAGGAGGCGCGCAAGGTTAACATCCAGGCCAACGGCGAAATGCTGGTGCAATACAGCGGGCGTGTCGAACACTTGACGATACTGAGCGAACAGGCGCTTACCAGTGCATTGCTGCGCCTTGCGCACAGCAAGGATAAATTGCTGATGTACCTTGACGGTCATGGTGAGCGTAAGCTTGAGGGCATCGCCAACCACGACCTTGGCGAATTCGGCAAGAAGCTGCGGCAGAACGGTTACCGCCTCGGCAGCCTGAACCTTGCCATCGCACAGGATGTGCCCAGCAATGCCAGCATGCTGCTCGTCACACAGCCGCAGGTTGATTTGCTGCCGGGAGAAGTGGA
Organism: Nitrosomonadales bacterium; assembly: GCA_023259015.1. GTDB lineage: Bacteria > Pseudomonadota > Gammaproteobacteria > Burkholderiales > Gallionellaceae > CAITJF01. The sequence goes on along the minus strand of JAHFRC010000002.1, from coordinate 66,886 downwards.
CAAGCTGCTGCGCTATGTTGCCGAAGGCGGCAACATGTTGTGGCTGGTAGATGCCGAACCGTTGCACGGGCTGGAGTCGCTCGCTGAAAAACTGGGGTTACTGCTTACTCCCGGCATCGTGATCGATCCAGCCGCCGAAGAGATGCGCGCTCCGGCAACATGGGCGCTGGGTACGAGTTATCCGCCGCATGCCGTCACGCGCAATTTCAATTTGATTACTGCGTTTCCTTCCGCACGAGCCATCGGATGGGAAGAGCGCGCGGAGTGGCAACATACGGTGTTGGTGGAAGCCGCGCCGCGCGGCTGGGTGAGCAGCCGCACATCACAAAACAAACCAAAATTTAACAGGGATAGCGATGTACCCGGCCCGGCGACCATCGCACTTGCCCTGCAACGCAACATAAATGACCGCGAGCAGCGCATCGCCATCGTCGGCAGCGGCTCATTTCTCGCCAACGCCTATTCCGGCAACGGTGGCAATCTCGATCTCGGCATCAATATGGCGAACTGGCTGAGCAACGAAGAAGAACTCATCTCCATCCAGCCGCGAGCGGTGAAAGATGGCTCGGTCAGCTTGAGCAAAACCCGGCTTGCTATCATCGGCGGCGGCTTGCTGCTTGCCCTGCCGCTGCTGATGCTGCTGGTGGGTGGTGTGATATGGTGGCGCAGGAGACAGTAAGCATGAAAATGGCGTAAACACGCGCTGCCTTGCGTGGCGCCGAGCTAATGAAACCTGCCATGCCCGTCAGGCCTGCTTTGCATCATACATCACGATGCGTGGAACAAACAGGATCGCCAGCATATTTACCGCCATTGCTATATACCCTACCGTTGCATACCCGACGATTTGCCCTTCGCTGTTTTGCGAAATGATAAATCCTGCCAGTGTGGTGGCCAGGCCCATGGCGAACGATTGCATTGTGGCATTGAGCGACATGAAAGTGCCGCGAAGTTTCGGCTGCGCAGCCGAGGTGACGATGGCTATCGCAGGGATCATGCGCCCCGATACCAGCACGAAAAATGCCGTGGTGCAGATCAGCCACAACCAAAGCGGCACCACTCCAATCCGGGTTACCGCGAACAACGGCAGCAGTGCGGCTGCTGCAATCAACCGGAAGACTCTTACCTTGCCGCGCAGGTCGGCCCAATGGCCGATACGCCGCGCAGTAATCAATGTTGCCGCGCCGCCTGCGAGGTAAACGAACGGGATGTCATGCTGTGAAATTCCGACGTTGCTTACCGCGTAAAGGGTGATGTAGGGTATCACCGTGAAGCCGGAGAAAATGATCAGTGATGAAAGCAGCAGGGCGTGCAGATGGTTGGAGTCGCGCAACACGGTAATCATTGCGGCAAAAGTATGGACGCGCTTTTCCGTGCTGATGTGCTGGCGCAACTCGGGCAGGTTGCGCAGGCCGGCGATGGCGAACAACACGACCATCACCGCAATCAAGACAAAGGGTGCGCGCCATCCTATGTGGTTGGCCAGCCACAGCGATAGCGGCACACCGGCAACCGTGGAGAGCGAAAAGGCCGTTGACACCACGCCGCTGGCGCGTGCGCGCCGTCCGAACGGAATTACATCGCCGACGATGGTTTGCACCATTGCCCCCATTATGCCGCCGAATACTCCTGCCATGCCGCGCGCGACAAGCAGTGTGGCATAATCCGGGGCCAGGCCGCACGCCAGCGTCGCCAAGCCGAAAAGAACAAGTATGGTCAGCAGCAGACGCTTGCGTTCGAAGCGATCCACAAATGTCGCGGCCAGCAATCCCGACAAGGCGGCGCTGAAACTGTATGACGCGACAAGCAGGCCAAATTCATGCGTGCCCATATAAAACGCGCTTATCAGGACAGGTCCGAGCGGCATGATGATCATGAAATCGAGAATGTGGCTGAACTGGATGCCGGCTAGGGTCAGCAGCAGGTAGTTCTCGCGTTGCGGGGTGAGCGGGGGATGCATATTTTCAGGGGGGTTAGTCAGGCTGGTTGCGTGTCAGGGGGAACCGCTTGGATTCCGGCCGCCTGTAGAGGTTTGCAGCGAACTTCTGCACAATGTAAAACTGCCGGGCATTAACTGTTGAGTTTTGTTCTTGAATATATTCACTCTATCCCATAGCTGATTAATTGTCATGCCCGAACTCCCCGAAGTCGAGACCACCCTGCGCGGCCTTGCGCCGCATTTGACCGGGCAACGCATTACTGATGCGGTAATCCGCAATTCCCGGCTGCGCTGGCCCATCCCCAAAAACCTGCGCAGGCTATTGCGCGGCCAGACCATACATTCCATCCGCCGCCGCGCCAAATACCTGCTCATCGAATGCGGCAGCGGCACGCTAATATTGCATCTTGGCATGTCCGGCAGTCTGCGTATATTGCCAGCCGGCGCCGCCGCAGAAAAACATGACCATTTCGACCTGCTGATCGCAAACGGACTGCTGATGCGGCTGCGCGACCCGCGCCGTTTCGGTGCGGTGTTGTGGCATGAGGGGGATCCAGCACAACATCCGCTGCTGGCGCCCCTCGGCGTGGAACCGCTGGAAAATGAATTCGACGCGGCCTATCTGCACCGTGCCACGCACAAGCGCAACGCGGCAATCAAGCTGGTTATCATGGATAGCCATGTAATTGCAGGTGTGGGCAACATCTATGCCAGCGAAGCATTGTTCCGCGCTGGCATCCGCCCGCAACGGGCGGCAAACAAGTTAAGCCTCGCACGTTGTTCACGGCTGGTGCTGGCCATACGTGAAATACTGGGAGAAGCGATACGGCTTGGCGGCAGCAGCTTGCGCGACTATGTGGGCAGCAACGGTGATCCCGGATATTTCCAGCAGCACTACTGGGTGTATGGCCGTGCTGGTGAACCATGTCGTGCATGCGGAGCAATTATCAAACAAATCCGGCAAGGGCAGAGATCAAGCTTCTATTGCCCAAATTGTCAACGCTAGTGGAATGCTTCTCCGGGCAGCATTTCTGGAGCGATGCAAAAAATTCCATCTTACTTATCCGAAGGGTATGCATTCACCCTTGCCGGAGACACCCGGATAATTATTCACCAGGATAAGCGTTAAGGCATGAAATTAAATATTGACAGGTTCTGCACCTGCAAGAAGGATTTCTGTGCGGCTTCCAGCGTGGTTTTTTGCTGGGATAAATCGGTGATTGCCTTGTTGTAGTCCACATCCTGCAATAACGATAAGGCTTGATTGTACTGCAGGCTCAAGTCTGCTCCCGTGGATTTCAAGGTGTCCAGTTCGCTTAAGCGCGAACCCATTGAGGCACGCACTGTCAACACCTTGTCCAGACTCCTGTCCAGGCTGTTCAGTGCATGGTTCATGTTGCCGGTAAATTGTGCGCTGCTTGCCGCATTGCCAGCAATGATGGGTGTATTTAATGTATTGATCAGGTCGGAAATGGTCTTGAACACGCTCTCGTTAGCGCTCGGCGTAATGGTAAATTGATCACCGTTGGCGGGGGCGCCCTGAATATCGAACTGTATGCCATCAAAGCTGATGGCTTGCCCGCTTACAAAAGGCACGCCTGTCGCAGGTAGTGGTGGCAATACTTGCGTGAGGGTGGTAGTGTCAGTGACAGTATAAGTTGTCACTCCTGCCGCCACGGTAAAATCAACCCTATAGTTATTGCCGGTAACCATCGCTGGGTTAGTCACGATACCCTGGCTGATAATGCCGCTCCCGGTATTCAGCGGAGTAATCTGAGGGACTGTAACCTGGGGAGCTTGAGCAATAAATGTCCCGTTGCCATTCTTGATGCGCATGAAAATGTCCGCGCCGGAATCACTGCCTGCCAGTTGCCGGTTGGCACTCACCTGGCCCAGGCGTTGCCCATCATCACCCATGTATTGCACCCCGGTAGCAGTATTGGTGAAAGGCTGCGTTTTCCCCTGAAAACCGGAAAACAGGTAATTTCCTATGCCGTCGGTGGTGTTTGCCAGGGAAATTAATTCATCCAGGCGGCCCTGAAGGCCGTCGGCAAGCATCTTCCGGTCGACATTCGTCAGCGTCATGGAGGCTGCATTGACTGCGGTCGTATGGACATCCTGCAACAACGTGGTGACGGTTTGCAGGGTGCCTTCGGAGGAGGCAAGCAAATGTTGTGTCGCATCAATATTTTTGGCATATTGGGTTGTGGCTGAATCGGACTGCATCAGTTCCAAAGCACGCGCGGCGGCAGCCGGGTCATCCGCTGCGGTCAGCAAGCGCCGCCCCGTGGATATCTGCTGCTGGGTATACAGCATCTTGCTTTGCTGCTGATTCAGCGTGGCAACATTTACATCATAAATGGTGCTTGAACTGATACGCACGGCACACCTACCTTCCTAAACCAAGTAATGTATCAAACAAAGTGCTGGCAATTTGCATCGCTTTGCCTGCGGCCTGATAGGCACGCTGGTAACGCAACAGATTGGCCGCTTCTTCATCGAGATTCACCCCTGAGATTGCTTGCTGGGCCTGAATAGTCTGTTGCAACATGGCATCCTGCGCCTTGCTGGTTACTTGCAACTCGCGTGTCTTGCTTCCCACCTGCGCCACCAACTGGCCATATACGCCTTGATAACTGGCAGTTCCGCCGAGCAGGGTATTCTGGGTTTGCAAACCATTTAATAGCAATGCGTTGCGGTTGTCTGAAGAAGCGCTGTTATTGGGGCCTACCGTAAAGGTATCGTTTGCGACCGGCGCTCCCGTAAGCTGAGCCGTCCAGCCGTTGAAGGATAACGCCGCTCCAATGTTCGGGTTATACGGCGCACCAGGCAATCCCACCAGCGTTGTCGCCGTGGTATTGTCTGTGACAGTGTAATGGGTTGCATCAACAAACGTGATCGTTACGTCATCCTGGAGCTTGGGGTCGAGCGGGGTATCCACTGAACCAGCGCTGATCTTTCCTGTTCCGTTATTAGTCAGTGTTGCGTTTGTGCGCATGGGCGCCGCAGCGGCAATTTTGGCAGTGTCAGAGATGGCAACTCCTATGCTGAGCGCGCCATTCGCGGTTGGGCGGATTAAAAGGTTGTCACCGGTTATGGGAGTTCCTGAAGCCAGGCCCAGCGTCAAACCATCCACAGTTTGCGGCAAGCCGGCAGGGAAATTGGTAACAGTATTATCCGACAGGCGTGTCAGGGTGTAGCTGGTGCCGCCGTTGAACTTCAATACATAATCACTGCCAGTCAATGCGCTGTAGCTGGAAATATTGGCGCTGATGACGGCATCTCCATTATTTGCGGCATTCTTGTTGACAACAGGCACTGGCTGGATAAAGAAGTCGCCGCCTAAAACGCCATTCAGATCCTGCCCAAGCTGGTGTTGCTGGTTAAATGTTCCGGCTAACCCAGTGGCTACCAGACCCAGAGAGTTTTGTGCGGCGTCCAGTGTCTGGCTGCGGAAGGACAGGAGCCCTCCCAGATTGCCTCCCTGGATAGTGCTTTGCTGCATCCGGATGATATTCCCGCCAGAAACACCATAAGCCACTTCAATCTTGGTTGGGTCAGTCAAAGACGTTGCAGCCTGCAAGCTGAAAGCTTGGGAGCCTACCACCAGCAATTGCCCGTTCCCGATGGACAAATTAATGCTGCCGTCATCCTGCTTCACGACATTGGTTTTGACTTCCTGATTCATTTGCAAGAGGAGTTGGTCGCGCTGATCCAATAAATCATTGGGCGGCTTGCCCCCAGATTGGGCCATGGCTGTCACTATGTTTTTGTTGAGCGCGGCAATCTGCTTCGCATAACTGTTAATGGTTGTTACGCTGTTCTTAATTTGACCGTTAATGCCATTGTTGACGTCGGTCAAACGTTGGTTCATTGATTGGAAGCGGGATACCAATGCCTGTGCATTGCTAAGTAGCGCCTGTCGCGCGGGTATCGATTCAGGTGCATTGGATACACCGCTTACCGCGCTGAAAAAATCCTGCAGCGCAGGCGACAAACCCGCTGTCGGGTCGGCCAGCATATTGTTAACTTGTTGAATCTGGGAATAATAACTATTGAGTTGCGCTGATGTTCCCTGCTCCTGGACAACCTGGGCAGAAAGAAACTGGTCATAAATCCGATTGATTGAGGACACATCCGAGCCTTGTCCGACATAACCCGCCCCCAACAGTTGCGCAGAGCGGGCAGCTTGCACGGTTACCTGGCGGTTATAACCAGGAGTATTCGCATTGGCGATATTGTGCTCAGCCGTCGACAGCCCTAGTTGGGCCGAGTTCAACGCGCTAACACTAACACCGAAAATATCAGCCATTTATTTTCCTTATCACGCAACAAGCGCTAACTAGTTTATCGGCAGCCTGGCCGGTTTCTTGAATGCAAATTTTCCAGGCGGGTTTGCAATCATGGCAATGCCACTAACTTAACATACTGATCCGGTTCATGACCTTTGCCAGTTTGCCGGCATAATTCGGGTCGGTCGCGTAACCCGCGACCTGCAAAGCCTTGGCAGCGGATTGCGCATCTTGCCCTTGCTGTATCACACCGGCATAACGCGGGTTATCGCGTAACAAGTGCGCATAATCGCTGAACGCCTCGGCGTATGAACCATAAGCGCGAAACTTTTCCACTTGCTTGCTGGGTACGCCGTTATGGTACTCCGTGGTTGTCACTTGTGCCACCTTCCCGCTCCAATTGCTGCCCGCTTTGATGCCGAACAGGTTGTAACTGTTACCGCCATCCGGCAGGCGTATTTCACGTCGTCCCCAGCCGCTTTCCAATGCCGCCTGCCCCAGCATCAATTGCGCAGGCACACCAGTTTCACGGCTTGCCTGGAGGGCATAAGGTGTCAACTGCCTCACAAAATCCTGTTGAAAATTCTCACTGTATGCCGAAGGCACCGCAGTGGCACGGCTGGGCTGTGCTGCAGGAGAAACTTGCGGGAGCGCCGTTGCAGTACCGGGAGTTAGTGTTCTGCTCAATTGCTTGACCATGGCGTCAGCCAATCCTATGCCTCGGCTGGACATGTCCTGTGCCAGTTGCTGATCCAGCATACCGGTAAACATCTTGGTTTGCTCGCTGTCGAATACACCGTCTTGTGGCGTGGCGTCGCGCATGCTTTTCAGCATCATGTTCATGAATACTGTCTCGAACTGCTGCGCTGCGGCCTTTAGCGCCTGATCAGGCGATTGTTTTGCCTGTGCGCGGAGTTTATCCAGGCTTTGTGCACTTGCCGCCAAACTTCCGGAATTATCTGATGGTTTAATCATCACGTATTAGTGTAATTAAATGATTTCCAGTTCCGCCCGCAAAGCGCCTGAAGACTTCATTGCCTGCAGGATAGCCAGTAGATCCTGCGGTGTCGCACCGATGGAATTCAGCGCCTTCACCACCTCGTTCAAGGATACGCCTCTCTTCAACTGGATCACATTGCCCTTGTCGGCTTGGATATCTATCGTGGGCTTGCTTACCTGCACGGTTTCACCTCCCGAAAGGGCGTTGGGTTGGCTGACCACCGTTTCGGTGTTGATTACTACCGTCAGGTTACCGTGCGAAATTGCGCAATTGTCCAGTGTTACGGCCTGGTTCATTACTACCGAACCGGTGCGGGCATTGACGATAACGCGCGCCATGCCTTTCGCCGGGTCAACCTGCAAATTTTCGATCTGCGACAAAAAGGCTACGCGTGCGCTGCCTTCCGGTGCAAGCACCCGGATCATGCGGCCGTCCAGCGCCGAAGCGATTTCCTTGTTCGGCGAAAGCTCGCGGTTGATTGTATCGACAAGACGCGTAGCCGTAGTGAAGTCCGTAGTGTTCAATTCCAGATGGATATAATTGCCCTGTCCCAATATCGTCGGCACTGCGCGCTCCACCGTTGCTCCGCTCGGGATGCGCCCTACACTCAAGTGGTTGACCTGCACCTTGGCGCCGCCTGCCGAAGCACCCACGCCGCCAACCAGCATATTGCCCTGGGCCATTGCGTATACCTGGCCGTCCGCCCCTTTCAGCGGCGTCATCAGCAACGTGCCACCGCGCAGGCTCTTTGCGTTGCCTATCGAGGAAACGGTGACATCTATTGCCTGTCCCGGACGCGCAAACGGCGGCAATGTCGCCGTTACCGTTACCGCCGCCACATTTTTTAGTTGCAGGCTGGTGCCCGGAGGCAGGGTGACACCCATTTGTGACAGCATGGTGATGGTGCTTTGCACGGTGAACGGGGTCTGAGTGGTCTGGTCGCCGCTCCCGTCCAAACCTACCACCAGGCCGTAGCCGATTAACTGGTTGTCGCGCACGCCCTGGATGCTGGCCAGATCCTTGATGCGTTCGGCAGAGGCGGAAAATGATAGTGCCGCGATCAGCACAGCCAAAGCCAGTTTCAAAATTATGTTCATGGTTAGTTTCCTTTTTTTAGAAGGGCAACACCGAGAGGAAGACGCGCGCCATCATGCTCATGATCGCAGACATGTCAACATTGGTAGCGCCTTTGTATTCAATGTGTGCATCGGCCACTTGGGTGGACTGCACGGTATTGTTGCCGGTAATGGTGCTGGGATTGACTACACCGGAGAAGCGGATATGCTCATTGGACTGGCCGATCGCAACCTGTTTCTCGCCGCCGACCAGTAAATTTCCGTTTGGCAGCACCTCAATCACCGTCACGGTGATGGTTCCGGAAAAAGTGTTATTGCCGGCGGTGTCACTCTTGTTAGCCAGCTTGCCGCTCGATGTGCCGCCAACATTGAAGGGTTGCAACAGCATGCCTGCGTGAGGAACATTGCTTGTGTTTGTTGTGATAGCACCGCTGTGTTCCGCGTTACTGCTGGATTTTTCGCTGGCTGTAGTCGCTTCAACAATATTTATGGTCAGGATATCGCCCTCATTGCGCGCGTGCCTGTCCTCAAATAAAGGATGTTCGTTTTGTCCAGCCTGAAATATGGCGCCGTTACGCGGGGAGGTTGCCGCCTTCTGTTCAGCCGGGCGTGCCGTTATCGGTTGGTAAATACTGGTCGAAGGAGTATTTGCACATCCCGCAGACGCCAGCAGCACCGCCCCCATTACGCTTAACCTTGACAATAAATTATGCATGATGCACCCCGCTCCGGTTACATCTGTGTCAATTTCTGCAACATCTGATCCGAGGTGGTAATCGCCTTGGAGTTGATCTCATAAGCGCGTTGTGTCTGTATCATATTCACCAGTTCCTCCACCACGTTCACGTTGGAAGTCTCTACATAGCTCTGATTCAACAAGCCTGCGCCATTGGTGCCCGGTACATTGGTGCTGGGTGTGCCGGATGATCCGGTTTCAACATACAGATTCTCGCCCATGCTTTGCAACCCAGCCGGATTGACAAAGGTGGCCAGTTGTATGCTGCCGATTTGCACAGGGGTCGTCACCCCGGCCTGGGTCACCGATACGGTGCCGTCACGTGCAATGGTCAGGTTGATTGTATTTGGGGGTATGGTCAAGGCAGGCTGTATCGGGAAACCGCTGGAGGTTACCACTTGCCCCTGGTTGTCTGTCTGAAATGATCCATCGCGTGTGTACGCCGTGGTGCCATCCGGCATCAGTATCTGGAAGAAACCCGCTCCGTTAATTGCTACATCAAGATTATTGCCGGTACTTTGCAGGTTACCCTGAGTATGAATGCGTTCGACTGCAACCGGGCGTACCCCTGTGCCGAGTTGCAAGCCGGAGGGAACCTGGGTTTGCTGGGAAGACTGTGCACCAGGCTGACGTATAGTCTGGTACAGCAAATCCTCAAATACTGCACGCGAACGTTTAAAACCGTTGGTGCTGACGTTAGCCAAGTTGTTGGCGATCACGTCCATCTGGGTTTGCTGCGCTTCCAGCCCGGTTTTGGAGATCCACAAGGAACGTATCATGACTATTACCCTTTTAAGACAAATAAGACAAACTCAGTTAAATACCCATTAGCCACTGACGCTGAGCAGGGTGCTGGCCTGCTTCGCATTGTTGTCGGCGTTTTGCAACATTTTCATCTGCATCTCGAATTGCCGGCCCAGCGAAATCATTTTCACCATCGCTTCCACCGTATTTACGTTGCTGCCTTCCAGATTGCCGGATGCCACCGTCACGTTAACATCGGCCTCGGCAGCGTTGCCGTCCGTGGTGCGGAACAACCCATCATTACCCCGCACCATCAGGTTTTCAGGGGGGTTAACCAGCTTGATACGCCCCAATACCACTACCTGGCTGGGCTGCGGTCCGCTGGGCACCGTGGAAATGGTGCCATCCTTGGCCACAGTAACTTCGGTATCCACCGGAATGGTGATCGGGCCTGCGTCTCCTGCTACATTCAATCCGGTTCGGGTTTGCAGGACGCCCTCAGGTGTAACCTGAAAGCTGCCGTTACGGGTATAAGCCTCGCTTCCATCATCCAGTTGCACGGCAATCCAGCCCTGGCCCTGCACCGCCACATCAAGACTGCGTCCGGTCTGCTGCAATATCCCCGGTGCAAAATCGGCTCCGGCGGTGGAATCCACCACGAAGGTGCGCGTAGGCAGGCCTCCGCCAACCAGCGGAACGGCGCGAAACGTGTTTATTGCGGCGCGATAACCGGGTGTATTTACATTGGACAGATTTTGCGTCACTGCTGCCTGCTGTTGCAGTACATGCGAAGCGCCTGTCATCGCGGTATATATCAATCTGTCCATGTCTTTTCCTCAATACTTCAAGCGCTGTTATTACCTCAGGTTAATCAGCGTCTGCATCACCGCATCCTGCGTTTTGATGGTCTGTGCATTGGCTTGATATACGCGCTGTGCCGTGATCATGTTGACCAGTTCGGCAGTCAAGTCCACGTTGGAATCTTCCGTCGCGGAAGTTTGCAGCAACCCCCTGAGACCCGTCCCTGGCGTTCCTTTTAAAGGAACGCCCGACGCGCCCGTTTCCGCCCATTCGTTATCGCCGAGTGGTTGCAAGCCATTCATGTTGGCAAAAGTCGCCGATGCCACCGTGCCAAGGGTCTGGGTTTTACCGTTGGAGTAGCGGCCAAGAATGGTTCCATCCGGAGAAACATTGAACCCGCTCAGCGTTCCTTGAGCATAGCCGTCGGTGGTTAATGCGGTTACCCCGAAATCCGCCGAAAATTGCGTCGCGGTAGTGAAGTCAAAAGTAAGCTGTTGCGCAGCGCCGCTCAGGGCTGTAAATGAAGCGCCCACAAATGGCAGCGCTGACCCGTTTGTTCCATTTACGTCAAAACTCAAAGTCGGGCTTGCTCCTCCCATAGGAACCCAGTTTCCAACACCTGGATTTACGGCGGGATCCAGATAAACAGGGGGGACCACCGTACTGTTTGGATCGCTGGTCGTCTGATAAACATCCCACTGATTCATCGCTCTCTTGGCGAAAAACATGGTCACAATTTGTTTGTTCCCCTGGGAATCGTAGGCGGTCGTCGAGGTGGAATTGGTATAGGTTGCGGGGCTTGTCGGATCAAACGGAGTGGTCACGGGGTTGATTATCGGTGATGTCGAGTCCAGATTCAGCCCAACCGCTATTTTTGTGGATGCGGCTGCGTTCATGGAAGCCGTTGGTATTTGCAGGTCTTGCGTGCCGGCGCCGCCGACAGCAGTAGCCCCTGCCGGATAACCCTGTAGCCTGTGCCCGGCACTGCTCACAATATAGCCGGCATTATCCAGTTGAAATTGGCCATTCCGGGTGTAGACAGCGCCACCGGCGCCACCCTTCAAGATAAAAAACCCCGGGCCATTGATCGCCATATCCAGCGGATTGTTGGTTATGCTGATATTCCCCTGTGAAAATTGCTGGGCAACTGTCTCAAGTTTGGCGCCAATGCCTATCTGAGCGGTGCCGGAGCCGGATAATGCAGCCGCAAAAACATCACCGAATTCCGCTATTGATCCCTTGAAACCCACCGTATTTGCGTTTGCCACGTTATTGCCGATCACTTCCAGGTTCTTGGAAGCCGCGTTTAGTCCACTCAAACCTTGCGTAAAACTCATGGTGTTCTCCTTGCGTTAGTATCAGCCACTTACCTTTTCAGGGAGTGGCGGGTTATCCGGTTATTACAAGACTTGTTTAACTGCGGACAGGTCGAACTCGCCCAATTGCCCCACATCCAGTGTGGTTCCCTGTGTTCCCGGAGTTATGGCATTGACCATGCCGAAAGCCAGGGTGGTGGCATCCGTTTTGGCGCCAGCCAGAACCGCTTCTGCCGTAAATTTATAAGAACCGCTTGCCGCAGCCGTACCCTTATCTGTCTGTCCATCCCAAGCAAATGGCAATACCCCGGCTTTCTGCTCGCCCAGTTGCAAGGTGCGTACAATATTGCCTGACGCATCCTGTATGGTTACCTTGACGCTGTCGGCCGGCTGCGTTAATTCCAAGCCGCCAAGCGCCTGACCATTGGTCAGGTTTATGGCCGAGCCGGGAACCAGAACGCCATGCCCGATCATGCTGGTGGCCGACACAGACTGGCTCATCGACATGCTGTTGCTCAATGCCTGCAAGGTTGAATTTAATTTGTCAATGCCGCTCACCGTGCTGAGCTGCGCCATTTGCGAAGTGACCTGCGCGTTATCCAGCGGGTTCAGCGGATCCTGGTTTTTCATCTGTGTGACCAATAGCGTCAGGAACTTGTCCTGAGTATCACTTACGCTACTTGCTGTGTTGCTGGTTTTTTTTGCCAGCGAGCTGTTTGCGGCATTCAGCGAATTGATCAGTGCGGCTGCGGATCCGGTGTCAGGGATTGAATTACTCATGTTTTACTCCTTGTCTTTAAATAAATCTCTTTACTGGCCTATGGATAACGTCTTGAGCAATAAACTCTTGGAGGTGTTCATCACCTCTACATTGTTCTGGTATGAGCGCGAGGATGAGATCATATTCACCATTTCCTCCACCACATTGACATTGGGCAATGTGACATAGCCCTGTTCATTAGCCAAAGGGTGCTTTGGGTCATATATCGTTTTCATCGGGGATGTATCTTCCACTACTGCCGCTACTTTTACGCCCGCAGCCGCTTTTCCGTCCACCGGCATGGTGCTGAACACCACTTGTTTTGCGCGATAAGGCCTTCCATCCGGCCCGGTTGTGCTGTCGGCATTGGCGAGATTGCTGGCTACCACATTCAGCCGTTGCGACTGCGCTGTCATGGCGGAGCCGGAGATGTTAAAAATATTGAATAGCGACATGGTGATTATCCTTGTAAAGCCGTTAACACACCCTTGATTTGCGCGTTAATGAAATTTACGCTGGCCTCATAACGCAAGGCATTATCGGCGAACTGCGCACGTTCGATATCCATGTCCACTGTATTGCCATCCGCGCTCGGTTGCAATACCTTACGGTACATCACTGGTGCCCCCATCACGCTATCGCCCGTTGTGCCCTCCAGATGGCGTGGCGAGGTAGCTGCCAACGGCAATTTTGCCGTGCTGCCCGACAATGCTCCCTGCAAGGCGCTGGCGAAATCAATGTCCCTGGCTTTGTAGTTTGGTGTGTCGGCATTGGCGATATTGGACGCGAGCAACTCCTGGCGCGCCGTACGCAAGCTTAATGCAGTCTGGTGAAAATGCAGTGCTTCATCGATTCTGCTGGTCATGTTTGTCTCCTGCCTTGCTCGATCCATTACTCAGATGACGCACATACTAAACATCAAGCTGATTTGGCTATAGTCCGATTAAAGGCGAAAACCCATCTTATTTCCAGCCTTAAAAAGCTTCCCTTATGGCGGCTGCAAGCCGACAATATGGACATGAAAAACTTCTATTCCCCATTATTGCTCATCTTGTTGTGGTTTCCGCAGCCCATATGGGCAGGCGCACAACAAGACCATTCCGGAATCAGCGCCGCTGTTGAAGCCTTTATACGCGCGCAAACTTCGGATATTCACGGCCAGGTTGCCGTCAAGGTGGGTGAGATAGACCGGCGCATCGCACTACCCGCCTGCCCGCAGCTGGAAGCATTTTTGCCCCCCGGCGGTCGGTTGCTTGGTAACGGCACTGTAGGTGTGCGTTGCCCTGCTGGCAAGAAAAACTGGAAGCTGTTCGTGCCGGTGCATGTTACAGTCACCGCAAACCTGCTCGTCGCCAACAAGTCATTGCAGCAGGGGCAGGTGTTGCGTGCGGAAGATTTTTCCAGCCAAAGCGGCGAATTGACGCAAACAGGCACTCTTACGGATCCGGCGCAAGCTGCCGGTAAAATGCTCAAATACAGCATTGGCGCAGGCCAAGTGCTGAAACAGGATATGTTGCGTGCGCCCTATGCAGTGACGCAGGGGCAAACGGTGCAAGTAAGGGCAGAAGGGGTTGGTTTCAGGGTGCGTTCCGAAGGCCAGGCGCTGAACAACGCGGCAGAAGGCCAACCTGTGCGGGTTCGCACATCGTCTGACCAGGTGGTTAGCGGTACAGCGCGTGCGGATGGAACCGTAGAAACGCGCCCATAGTCCCGATTTACCGCGCACCGTATTGTGCGGGGAGACGCGCTGGTGTATAAAAGCCGGGTGCCATCCTAAAGTTTTGTTTTTGGCTGCCGATGTAAAGTTAACCGAATACAGTGAAAAGGTGATATCCGTGAAAGTAGAAAAATCCAATAAACCGTTGCCAGCCGCCACAGGTGGGGAGGCGCGTACACGCGCCTCCGTTACGAAACCGGCGGGCGATGCGCAATCTGCGGCTACCACCAGCGTGCATCTGGGAGCAACTGCAGAGCAACTGCGCGGCATGAAAAGCGGCATGGCGAACACTCCGCTTGTGAATAAGGCAAAAGTTGCGGAAATCAAGCAAGCTATCAGTGAAGGGCGCTTTCAGGTTAATTCTGCCGTGGTGGCAGATAGCCTAATCAAAACGGTAACTGATTTAATCAATTCACACAAAACCTGAATCCCTGATGGGCAAGAACAATCCAGCAGCAGATCTTATCGCCTGCCTGCAAGCTGAGCATGATGCATGGAAGGGATTTGTCACGCTGCTGGAAACGGAGCAACAGGCCTTGGTCAGCGGTAATACTGAGCAATTGTTGGCGCTTGTTGACAGCAAGGTTCTGGCAGCGCAAAGCTTGGGCAAGCTGGCAAACGAGCGCAGGGAGAGCTTGCTTGCATGTGGAGGAAAGGTTGAAACCGATGGTTTGACATCCTGGCTTCAGACTAATGCAGCAAATAGCCTGCCGGTTTGGAACGGCATCCTGCAACTATCCGAACAGGCACAGCAATTGAATCGCACCAACGGGATACTTATCCAGACCAGGCTGCGGCAAAACCAGCAGGCACTGATGGTATTGCAAAATGCCACAGACAGCACCAATGGTTTATACGGCCCGGATGGGCAGCCAAGCATGTCCGCCTCAGGGCGCACACTGGGCAGCGTCTAGTAAGTCCAGCTTCTAATCTGTTGCACCCCAAATACACCCATGTTTGCTCTCCGGCAAGCCTTTTTGTTGTGCCCCTTGCTTTACCTCTTCTATTTCAATGTGTAACCTCGCCACCTTGATCTCTTTGGGAAAAACTGGAGTTGTTTTCCGGTATTTTTATGCGGTCGAAGACAGAATACCACGGCTTTAGCCGTGGATGAATGAGCATTCCCGATGCTGGCGCGAGCCAACGAGTGACGTGGCAGCATCGGGTCGGCCAAAGGCCGTAACAGTAAGAACCCCGGCTTCAGCCGGGGGAATCTATATATAGCGACAGGAATTGTAGCGAGCGGGCTGACAGTACATGAGAGTGTCGGGCATCGCGCGACCCCGATGCCGGTTTACGCAGTAGGTTCATGTCGTTATGTTTAGCAAGCCGCAACTGTTATTTCGCCGGATACGCAATGCGTTGCCCTGCCACAAATTTGTAGCGCCGACTATTGGCTTAACTGCATTAGGCTTGCACTCACTACGTTGTGCACAGTCCTTTTGGATACAATGTCGCAACAAATGAAAAATTCACCAGTGAAAAATTCACCAGATATCATTTTAATCAAGACATCTTTTATGGACGATGTGTGCCGCAATTTTTTGCTTGCGGCGGGTATTAGCCTGCACGTTCCGAGTGTCTTCATTAGCTGGGCAGCGGAAAAAAGTTTTGTGGCAATGCCGCAGCTGCCTCCGGGAATCAGCCGAGCCATTCACATGGCAATGCGCCGGCGGCGCAAATCATGGGTGCAATCGCGCAACGAGATGCAAGCGGCCTGCCTTGGCCTGCTGAAGAGCGCGCTAATTACCGCATATGCGTCCGTCATGCGTTGCAATTTTGCTTGGGATAGCATGCACGCGTCGCTGTGCATGCTTAAAGGCAGCCCGGCTTTGTGTCTGGACAAGGGCGATATCGTGCGCTTCAAAGGCAATTACAAGCACAACTGACAGTGGCGAATATGGCGAACACATTTCCATTATCTCGTCCAAATTTGAACATTGCACTGGTGCGCTTCTCCGCGCTGGGCGATGTGGCCCTGATTGTTCCGGTTGTGCGCAATTTGCAACGCAGCCTGCCCGGCGCCACCATCACCTGGATTACCAGCCCGTTGTCATACTCTTTGTTGCAAGGTTTGCAGGGGGTGCATTTCGAGGTATTTGAAAAGCCCAGGACTCCAGCGGATTACCGATCTTTTTATCGCGCCTTCAGCCAGCATTCTTTCGATGTAATATTGGCGATGCAGGCAAATTTGCGCATTAACCTGTTGTATCCCGCATTGCGCGCGCCAGTCAAAATAGGCTTCGATCGCACCCGCGCGCGCGAAGGGCAGTGGCTGTTTTGCAACCGATCCATTCCGTTTGCCAACACACATTTACTGGATAGCTTTATGTCATTTGCCACGGAATTAGGTGCGGCGACACAACCCGTGATATGGGATTTACCGATAGGCGAAACAGAACTGACATGGGCGCGCGAACAGCTTGGGCATCTGCCGCGCCCGTTGATCGCCATTCATCCCTGTGCCAGCAAGCCGGAACGCACCTGGTTATTTGAACGTTATGCGTCAGTCATGCAGACCGCTGCGCAAAGGTGGGGCGCCGGGTTGCTATTGACGGGTGGTAAGGCGGCAGCAGAACAGGATTATTGCGCACGTTTGGGCAACTGCGCGCCGCACAACACCCTGAACCTATGCGGACAGACCACTCCCAAACAACTGGCCGCATTATTGGGTCAGGTTGATGTTCTGGTGGCACCCGATACGGGTGCAGTTCACCTCGCCACAGCCATGCACACCCCGGTGGTAGGTTTGTATGCGGTTGCGCCGCCGGGCTTAACTGGCCCTTATGCACGACAAGAGTTTATCGTGAATCGTTATCCAGAAGCAGTGCGGAAATTCTTGCATAAAGACCCATCGCATGTGACTTGGAACACACGCGTACATCACCCCGAAGCTATGGCGCTAATTCAGGTCGACGATGTATTGCGCCAGCTGGCGCATGTCCTGGGTGCGGCCTGAGCCATGTGCAACCACAACCCGCGCCGGGCTTACACTTTACTGCTTTGGTTGCTGCTGCCCTATGTTTTTTTTCACCTGTTGTGGCGCGCGCGCAAGCAGCCCGAATATCTCAGGCACATACCCGAACGTTTTGGTTTTTACTCCACACACTGCAATAAGCCGATAATCTGGCTGCATACCGTATCGGTCGGCGAAACACGTGCGGCAGCCGGCCTGGTGCGGTGTTTGCAGGAAAAATATCCGGACCATCAACTGCTGCTCACTCACACCACTCCCACCGGGCGTGCTGCCGGCAAACAGCTTTATGGCGACGATGTGCAGCAAGTTTACCTGCCTTATGATTACCCCTTTGCGGTCAGGCGTTTCCTGAACCATTTTCATCCCCGCATCGGCATCCTGCTGGAAACCGAGATATGGTTCAACCTGATCCATGCCTGCCATGCGGAAAAAATTCCGCTGCTGTTGCTCAACGCACGCTTATCCGAGAAGTCCGCTACACGCTATGCGCGATATCCCAGGCTGGCAAAATCTGGCTTGCGTGAATTGAGTTATATCGCAGCACAGAGCGGAAACGATGCCGCGCGCCTGACAGCATTGGGCGCAGGCAATGTATTTGTCATGGGCAACCTGAAATTCGACATCGAGCCGCCATCAACCATGCTGGAGTTGGGCAGGAAACTTCGCGCTCAATTCGGCGAAGACAGGAAAGTATTTCTCGCGGCCAGTACCAGGACAGGGGAAGAAGCATTAATACTCGACGCACTCAGGAAAATTGATATTCCGCAATTGCTCACTGTTATCGTGCCGCGTCACCCGCAGCGTTTCGACGAAGTGGCAGTCTTGCTCACGCAGCGCGGCACCCGCTTCCAGCGCCGAAGTGAAGGCCACGCGGTTGCCACAGAAATCCAAGTGGTGCTGGGCGACAGCATGGGTGAAATGTTTGCTTATTATACGGCGTGCGACATCGCTTTCATCGGCGGCAGCCTGCTGCCGTTCGGCGGGCAAAACCTCATTGAAGCCTGCGCCGCTGGCAGACCCGTACTCATCGGCCCGCATACCTACAATTTTGCGCAGGCCAGCCAACTTGCAGTTGACGGCGGAGCGGCTGTGCGGGTGGAGACCATCATCGGTCTTGCCCATAGCCTGCAAAACCTGTTTTCCAACCCGGTTGAAATAAAAAAAATGGGCGATGCCGGATTGCGTTTCGTTAGCGAGCATCGTGGTGCAACAGAACAGGCGCTGGCTCACATCAACCGTTGCATGACTAAATAGACCACAACCTGTTGCCGCCATTTCCAGTAAAATCACACGAGCTTATTTGGCACGAAAAATCATTGCTCCCAATCATGGATAAAATTCTTATTACCGGCGGCGCCGGATTTATCGGCTCCGCAGTCATTCGCCAGTTGATCGCGGAAACCAATGCTGAGGTCATCAACGTCGACAAACTGACTTATGCAGGCAACCTGCAATCCCTGATTTCCGTTGCGGATAATCCTCGCTACCGCTTCGAGCATACAGATATTTGCGATGCCGTAGAAATCGCGCGCCTGTTCCGCGAACACCAGCCGGATGCGGTTATGCACTTGGCTGCAGAGTCACATGTAGACCGCTCCATCAGCGGCCCGGCAGCGTTCATCGAAACCAATATTATCGGCACTTATACACTGCTGGAAGCCGCACGGGAATACTGGAGCAAACTGCCTGCGCAGCGAAAAGGCGCCTTCCGTTTCCACCATATTTCCACCGATGAAGTGTATGGCAGTTTGGGGGAGGCCGGATTTTTCACCGAAGACACCGCCTACCAGCCGAACTCGCCTTATTCGGCCAGCAAGGCTTCTTCCGATCACCTGGTGCGCGCTTGGCATCACACATACGGTCTGCCCACCGTTGCCACCAACTGCTCCAACAATTACGGCCCTTACCACTTTCCAGAAAAGCTGATCCCGCTGATCATCCTGAATGCATGCAACGGCAAACCGTTGCCCATTTATGGCAAAGGCGACAATATCCGCGACTGGCTGTATGTGGATGACCATGCGCGCGCGTTGCGCCTGGTGTTGGAACGCGGCCGCGTGGGGGAGACATACAACATCGGCGGCTGGAATGAGAAGACCAATCTCGAAGTCGTTCACGCAATTTGCGCCATCCTCGATGAACTTCGCCCGCAGGTCGCGCCATACGCTTCGCTTATTACCTATGTGCAGGACAGGCCGGGTCATGACCGCCGCTATGCCATTGACGCCTCAAAGATCGCGGACGAGTTGGGCTGGAAACCGATGGAAACTTTTGAAACCGGGCTGCGCAAAACCGTGGCGTGGTATCTGGCAAACACAGCCTGGACTGAAGCCGTGATAAGCGGCGAATACCAGAGCTGGATTCAGCAAAACTATGGCGACAGGAAAACATCATGAAAGGCATCATACTTGCAGGCGGCTCCGGCACAAGGCTTTACCCGGTTACCCAAACCATTTCCAAGCAACTGCTCCCGATTTATGACAAGCCGATGATTTACTATCCGCTGTCCACGCTGATGCTGGCCGGGATACGCGATATCCTCATAATTTCCACCCCGCTGGATATTCCACATTTCGAGAGGCTGCTGGGGGATGGTTCGCAGTGGGGCGTGAATTTTTCCTATGCCGTGCAGCCTTCGCCAGACGGGCTTGCGCAGGCATTCATCATCGGCGAATCATTTATCGGGAATGACCGCTGCTCGATGGTGTTGGGGGACAACATCTTTTACGGCCACGGGTTTGAGCATTTGCTCTACGCTGCTGCCGGCAAACCCAACGGAGGGACGGTGTTTGCCTACCGTGTGCATGATCCGGAACGCTATGGGGTGGTCGAATTTGATGCACAAGGACACGCCATCAGCCTTGAAGAAAAACCCGTGCAGCCAAAATCCAATTTTGCGGTGACCGGGCTTTACTTCTATGACAACCAAGTGGTTGACATCGCCAAGTCCATCAAACCCTCTGCACGGGGGGAGCTTGAAATTACTACCGTCAACCAGCGTTATCTGGAAATGAATATGCTGGATGTCCAAGTCATGCGCCGGGGGTTTGCATGGCTGGATACCGGCACGCACGAATCATTGCTGGAAGCCTCCATGTTCATTCAAACCCTGGAAAAACGCCAGGGGCTGAAGGTTGCATGCCCGGAAGAAATTGCCTATCGCAGGCGCTACATTACTGCGGAGCAAATCGAGAAATTGGCTGCCCCGCTGGCAAAAAATAGTTAT
Source organism: Nitrosomonadales bacterium (assembly GCA_023259015.1). Lineage (GTDB taxonomy): Bacteria > Pseudomonadota > Gammaproteobacteria > Burkholderiales > Gallionellaceae > CAITJF01. The sequence continues at coordinate 46,302 of JAHFRC010000002.1, read as the reverse complement.
GGTCAATACTTGCTTGGCATCCTGAATGAAAGGATTGGATAAATGCAAGTTGTTCAAACTTCTATCCCGGATTTGTTGATTCTTGAACACAAGGTGTTTGGGGATGAACGTGGATTTTTCTTTGAGATATTTAACCAGCGGGATTTTGAACAATTGACCGGTATCAAGGATCATTTTGTGCAGGACAACGAATCACGTTCCGCACGGAATGTTTTGCGCGGGCTGCATTACCAGATAAAGCAACCTCAGGGCAAACTGGTTCACGTGTTAACCGGGGAGGTATTCGATGTTGCAGTGGATATCCGCAGGTCATCGCCCACATTTGGGAAATGGGTAGGCACCATGCTTTCCTCCGAAAACAAACGAATGTTATGGGTGCCTAAAGGGTTCGCACACGGTTTCATCGTGCTTAGTGAGTATGCGGAGTTTCTCTACAAGACGACAGATTACTGGGCGCCTGAATATGAGCGCTCCCTCCTTTGGAACGATCCGGATCTGGCTATTGATTGGCCATTGGAAGGAGTCACTCCGACCTTGTCCAAGAAGGATCGGGAGGGGGTGCCTTTATCCCAGGCAGAAATTTTTCCCTGAAAATCCTGCCATGAAAATTCTGTTGCTCGGTAAGAACGGGCAAATTGGGAGGGAACTGGAAAAGTCGCTCATACCATTGGGAGATTTAACCGCTTTGGACAGGCAAGGCATGGACTTGACCAATCCTGACTCCATACGCAAGCAAATTCGCCGCCTGCACCCGGATATCATTGTCAATGCTGCTGCTTATACTGCCGTGGACAGGGCGGAATCCGAGCCTGATCTTGCCATGGCGGTTAATGGCACGGCCCCATCCATTATGGCGGAAGAGACGGCCCGGCTGAATGCCTTGCTTGTCCATTATTCCACCGATTATGTGTTTGATGGAACAAAACCTTTACCCTATACTGAACATGACACACCGAATCCATTGAATGTATATGGAGTCAGCAAACTGATGGGTGAGAAAATGGTTTGTGCGCAGGCTTCGCGCTTTTTGATATTCCGTTCCACATGGGTGTATGACGAACAGGGAAAAAATTTCCTGAATACGATAAAACGCCTGGGCGCACAACGCCCCGAATTGGCCATCGTGGATGATCAGATCGGTGCACCTACGTGGAGCCGTGAAGTTGCACATGCTACGGCACAAGTAATAGCCTCATATTTGCGCCGCCCCTATCCGGAGCAGTTAAACGGGATTTATCACATGACCGCACAAGGTCAGACTTCATGGTTCGGCTTTGCGCAAACAGCAGTAAAATACGGCCTGTTTGCCAGCCTTGAACGTCCGCCCGCATTGCGCGCCATCAGCAGTGCGGAATTCCCTGCATCGGCAAAACGGCCAATGAATTCGGTTTTATCCAATGCCAAACTGCTTAAACAGTTTAGCGTTCAATTACCAGGCTGGGAGGCATCACTGCGGAAATTCCTCAATAAAACGCTTGATTAACCCAGGCTGAATTCAATACTACCAAGAAACTGTAGAAGCAATAACGCCTTTTAGCATTGTTCGATTTTTAATAGAGAAAGTCATGCATGTTGCTAGGGTGATGCTTTGCCGAGTTGCTGCATGGCGCGAAGCATGGTATCCAATCCGGCATTAGTAATGTGTTCCAGTAACGGCCCCAAATAGGACAGCGACAGCATCAGCACGGCGAAACCGACAGACAGCGTGATCGGAAAGCCGATAGCAAAAATGTTGAGTTGCGGGGCGCTGCGTGTCAGTATGCCCAGCGCCAGGTTAGTGATTAGCAACGCACCGATTATCGGCATGGAAAGTTGCAAAGCGTATGTGAAAATGCCGCCGCCCCACGCAGCCAGGGTATGCAATGCTATTGCCGAAGGAACTGCGGAACTGATCGGAAAGGTTTTGAAACTGTCCGCCAGTGCAGCCAGCATATACAGGTGCCCGTCCATGCCGAGGAAGGCAAGTGCAGCAATGATGCCAAGGAATTGTGCGACGACCGGTGTGAAGGAAGCGTTCATCGGGTCGAAGAAGCTGGCGAAACCCAATCCCATTTGCATGCCTGCAAGATCACCGCTCATTTCCACGGCGGTAAAAATAAGGCGCATGGTAAAGCCCATCGCAAGGCCGGCCAGCAGTTGTTGCAGTAATATGAATAGCCCAAGTGCAGAGGCCGGTTCTACACCAGGTTGCGGAGACAGGGTTGGTGCAATGACCAGGGTCAGCAGCAGCGCCAAGCCTATTTTTACGCGTACCAGCACCTGTCTATTGCCGAGAATCGGCGCGCTGGCGACCAAGGCCAAGATGCGTACAAACGGAAATATGAACAGGGCAAGCCAAGCGGATAACTGGGCGCTGGTTACGCTGATCATGGCGTTAACCGACTAGCCAGGGGATGCTACCAAATAGGCGCTGGATATAATCTACCATCAGCCCGACCATCCAAGGCCCGCCAATTATTAGCACACCGAACAGGCCTACCAGTTTGGGGATGAATGACAGGGTCATTTCGTTGATCTGCGTGGCGGCCTGGAAAATGCTGACAATCAGCCCGATGATCAGCGCCGCCAGCAGGGGTGGGGCCGATACCATAATGGTCAGCTCCAGTGCCTGGCGGCCAAGTGTCATCACGCTTTCTGGGGTCATGTTTAAGTACAGTCTTTAATCGTTAGTCATTAGTCGTTAGTTAGGGTTGTCGCTGCGCGGTTTTTAACTGCAAACTAACGACTGCCCTTAAGTATAAAAGCTTTGCACCAAAGAGCCGATAAGCAGGTTCCAGCCATCGGCCAGCACGAATAGCATGACCTTGAATGGCAGCGAAATCACCGAGGGAGACACCATCATCATACCCATGGACATCAGTACGCTGGCCACCACCATGTCTATGATGAGGAAAGGGATGAATACCACAAACCCGATCTGGAATGCGGTTTTCAATTCGCTGGTGACATAGGACGGCACCAGGATTTTCAGCGGCACCTGGTCCGCGCTTTGCAGCGGCTCGCTGTTGGCAATTTTCACAAACAGGGCAAGGTCGGATTCGCGAGTTTGCCGCAGCATGAATGTTTTGAGCGGCGCGCTTCCTTTGTCGATTGCCTGTTCCAGTGTGAGTTTGTTCTCGCTGAAAGGCAGATAGGCATCGTTGTAGATTTTATCGAGTACCGGCGACATCACGAAGAAGGTCAGGAACAGTGCCAGCCCGATCAAGACCTGATTGGGGGGGGCAGAGGGTGTACCAAGGGCGGAGCGCAGAAGCGACAGCACGATGATGATGCGGGTAAAGCCGGTCATCAGCAACAATACGGCTGGCAAAAAACTTAACGAGGTAAGCAGCAGCAGGGTTTGCAGGCTGAGCGAATAAGTTTGTCCTCCACCCTTTGCGGCAGTGCTGGTAACGGCAAGCAACCCGGCATCTGCCGCGAATGCCGCCGGAACCAAGCCGAGCAGCAAAGCAGCCACTACAAGCCTACTGGTTCGCATTGCGCTTCTCCATCATCTGCTTGAGCCAACCCTGAAACTTTCCATCACCATCGGAAGATGAGCCGGTTGGATGGAGGGGCAGCTCGCCTTTGGGCATGCTGTGCAGGGTGTGCACTTGCCCTGGTGCAACGCCTACCACCAGCCATGTGTCCTTGACTTCCACCAGTACGATACGTTCGCGCTGGCCTACTGCAACGCCACTGATAACCTTGAGCAAATTACCCCCGCCATATTGCGGCAAGCTGATGCGCTTCAGTATCCATGCAGCCGCAACCACTGCCGCCAGCACGAGCAGCAAACTGAAAATGATTTGCAGTATGCTGCCGGACGATACCGCCGATGGCGGCGGAGTATAGGCGGGGCGTGCAATTTCTGGTGAAGCATGCAGCGGCGCACTTAAAGCGGCAAAGAAACAAAAGCAGGAATGCTTCAGGGTGTTGGGTTTTTGCATTTCAGCGGTTTAGGCGGCGCAGCCGTTCCGAGGGGGTAATAATATCGGTAACGCGTATACCCAGCTTTTCGTTCACCACTACCACCTCGCCTTGTGCAATCAGGAATCCGTTGATAAACACATCCAGCGGTTCGCCTGCCAGCCCGGACAGTTCTACTACCGATCCCTGAGCCAGTTGCAACAGGTTTTTTATGGGCATTTTGGTGCGCCCAAGTTCGACCGTGAGCTGAACCGGGATATCCATGATCATATCAAGATCGTTGTGCGTCATACCCTGCCCAGCCCCGGCATCGAGATGTTGAAAAACATGGGGAGTGGCTGGGGCAGCTGCCTGTGCGGTGGCCGCGGTTTGTTCTGCCATCGCAGCACCCCAATCGTCTACCGGTGATGTAGCCGCGGTTTGTTCTGCCATCGCAGCACCCCAGTCGTCAGCGCTGATTTCTGTATTTTCGTCAGGCATGCTTGCCTCCATCGGTTGTGTCGATTATTTTGGTGGCCAGTATTTTTTCTACCTTCAGGGCATACTGGCCGTTTGATATTCCATACGTGCATTCCATTACTGGCACGCCATCCACCTGAGCTACGATGTTGTTCTGTGTATCCAGGTAGATCGTGTCGCCATTGCGCATTTTCAGCACATGGTCAATTGTTACGCGGGCATGGCCTAGTATTGCAGTCAATTCAACCTCGGCAGCTTGCACCTGTTTGGATAGCGTGCGCAACCAGCGCGTATCCGATGCCATATGTTCGCCCTGTACGGTGCTATAGAGCAGTTCACGGATAGGCTCTATCATGGCATAGGGCATCAGCACATGAAATGCTCCTCCGATGCCGCCGAATTCGATATCGAAGGTGGTGACCATCACTACTTCGTTGGCGGTAGTTACGCTGGCGAACTGTGAGTTCATTTCAGAGCGCACAAACTCAAACTCAAGCGGATACACTGGCTCCCATGCCTTGCCATAAGACTCGAACACCGCAGCGAGCAACTTCTGGATGATGCGCTGCTCAGTCTGGGTGAATTCGCGCCCTTCGACGCGAGTGTGGAAGCGCCCGTCACCGCCGAACATGTTGTCAACCACCAGGAAAATCAGGTTTGGGTCAAAGATAAATAGCGCATGGCCGCGCAGGGGCTTGGGCTGAATTACGTTGAAGTTGGCAGGCACCGGCAGGTTGCGGATAAATTCACTATATTGCTGTATGCGTATTTGTCCCACCGAAATGTCGGCAGTACGCCGGATCAAGTTGAAAAAAGCAATCCTGAATAGCCGCGCAAAACGTGCGTTGATTATCTCCATCGTGGGCATGCGCCCGCGCACAATGCGTTCTTGCGAACCAAGACGATACGGTTTGACACCGCCCTCCGGCTCGGCGAGCTGTTCCGGTTCGTCGACTTCGCCCGTGACACCTTTCAGCAGTGAGTCGACTTCATCCTGGGAGAGAAAATCTTTGCTCATGGCATCATTACTGAATGATGAAGGAAGTGAACAGTACGCTTACAATGCCTGAATAACTTTCACCAACTGGTGCTTCAGCCGGAGCAGGACTCGCATTTGGCGTTGTGCCGGATGCAGCGCCACCTTCACGCGCAACCGGCTTGACCAGGCTACTCACAGGAACTGTACGCAAACCGAGTGCGGCTTCTGCCTCCATTTTTATTTCTTGGGCCAGGCGTTGCTTGCCTTCGGCCGTCGAGAGTTCAGATGCCCGCTTTTTTGAAAGCAATATCAGCAGGTTATTGTATATTTTCGGCATGTACAGCTTGATTCTTTCTTCCAGCGCCTCATCGTGAACTTCCAGGTTGATCATGGTTTGCAGGACGCGTTCGCCTTCATCCTCATCATGGCGCAAGTTAACGGTGAAGGTATCTAATTTAATAAACCTGGGTGCCATGGTCGTTTGTTGCTTGGCGGCCTCAGTGTGGCCGCCCCTGGTAAAATACCAAGCTACCGCACCACTCGCGAAGACAAGCCCCAGTGCTGCAATGATAATAACCAGCAATTTTTTGCTTTTGGCGGGTTTGATAGCGGTTCCAGTTGTTGCGGGAATCGATTTTGCGGGTTTTGCCATTGCAGCTCCTAATACCTGTTGACTCGAATTATCAAATAAAATTAACTAATATGATAACCGGAATAGGGCAGATAATCCCTTTCAGCTTGGAATTTGGGGTTCTCTAAGCCGTATCAGGCGAAAGTGTCTACCATGCCTTGGTGGCGGCGTGCTGGCCAAACCAAACCGACGGGAGCGGTGTCATCTGTTTTTTCAGGCAAGCTTCCGTTTACGACCGGTTGTTTGCTTGCCTGTCCTGCCTGCTGTTCCTTGGCGGATTGATCGTTCACCATGGCATTGCCCAGCGTGATGCCGTTGTCAGCCAACATTTCGCGGAGTTTGGGGAGAGCCTGCTCCACTGCATCGCGTACGGCGGCATGCGGTGAAATAAATAACGCGGTGGCCTGATCGCCACTGATGTTGAGAACCACATCCAGCGGCCCTAAATGCGGGGGATTGAGGTGCAACTCCGCCGTTTGCTCATGCTGCGTGGCTAACCAAGTGACTTTCTGGTTGAATTCGTCGCCCCATGCTTCGTGGGTCACTGGGGTGTTTACAACTGCTTGTGCCGGTGCATTTGTGCTGGAAGCAATTGGCGATGCAGTGCCTTGAGCCAAACCAGCCAAGGCAACAGCATCAGACAATGCGACTTGGGCTGGGGCAGAATTTTGCGTAGCGGCGGCTGGTAGCGCCGTATTCGCTGCCTCCTTACTCAATGCCTCCAGTGTTGCAGTAAAGGTTTTGTCCTGGGTAGAGTTGGCTGCTGCGATAGCAGGCGTAGTGTTTCCTTGAGTACGGAGGAGCGGCGATGCTGCTTGCTCGCCGATGGATTGGTTCATGTTTGCGGATTGCTGTGCATTATCCTGTATTCCGGCAGCAATGGACTGTTGCCTTGTCCCCACCTTCCCTTCAACCGCAATGTGCTGTTGAGGAGTGGCAGTGCTTGCGCCATGTATCGCAATGGGCGTGGAAAGCAGTGCTGCCAGCATGTCGCCGGGCAGTGTGCTAATTCCGTCTGGCGCGGGTGTTTGCGGGGCAGGTTTTTCCTTGGCTGCGACGCTTTTGGTGCCGGTAGCAGCGGGCAATAGTGATGCCAAAATGTCGCCGGGCAAAATGTTGATAACATCTGGTATGGGTGTTTCCGGTTCGTCGCTGGCGGCGGGTGCACTTTCCGTTGAGGGTGCAGCGGGTGAGGCGGCCTGATCTTTGCCCTTGGCTCCTGCATTGTGTTCACTTGAACTGGAACGCTGACGTGCCAGCACGCTGCCGAACGGTTCCGTGGCAGGTGCCGTATTGTTGGCAGCCAGTGTGGAAGCTTGGGCAGGCGTAATGGAATTGGCAGTGGTGAGTATGGGCAGGTTTTGCATGATTGGCTCCAGTGGTTAATTCTCGTTTTGAGCAGCCGCAGCCTTGATGGCAGCGAAGCGTCCAGTGTGCTCGTCTTGCTGGCGTTGTTCGGATTTTGCCGCCAGTTTTTTTTCAATTTCCAGATAGCGTTGTTCCAGTGTGTCAAACGACTTCATCTTGCGTTGCGTATCCTGTAGTTCGCTACGCCCAGTTTGTACCGAGTTTAGTGCTTGCTCATTGGCGCTGCGCTGCTGGGCAATGGCTTCATCCAGGCGCTGGATGAAATTCTGAAAGTTGCGCAGGTCGGATTGGCTCATGCCGTTCTGCACCGCTTCCTGAAAACGTTCCTGGTAATCCTTCCGGTATTGCAGCAGCGTACCCAGTTTGGTTTGCGCGGCTTGCTGCTGTTGGTTAAGCTGCCCGAATTTTTTTGCGGCTGCTTCATTTTTCTGCTGCGCCAGATGCACCAGTGGTTGCAGGGAAAAGGGTTTAATCATGATGTGAGCTGGTGGTTAATGTGGTTTGTTGAATAAACTGTTAAACGCCGCCCTGCCGCTGGCAAAATCTTCGCGCTCGAACATGCCCTGCTTGAGAAAGCGCTCCATGTGCGGATACATTGCGATGCCTTCATCAAGCAACGGGTCGCTGCCGCTGACATACGCCCCGACGCTGATTAAATCGTGGTTGCGCTGGTAATGAGCATACAGGTGCTTGAAGCGCTGTACTGCACTGAATTGCTGCTCGGAAACCAGGTGATTCATGGCGCGGCTGATGGAGGCCTCGATATCTATGGCCGGGTAGTGGCCTTGCTCAGACAGGCGGCGCGACAGCACAATGTGGCCATCCAGGATGGCACGTGCGCTGTCGGCAATGGGATCCTGCTGGTCGTCGCCCTCGGTCAGCACAGTATAGAATGCGGTAATTGACCCGCCGCCTTCCGTGCCGTTGCCGGCGCGTTCAACCAGTTGCGGCAACTTGGCGAAGACCGAGGGCGGATAACCCTTGGTGGCTGGAGGTTCGCCAATCGCCAGCGCGATTTCGCGCTGCGCCATGGCGTAACGGGTAAGCGAATCCATGATCAGCAGCACATTCTTGCCCTGGTCGCGGAAATATTCGGCGATGGTGGTGGCGTAAGCGGCGCCCTGCAAGCGCATCAGCGGGCTGGTATCGGCTGGCGCGGCAACCACCACGGAGCGCGCCATACCTTCCTTGCCCAAAATGTCGGTTATAAATTCCTTGACTTCACGCCCGCGTTCACCGATCAGTCCGACAACGATGATATCGGCGCTGGTGTAACGCGCCATCATGCCTAGCAGCACGCTCTTGCCTACCCCGCTGCCGGAGAACAATCCCATGCGCTGGCCGCGACCGACAGTCAGGAGATTATTGATGGCGCGCACGCCTACATCCAGCGGGTCATTGATTGGTGCGCGATCCAGTGGGTTGATAGGGCGGCTTTGCAAGGGAGCGGTTTCTGCCTCCGGCAACGGCCCGATCTGGTCCAGAGGGCGTCCGGCTCCATCCAGTACACGCCCCAACAGCATATTCCCCACCGGCAAGTGGCGTGTGCGATCTGCTATGCGCCTTTTCAATACGCGGTTTTTGCCATTAGGCGTATATGCCGGTTCACGCGGCGTTACGCGCGCGCCAGGCATCAATCCATGTACATCATGTTCCGGCATGAGAAAAATTTTTTCTCCGGAAAACCCTACTACTTCAGCCTCAATCAGGTTATTAGGCAGTTCCACGACGCATGTACTGCCAACCGCCATTTTCAATCCAACTGCCTCCATTACCAAGCCGGTAACCTTGGTCAAACGGCCGCTGACTAGCAGGGGTTGGCTCAGTGCGATCGATTCCATGTTGTCTTTCAGGCGTGTTTGCCAGCGCTGGGTATGGGTGCTCATGGTTCCACCCATGCACTATTCTGCCCAATGGAAGCGACCACACGCTTCCAGCGTGTGGCCAGCGTGGCGTCAATCTGGCTGAGTGCAGTTTCCACACGACAGCCCCCACGCTCCATTTGCGCGTCCTCGAAAATTTTCCAGTCTGTGTTGGCTAGTTGTTCTTTCATATTAGCGCGCACCAACTCCGCATCGGCGGGATGCAGGATCAGTCTGGCGTGCTGGTTGAAATGCGGCAATTCGCTGATAGCTTCGCGTACCACATTTAGCAACAAGTCTGGCTTGACTTTAAGCGCTTGTTGCAGCATTTGTCTGGCAATTTCAAGCGCCAAATTCAACAAGTCCTCAGCGATTTGCTGATCCGCTTGTTGCAATTCTTTTTCCAATTCACCTATCATTCCAGTCAAGCGTTGAGCCTCATTGCTGGCTTTTTGCTTCTCATCGAGGGCCTTTTGCGCCCCTTCTGCATAACCTTTGCCATAACCTTCGTCATAACCGGTTTTGTAACCTTCCTCGTGCGCCTGCTGTTGTATCTGTTCGATCTGGACAACTGTGGGAACCGCATCGGCAATCTTAACCATATCGAAGACAGGCAGCTCCCACCGCTGGTAGGCGGTGAGCTTCTCTTTCTGAGTAATTGCATCAGACATAAGCTTCCTCCCCCTTGCCGCCCAATGCGATTTGCCCTTCGTCTGACAGGCGGCGCACTACCTTGAGGATTTCTTTCTGCTCCGCCTCTACTTCGCTGACTCTTACCGGGCCTTTTGCCTCCAGGTCTTCGCGCAGCATTTCGGCGGCGCGTTGTGACATGTTCTTGAATATTTTTTCGCGCAACTCCTCGGAAGATCCTTTAAGCGCGGTGATCAGGGATTCGGACTGTATTTCGCGCAGGATAAGTTGGATGGCTCGGTCATCCAGTTCAATTATGTCCTCGAATACAAACATTTCATCAATGATCTTTTGCGCCAAATCGGGGTCATATCCGCGCACCGTTTCAATGATGGCGCCTTCTTGCGCGCTGCCTATGAAATTGAGGATTTCCGCAGCGGTGCGCACGCCACCCTTGATGTGTTTCTTTGCTACCCCGTCGCCGGTAAGCAGCCCTGTCAACACATTATTCAATTCACGAAGAGCAGTGGGTTGCACACTGTCCAGCGTGGCAATACGCAGAAGCACATCGTTGCGCGTACGCTCTGTCATGAAATTCAAAATGCTGGAAGCCTGTTCAGGCTCGAGATGCACCAATATGGTGGCGATGATCTGCGGGTGCTCGCCCCCAATCATTTCGGAAATTGCAGCCGCATCCATCCACTTCAGGCTTTCGATGCCACTGGTATCGTCACCCTGCATGATGCGGTCAAGCAAACCTGCTGCCTTGTCAGCGCCCAGCGCCTTGGTTAGCATCTTGCGGATGTAATCGTTGGCGTCCATGCCGAAAATGGTTTTCTCTGCGGCAACTTGGTGGAATTCCTCAAACACTTCCATAATCTGCTCACGTGAGAGATCCTTTAGCGTCGCCATGGCAGTGCTGATCTTTTGCACTTCCCTGGGGTCGAGGTGTTTCATAACCTCTGCAGCCTCATCCTCGCCCAGCGTCAGGAGCAGGATTGCGCTTTTATTTATTCCGGCCTCGCTCATTATTTACTTACCCATTCCTTGACTACTGTTGCCACGATCTTGGGTTCTTGCTTTGCCATTTGTTTTACGGCCTGCAGGCTTTCGTCAAAGGAAATGGCGGCTTTTTCTGCTTCGCTAAGCTCGGGAACGGGGGGGTGCAGCTCCTCGCTTTCTTCTTCAATTTTTTTCTCGGCTGCAGCCGTTAAGTTTTTGAATGCCGGGCGGATTATGCCAAGCAGCAAGAACAACCCGATGCCTGCGATCAGCAGATACTTTAATGCATCCTTCGCCAACGCAATCATTTCCGGCTGTTTCCAGATAGGTATTTCCGGGAGCGCCGCCTTTTCTTCGTTAAAGGCGCTGTTCTGCACACTCAGGGTATCGCCGCGGCTGGCATCGTACCCCATTGCCTCTTTCACCAGCGCCGTAATCTGGGTTTTTTCACTTTCGCTAAGCGGTTTGGAACTGGTCTTGCCATCCTTGTCTGTGACCGCCCGGTTGTTTACTACTACCGCAACCGAAAGACGTTTAATTCTGCCTACCGGTAATTTGGTATGGCTGATGGTGCGGTCCACTTCATAATTGACAGTTGACTCCTTATGCATGCTGGATTCCCCCACACCAGATGCAGCCACTGCGCTGGTTGGTGCGACAATGGGCGCTGTGGCTGGAACCGGGGGCTGGTTAGTCAGCGCTCCAGGCACACCAGCGGCATTTTGGTCGCTGCTATTCCGCGATTCCATGTTTTGCTGGCTGCGTACCGCCGCTTCATTAGGCGGCTGGTTTGGCCTGAAAGTTTCCGCTGTTTGTTCGGCCTGCGAAAAATCGATGTCAGCGGTGATTTGCGCACGTACATTATCGGCGCCAACCAGAGGCGTAATTATGTCTTGGATGCGCTTTATGTAGTCTTGTTCAATCTGCCGCACATACTTGAGCTGGGTGGCATCCAGCAGTTCGGCGCCGCCTTCCTTGATGGAACTCAGCAGGGAACCGCTCTGGTCTACCACGGTCACGTTCTTGGCTGGCATGTCGGGCACGCTGCTTGAAATCAGGTGAATGATGCCGTTTATCTGCCCGGAATCCAGAGTGCGGCCTGGATGCAACGCCAGCACCACGGATGCGCTGGGCTTTTGTTGTTCTTTCACGAAAACAGAGGGTTTTGGCAGTGCAAGATGGACACGGGCGCTTTGTACCGCAGCCAGAGTCTGCATTGAGCGTGCCAACTCGCCCTCCAGGGCACGCTGGTAATTTACTTGTTCAAGGAACTGGCTGGTGCCAAATTTCTGGTTTTCCATCAATTCAAATCCGACCAAACTACCCTTGGGCAAGCCTTGTGAAGCCAGGTGCAGGCGTACCTCATGCACTTGGTTGGCGGGAACCAGCAAGGCGCCGCCGCCTTCAGAAAACTTATATGGAATGTTTTGTTGTTGCAGCGAGTCGATAATTGCACCGCCATCGCGGTCGGAAAGATTGCTATACAGCACGCGGTATTCCGGGGTTTGTCCCCACATCCACATACCGACAAGCAATGCAATAATTGCGGCGATGGCGACCATCAGCCCTATTTTTTGCTGGTTGCTAAGTCCTGCCAATGCTTGCGTTAGCATAGAGGAGGGGGTTGTCAAATTATCTTCTGCCATTTTGTGCCAATGCTTCCTGTTTGCTGATCCATTAACTCATGCTGCGCATTATCGCCGGATATGTCAGGTGTATTGTCACGAAAAGCGCGGGAATTTCATGGCTTTTCCGGTGTTTATATTGTAGGCGCTGCTGTTAAGGTGCGGTCTCCAATAACGGGAGTGAACCATGAAAATTTCCGGAGTAGACAATTTGCTGGCTGAAATGCGTGCTGCAATAGCCGTTGCGCAAGGCGGGGCATTGCCAAAAGATACAGAAGGCGCAACAGGCGCAACTGATTTTGCCAGCGTGCTGAAATCTTCCCTTGATAGCGTGGCGCAAGTGCAAAACCATGCTGAAGCTATGCAAAGGGCTTTTGTGATGGGTGACGACAAGGTTAGCCTGAGTGACGTAATGATAGATATGCAAAAAGCAAACATTTCATTCCAAACCACTGTACAAGTACGCAACAAGGTGATCGCCGCCTATAATGACATTATGAATATGCAAGTGTAGTGGGTTTATATATATTATACGGGCACTCTTGTCTTCAGATATGCTCACCTTTCCATGTAGATGCAGAAAATTGCTGGCTAGCTGCTATCTGATGGCTTTTTGGTGAATTTAATGCCAAGCTGCTTCAGCTTGCGATACACATGAGTGCGCTCTAACCCGGCTTTTTGCGCCACACGCGCCATATTGCCATTTTCCTTGCGCATGTGATAATCAAAATAGAGGCTGTCAAAATATTCGTGCGCCTCGCGCAAGGGTAAGTCAAACGGCAACGGGAAAAGCGAAGCGCTATCCGTGACAACTACACTATCGACTTGTCGCTTGAGGCGTGGCATGCCTTGCCGGATTGCCTTGGCGACCGTATCGAACAGCTTTTGCAATGCGACCGGTTTTTCCAGAAAATCCACTGCGCCGATGCGTGTCGCTTCAACGGCAGTTTCTATGGTGCCATGACCGGACATCATGATTACCGGCATGGTTAACAAATCCTGCGCCACCCATTCCTTGAGCAGAGTGACTCCATCGGTATCCGGCATCCATATATCCAGCAACACCAGATCCGGGGCTTGCTGATTACGGAAATCGCGCGCCTGCGCGGCATTTTCCGCCAAGTGCACATGGTAGCCTTCATCGAACAGGATTTCCGAAAGTAATTCGCGAATCCCGATTTCATCGTCCACGATCAGAATTTCATTGGCTGCCATTACGTAACCTCCGCTAACATGGGCAGTGTGATATTCATCCGCGTGCCACCCGACGCCACATTTTCGATGGCAATGCTGCCACCGTGCTCCTCCACGATTTTTTTCACGATTGCCAGACCCAGTCCAGTGCCTTTGGACTTGGTTGTCATGTATGGCTCAAAGGCGCATGCCAGCAAGTGTTCCGGAAAACCCCTGCCGTTGTCCTGCACGTACAGTTTCAATGCACTGCCTTCATTGGCAGTGCTCAAAATGATTTCTGGCCGAGGTGCATTTTGCAATTCATCCTGCGCGTTCTGCAATAGATTGTGGATTACCTGGCGCAAGCGCGTCGCATCACCTTTCACCCAATGCTGCGTTGCTTCCAGGCGCAACGTAATCGGGCTATTGTTGGCCTCATACAAACCCAGCACCTCGCGCAACAACTGGTGCATATCCAGCATTGCCAGCTTGAGAGAGGGCGCGCGAGCATAATCGGAGAATTCCATTACCATGTTTTTCATCGCCGCCACCTGGCTGACTATGGTCTGCGTGGCGCGCTGCAACAGCAGCGCATCATCCTCACTCAGCTTTGCGCTCAACTTGTGCTGTAAGCGCTCTGCGGAAAGCTGGATGGGGGTCAGCGGATTTTTGATTTCATGCGCTAGGCGGCGTGCCACCTCGCCCCACGCGGCTTGGCGTTCCGCTTGCAGCAGATAGGTGATATCGTCGAACACCACCACGTAGCCGTTTTCAGTCGCCGTAGACAGTTGGGTGCCGCGCATCAACAGCATCTGGTTGCCATTTTTGCTGATCCGCTCAATCTGGCGTTGCCATTCGCTGGTCGGAGATTCATCGAATGCCTGCATCACAGCGAAGCAAAAAGGCCGCAGCAGCGAATACCGGGCAGCGATATCCGGCAGGGGCATGCCCTGCATTTCCGGCAGCGGCGAACCCAGTATTTGCACTGCACTGCCGTTGACGGTGCGTAGCCGGAATTGCTCGTCCACCACCAGCACACCAGAAGACAGATGGGCCAGCACGCTTTCCAGGTAAACCTTGGCATTTTCCACCTGAAGCTGTTGCTGTTCGCTCATGGCCTTTGCGTCGGCCAGCTGTAGCGTCATCTGGTTGAATAGCCCAGTTAATACGCCCAGTTCATCGCTGCTCTTGACAGGATGTTGAAGCGAGAAGTCACCCTGCGCTACCGCGCGCGTCCCCTCGGCCAGAGCAGCAAGGGGCGCACTCAAACGTTCGCTGATGAAAAAGGCAGCCGACACCGCGCTCAGCAATACAATCAGCAGCGAAAGAGTAAGGGTAATGCCATATAACCGCTTCAATCCGAGGCGGGATAATGAAAGCTGCTGATAATCGCGATAAACCGACTGTACCATTTCCGCATCATTGGAAAGCTGCTTCGGCACAGGCTGCACGAACTGCAGGATGTGTGACTCCTGCATCAGGCGCGTTGAATTGACCGGCACCAGCACGCGCCATACCATGCTGTTGTCGGGCAGCGTATCGACTATGCTGTATAACCCTTGTTTGCGCGCTTCTTGCAGTATTGCGGCGTCCGGTACGCTGGGGGTCAGTTTATGGCTGCCGCTGGCGAACGTAAGCAGCTTGCCGTTGTTGGTGAACAACGCCACTTCCTGTGCGGCGCCCTCGTCTATTAATCGGCTTAATGTGCGAGGTTGCTGCACAGGATCTTGCTCTGCCAGAAGCATGGCGATGAACTGTCCTTTTTTACCCAGTTCCTTAAGTCCGTTTCCCAGCGAACTGCGACCAAGGTTCAAGCCGCCCTCCAGCGCTTTCTCAACCCTGACATCGAACCATGACTCGATACTTTTGCCAAGAAACTGCACCGATACACCATACACCAACAAGCCAGGCAAAACAGCAATCAAGGTAAAAACCAGCGCCAGGCGCAGGGTAAGTTTTGCACCAAATACCTGATTCCTGATTTTGCCGTGCAGTTGCCAAAGCTGATATCCGACCAGCCCTGCAAGGCACAATGCCAATGTACCTGCAAGCGCCAGCAAGCTATAGTAATTGCGCGAGAAAAGGTCGGTGTTGGCGCTGGCCTTCGATAGCAAATAAAGCAGCAAACTGCCGATCAATGCGCTGATGAATATCAAATATTTCATGGTTTAACCACTCTTAACGCTCAGCCGCCTCAGGGCGCACGATCCAGCGATACCAGTCGGAATCGAAAGTCCAGTCATTGTTGGTCAGTGCGTTGACTTGCAGCGGCTTGGGTAATTGCGTCACGTCCAGGTGAATGCGCACCGCTGCAATATGGCTTACATCCCTTTTTTTGAGTAATTCTGCCTGAATGGATACGGACTGGTGCTTGATGGAATTCAAGGCTTCATTCAAGCTGGCAAAATTTTGAAATAGAGATCCGCGCGTAATGCGATATTGGCTGGTCAAGCTGTTGTAAGACAACTTGATGGTTTGCTCGCTTTGCGCAACTATTTCATCCAGCCAGTACCAGCGCGGACGGGTCAATGTAAACTCGCTGACAAAATACAGCGGCACTCCCCGCGTCAATGCCTGCTCGGCGACAAAATTGAAGCTGATGTCGAAGTCGGCGGAAAGCTGGTAGCTGCCGTCGGAAAAGTGCGCTTCTGCCTTGCGAAACGCAATACCTTCGGCGCAGGCCGTGGAAATAGCCAGCAACAACGATATCCATGCGGCCAAGAGCAGCAACACCCGCAATGGGTGCAACAAAGTCAGGAAATTTGCTATCGAGCCTGCTTGATGCAGAATTGATACCGCCGGAAGGTGTTCCGCTGCAACGTGGCGGCCCTTCTTCAGTCCTTTACGCATGTTTGTGCAGCAGCGCATAGAAGAAACCGTCATGCTGGTCATCGGGCTGTATTTGGCCTTCACTCAAGTTGGATGCAGACAATGGTACAGAACGGGCATCATCATGTTGTTGCAGGAACTCACTGATGACTTGCCGGTTCTCACTCGCAAAAATGGAACAGGTTGCATAAAGCAATTTACCATCACTTGCCAATAGCCGCCACAATGCGCAAAGGATTTGCATCTGCTGTTTTGCGAACCCATCAATGTCTTCAGCGCGGCGCAGCCATTTAATATCTGGATGGCGTCGCACCACGCCCGATGCTGAACAAGGCACATCGGCCAAAATGCGCTGAAACGGCTTGCCGTTCCACCAATTGGCGGGTTGCGACGCATCGCCAACCTGCAGTCTGGCGTGCAACTGCAGGCGTTGCATGTTTTCGCGCACCTGCTCCAGACGTTGTGCGTCCTTGTCCAGCGCAAGCAAGTCGAGATGCGCCAGCTCCAGCAGGTGAGCGCTCTTGCCACCAGGTGCGGCGCAGGCATCCAGTACGCGCATGCTGTCATGCACATCCAGTAGGTGCGCCGCATATTGCGCTCCTGCATCCTGCACCGAAACCAGGCCATCGAAGAAGCCAGGTAATTTGTCCACCGGTATGGGGCGTTGCAACAGGACAGCATCCGGTTCGATCAGGCTAGCCCGGATGTCATGTTGCGCAAGCAGTTCCATGTAAGCGGCGAGTGTGGTGCGGCGGCGGTTCACGCGCAGTGTCATCGGAGGACGCTGGTTGCCGGACAGCAAGATGGCTTCCGCCCGATCGCCGTATTGCGCCTTGACAGCATCTATCCACCATTGTGGATAAGAGTAGCGGCCTTCCTCGCTGCTCGCAGCGATGGCGAGCAATGCATCACGCTTGCGCAAAAAATTGCGTAACACCGCATTCACCAGGGTGTTTGCCGCCGCATTATATTTGCGCGTGGCACGTACGGCATGATCCACCACTGCGTGAGACGCGGCTTTGCTATATTGTAATTGGTATAAAGCAACCAGCAATAGGCAGCGTAGTTGTGCATCTTGCAACGGCTTATGCAGCAATTGCCCCAGCACGCGCGCCAACTGTCCGTAGAAACGTAGCGTACCGTAACTTAAATCCTGCAAAGCCGCACGCTGTTGCGGAGTCAAATCGGAGAAGGTTCGCAGGTAGGCGCTCAATGCATGGTTCAGGTTGCGCCCGCTCAATACTTGGCAGATAACTTGACTGGCGCCTTGCTGCACAATATCCATGTCAATCAGGAAAAGTGCAGTGATCGCCTGGATGTAACATGAATCCCTGGATAAACTGTGCCGCAGGCAACACCTTGGCATTTGGGCGCTGCAACACTTCCAGACATAATGCTCCCTGGCCGCATGCCACGATGATGCCGTTTTTTTCTACGGCCAACACTGTTCCAGGTTTACCACTCAAGTTTCCTCGCACACTGGCCTGCCATATCTTGATGGGCGTTGCATTGAAAGTGGTATGGGCAACCGGAAAGGGGTTGTAGGCGCGCACCGCATGCGCGATGTGTGAGGCATCGCATGTCCAGTTGATTTGCGCTTCATCCTTGGCCAGCTTGGGGGCATACGTTGCTTGTGCATTATCCTGAGGTACCCGCGTCAGCCGCCCCTGTTCCAGCAAGTGCATTGTTTCGACAATGGCTTTCGCGCCCAGCGCTGCCAGTTTGTCGTGCAGCGTTTGTGCGGTATCGTGGGCGTCGATCGGGCAGGTTTTTTTAAGCAGCATATCTCCGGTATCCAGCCCAGCATCCATTTGCATGATGGTGATGCCGGTTTCAATATCGCCTGCCAGGATGGCACGCTGTATGGGTGCCGCACCACGCCAGCGCGGCAGCAACGAAGCGTGGATGTTCAGGCAGCCGTGGCGCGGCAGCTGTAACACCGCCTGCGGCAAGATCAACCCATATGCCGCAACCACCATCACGTCTGCCGCATACCCGGCGAGTTCGCGCTGAAGGTCTGCATTCTTCAAAGAAGAGGGTTGTAACACGGGCAAACCTTGTTGCAAAGCCAATTGCTTGACCGGGCTATGGGTGAGCCGCATACCGCGTCCGGCTGGCCGGTCGGGCTGGGTCAATACAGAGAGCACAGTAAACCGCTGCTTCAGCAACGCCTCCAGGGCGGCGGCGGCAAAATGCGGGGTGCCAGCGAAAATGATTTTCAAGGGAGTATTCCGTTATAACGTTTCGCGACGATGCTTCTTCAGTTTTGAGCGAATACGCGACTGCTTGAGCAATGAAAGATATTCGACGAATACCTTGCCCTTGAGGTGGTCCATTTCATGCTGTACGCACGTCGCCAGCAAGCCGTCCGCCTCCAGCGTGAAAGGTTCACTCCGCGCATTCAGTGCGCGCACGGTGACGCGTTCGGCGCGAAACAGTTTTTCGTAGATGCCGGGTACCGACAGACAACCTTCTTCCCGTTTGGCTTCGCCGCTGCTGGCGATAATTTCCGGATTGATGAATACCAGCAGTTGATCGTGGGTTTCGGATATATCCACCACAATGACCTGCTGGTGCACATCCACCTGGGTAGCTGCCAGCCCTACACCAGGGGCGGCATACATGGTTTCCGCCATGTCACGTATGAGGTTACGGGTTGTGGCAGTTACTGCAGAGACGGGTTCGGCGATAGTATGCAACCGTTCGTCCGGATACTGCAGTATTTTGAGAATTGCCATAAATGCTTGCTAATTTAAGAGACTGGATGCAGAATTTAAAACGTTGTGTACCTAAGGCCGTTGAAAACTTGGGTGAACCGCATTTTTATTTACTCCGCCGGGGTCGCCATGCAAAGGTTCATTATATCGTTGATTTGCTGTTTATTGCCTGCCTTCACCCTTGCTGCCACGCCTGAAATTCGCGACAGCGCACCAGATAGCCACATTGTGGTGAAAGGCGATACGCTGTGGGATATTTCCGCCAAGTTTTTCAAAGACCCGTGGAAATGGCCGCAAATCTGGGGCATGAATAAAGATACCATCAAAGACCCACACTGGATTTATCCAGGCGATGTAATCATACTGGATCGTGCAGCTGGCACATTGCGCATCGGAGGAGGAGAGAAAGCAGGCTCGCCTAGTACAGCTTCGTCAGGCAATGTCGTTAAGCTTTCCCCCAGGTTACGAGCGCAAGACAGCGAACATAATGCCATTCCCAGCATCCCGTTTAAAGATATCGCACCATTTCTTAGCAATGTGCGGGTAATCGAGAAAAATGAATTAGCCGGCGCGCCTGCCCTTGTGGGTACCAATGAGCAGCGTGTCCTCATGGGTATGGGCGATATCGCTTATGCAAGAGGAATGTCCGAGGTCAAGGGGTCTCAGTGGCAAATCTATCGCCCGGGTAAAGAGCTACTTGACCCGGACAGCAAGGAAGTGCTGGGATATGAAGCCACTTACCTCGGCGAGGCGGAAGTCGAAAAATTTGCCGACCTCAGCACGATCAAGATTACCAAGTCAGTTCAGGAAATCAACAAAGGGGACCGCCTCATTCCGGCTAGTGGAGAAATTGCCAGCAACTATGTGCCGCATACCCCGGAAGGCAAGCTTTCTGCGCGCGTCATCTCGATTTATGGTGGCGTTTCGCAAGCCGGCCAGAACGCCATCATCACACTCAACAAGGGAAGCCGTGACGGCATGGAAAATGGCCATGTGCTGGCACTGTACCGCAAAGGAGAAAAAGTGAAGGAAAATGGCAAGGATCTCAGCCTGCCGGATATGCGTTATGGCCTGCTTTTTGTGTTTCGTACCTTTGACAAGGCGGCTTATGCGCTCGTCATGCAAACTCGCTTGCCAGTAGAGCTGCTGGATAGCGCGTTGACTCCCTGATTCTCCATGCCTATGGACGCAGAACTTGCGTCATGGATTGCCCTGAACCAGATACCGGGGTTGGGCAATGAAGGGCTGCGCCGCTTGCTGCAGAACTTCGGTGATCCCATACATATCTTTGCTACACCTGCACACACCCTGAAGCAGGTCGTCCAGCCTGCTGTAGCGGAAACCATCGCTTGCGGCTGGGACGAAGCCATGCTGTCACCCATTGCCGGATGGTTGGATGACCCGCAAAACAGCATCGTTACGCTGGCTGACTCCGATTATCCGCAAACTTTGCTCAACATTCCCGACCCACCGTTTTTGTTGTACGTGAAGGGCAGGCGTGAATTGCTCAACCGCCCGGCGCTTGCCATCGTCGGCAGCCGTAATGCCACTGCGCAGGGCTTGAGCAATGCCGAGGCGTTTGCTCAGGCAACTAGTGCTGCCGGGCTGTGCATCGTCAGCGGCATGGCGCATGGCATCGATGCTTCTGCACACCGTGGCGGATTGCGCGGGCCAGGTTGCAGCATAGGGGTGGTAGGCACCGGGCTGGACAGGATTTACCCTGCCGCCAACCGTGATTTGGCGCATCAACTGGCGCAGGAGGGAGCGTTGATCTCAGAATTTTATTTAGGCACCCCGCCTCTGGCGGCAAATTTCCCACGCCGTAATCGTATCATCAGCGGCCTGAGCCTGGGCTGTCTGGTAGTCGAAGCATCATTACAAAGCGGTTCGCTAATCACCGCACGCATGGCACTGGAACAGGGGCGTGAAGTGTTTGCCATCCCCGGCTCCATACATGCCACTCAGTCAAAAGGATGTCACCACCTGATCAAGCAGGGCGCAAAACTGGTGGAGCATGCACAAGACATTCTTGAGGAATTGGGGCTTTTTGCTACCAATCCAGCTACATCAGTTATAGTGCGGGAAGACCATCCGCTACTCGCATTTTTGGGCTTTGATCCAGTCGATATCGATAGTTTGATGCAGCGTAGCGGCTTGACGATTGATGCGCTATCCGCCATCCTGTTGCAACTTGAGCTGGACGGCGTCATTGCCACTTTGCCAGGCGGGCGTTACCAACGCGTAGGTTAAATCAGTCTTTTATCGGAGTGCCATGTTTGATATTTTGAGGTTTTTATTTGAAAGCTATTTTTATGCTGGCAGCTATCCCGATTCTGACAAGCTATCACTCAAGCTAAGCGCCGCCGGGTTTGAAGACGAGGATATCAGCCAAGCGCTGGCTTGGTTAACCGGTTTGAAGCAACTATCCCAGGCAGACTATCCCGATGTTATCAATAACAATGGAGAGCGCTGCTACGCTGGCTTGGAAATCAAGCGCATCAGCCCGGAAGCGCGGCGTTTCCTGACGTTATGGGGACATCACAAAATAATTACGCCGGTGGAACGGGAAATGATTCTGGATCGTGCCGTTGCGCTGGGGCGCGAAAATTTGCCGCTGAGCAAGGTCAAGTTGATCGCGCTGATGGTGTTAAGGAACCAGCACGAGGAACTGGATCCCATGATAGTCGAAGATTTGCTTGCTCCGGCTGATCCCGGCGTTTTACATTAATCCCTATCCCTGCAAAACTTACCCATGGCAAGCAACTTACTGATCGTTGAATCACCGGCCAAGGCCAAGACACTCAAGAAATACCTGGGTAAGGATTTCGAGGTGCTGGCATCCTACGGCCACGTACGCGACCTGATACCCAAATCTGGCGCGGTCGATACCGCAAATGGTTTTGCCATGCAGTATGAAACCATAGCGCGCAACAGCAAACATGTTGACGCCATCGCCAAAGCTGCCGCTAGTGCAGACCACATCTACCTCGCACCCGACCCCGATCGCGAAGGAGAAGCTATTGCCTGGCATATCAGCGAACTTCTCAAAAACAAGCGCAGCCTGAAAAACAAAAAAATGCAGCGCGTGGTGTTTTATGAAATTACCCAGCCCGCCGTACGCGAGGCGGTGGCGCAACCGCGCGAAATTTCTATTTCCCTGGTTAATGCCCAACAGGCTCGGCGGGCACTGGATTATCTGGTGGGCTTCAATCTTTCGCCGCTGCTGTGGCGCAAAATCCGCCCCGGCCTTTCCGCCGGCCGAGTACAAAGCCCGGCATTACGCCTGATTGTCGAGCGCGAACTGGAAATCGAAGCGTTCCGTTCACAGGAATACTGGACCGTGCATCTCAACAGCCGTAAGAACAGCATTCCTTTCACTGCTAAACTGTTCCAGTATCAAGGCAAGAAGCTGGAGCAACTAAGCATCGGCAGCAAAGCTGAATATGATGCGATTTTCGCCAGGCTTAGCGATGCCAAACTGCCACCCAAGGTAGTGCGCGTCGAGAAAAGAGCCAAGCAGCGCTACGCTGCCGCACCGTTTACCACATCCACGCTGCAGCAAGAAGCAGTACGCAAGCTGGGCATGACTGCGGATCGCACTATGCGCACCGCACAAGCGCTGTATGAAGGTGTGGATATCGGCGGCCAGACGGTCGGCTTGATTTCCTACATGCGTACCGACTCGGTGTCGCTGGCAAAAGAGGCGGTGGAAGAGATGCGCGGTTACATTCGCGATAACTTTGCTGCCGATTATCTGCCCGTCAAGCAGCCCGCCTATAAGAGCAAAACCAAAAACGCCCAGGAATCGCATGAAGCGATCCGCCCGACTTCGATATTGCGTACCCCGGGTAGCATGCGTAGCAGCTTGACCGCCGATCAGGCGCGGCTTTATGAGATGATCTGGAAGCGCACGCTGGCGTGCCAAATGGCGCCCGCGCGCTTCGATACGGTGAGCGTGGATATTCGCTTGAGCAGCGACGATACACTGTTCCGCGCCACTGGGCAGACGTTGATATTTCCCGGTTTCATCGGGGTGTACCTGGAAGACGTGGATGATGCCGAGGATGAGGAAGTCGCCAAGCTGCCGCTGCTGGCCGAAGGCGACGTGCTGTCCGTGGAAAAGCTCTATGGCGAACAACACTTCACCCAGCCGCCGCCGCGCTACTCAGAAGCCAGCTTGGTGAAGTCGCTGGAAGAATATGGCATCGGCCGCCCGTCTACTTACGCCACCATTATTTCTACGCTGCAAGCCCGTGAATACGCCATACTCGACAAGAAACGCTTCATGCCAACCGATGTCGGCCGTGTGGTCATCAAGTTCCTCACCGAGCACTTTACGCGCTATGTGGACTACGATTTCACCGCACATCTCGAAGATGAGCTGGATGAAGTCTCAGAAGGAAAGCGTGATTGGGTTGGAGTCATGGCTGAATTCTGGAAAGGGTTTTCCGGTCTCCTCAAAGAAAAGACTAACATCGATCGCCCTGTCGAAATGCTCGATGAAGCTTGCCCGGAATGCGGCAAGCCGCTTGCCAAGAAACTTAGCCGTTATGGCAGCTTCATCAGTTGCACCGACTACCCGGCCTGCAAATACAAGCGCAGTTTGAACGACGAGTTACAAGACGATGCCTTAGCCCGCGTCGAGTTGGGCACACACCCTGATACCAAACAAAGCGTATTACTGCTGCGTGGCCCATACGGCCATTACGTGCAACTCGGCGAAACAGAAGAGGGCGCTAAGACCAAGCCCAAGCGCGTGTCATGGCCCAAGGAAATGCCCCTTGAACAAGCCGATCTGTCTAGCGCACTGAAACTATTATCGTTGCCTCGCGAGTTGGGTTTGCATCCGGAGTCCGGAAAAAAAGTCATCGTCAACATCGGTCGTTTCGGGCCTTATGTCGGGCATGACGGCAAATTCAAATCCATTCCGCGCTCAGACAGTATCTTCGATATCCGGCTGGATCGCGCCGTGGAATTGCTGGCGCAGGCGAGGGAAGGCAATACGGTGTTGCGCATGCTAGGTAACCATCCCGACGACGAGGCTGCCGTGGAAATTTGCAGCGGTCGTTATGGGCCTTACGTGCGCCATGGCAAGGTCAACGCCACCTTGCCAAAGGATATTTCACCGGACAAGGTTACCTTGGAGGAAGGCTTGGCGCTACTGGCCGCACGAGTGGCAAAAGGTCCTGTGTCCAGAAAACCGCGTACAAAAGCACCTGCAAAAAAGCCAGCAACCAGAAAAACCACCAAAAGATCCAGTTAGTAAAGTCATCAACAAACCATTTTAAACCTGGGCTTCGCCTCACGGGAGATATTTGATCAAGGGATATTTTCTCCTTTTATTCAAGACATGCTCATTTCTGCCGATGATGTTAAATGACCATGCTTCTAAAATTACAAGAAAGTTAAGCACCCTGGTCAATCTCCAAACCAAATTAGAGTATTGAATTGTTTTCGTGGATAGATAAATTTGCCTTAATGTTAACGGCTTGCAGGTGATTAAGATTATGAAAAATATTTCTGTTGCAAACAAATTGATTCTCCTGCTGCTCCTGCCGCTTGCAGGACTGATTGTTTACTCGGCTATCAGCGCCCAGCAGAACTACCAGCACTGGAAAAACCTGACACAAACCGATTCACTGATGAAGTTTGCTGTATCCCTCGGCAATCTCACCCATTATTTACAGATCGAGCGTGGCGCCACAGCCGGTTTCGTCCAGTCTAAGGGTGAAAAATTCGCTCAAGACCTGCCAAAATACCGTGCCGAAACCGACAAAAACCTGGAACTGCTCAAGGAGAGCTATGGCAAGGTGAGTATGCCTGATGCATTCCGTAAGAACGTCGAAACCGCTCTAGGCAAACTGAATGGACTTAAGGACAACCGCGAGGCGTCTTCCCAGTTCAGGATTTCCGCGCCGGAAGCCGCTGGTTACTACACTAAAACCATCGCCGCCCTGCTTGATGTGATGCCCGAGATTGCAGAGCAATCTGCTGACTTGCTGGTCAACAAACACATGGCGGCCTACCATGCCTTTCTTGACGCCAAGGAGCGCACCGGACAGGAACGCGCACTGATGGTGCCGGTGTTTACCGCCAACAAGATCGAACCAGTACAATACCGGGCTTTCCTTGCTCACATCACCGCGCAACAGGTGTATCTGGAGCATTTCACCGAAAGCGCTACTGAAGAAGAAGTGGCATTCTACAAGAACAAGATGACCGGTACATATACGGATGAAGTTGAAGCCATGCGCAGGACGGTAATCGACAAGGCGGCGGAAGGCAATTTTGGTGTCGAACCGACAAGATGGTTTGACAACATCACTGCTCGCATCAACGCCATGAAGGATGTGGAAAACCTGGTTGCCACACACATCCAGGAACTTGCTGAAAGCCTTGCTGCTAAGGCGCGCGCCGCGTTGGTCATCAACATCGGTTTTGGCATAACGGCAATTTTACTGACCATCATATTGGGAATGTGGATCAGGAGCGGCATCATCAGTCCGGTGCGTGAGTTATACCAGACCATCAGCCTGGTACAACAAAACAATGACCTGACACGGCGCGTGGAAGTTTCCGGCAAGGATGAGATTGCGCAGGCTGGCGATGCTTTCAACCTACTCATGGCTAGCATGCAGGGTATTATCCACGACATCTCCGAGAATGCCGAGCGGGTGCGCCAAAGCGCGCACAAGGTAGCCACAGCTACAACCCAGGTAACCAGCAGCTCGCAATCGCAAAGCGAGGCCGCAGCCTCAATGGCTGCGACCATGGAACAGATGACGGTGAGCATAGACCAGGTCGCCGAGCATGCCAAGGAGGCGCACAACAGTTCGCTGCAAAATGGCGATCTGTCATCCAGGGGCAGCGGCGTCATTCTGCAAGTAGTGGACGATATGCGGCGGATTGCCGATACTGTAAATCAGTCGTCGGCAATTATTCAGTATCTCGGCAAACAGTCCGATGAAATCTTCACCATCGTACAGGTAATCAAGGATATTGCCGACCAGACCAATCTGTTGGCTCTCAATGCGGCCATCGAGGCGGCGCGCGCAGGTGAGCAGGGCCGAGGTTTTGCAGTAGTGGCGGACGAAGTGCGCAAGCTGGCTGAACGCACTTCGCAGTCAACGCAGGTGATTGCCGAAATTGTCGGCAGAATTCAGAACGGTACCAAAAATGCCGTTAGCAGCATGGAAGGCGGTGTCACCCAGGTCAACCAGGGTGTGGACCTGGCTGGGCAGGCAGGCGATGCGATCAACCAGATAAGCGCCGGTGCCCAGCGGGTAAGCCATGTGGTAAGCGACATCAGCAATGCCATTAAGGAGCAGAGCATAGCCAGCAGCGATATTGCGCGCAATGTCGAACGGGTGGCGCAGATGTCGGATGAGAACTATGCCGCCGCCCAGGAAACAGCTGCTATCGCACGTAACCTGGAAAACCTTGCTGCGGAGTTGGAAGGCGCAGTGGCAATGTTTAAAGCGTAGTTTTTGAGTATTATCCCCATTTCATATGCTGGTTAAGCATGTCGCCATGTTGCGCTTTCCGCACCATGGAGTTTCCCCTCCATCCCGAATTAATAAACCCATTCAGCGCAAAGTAATCGTGGGTTAGAATAATGCCGCCCCGAATAAATTTTCAACCACCAACGAGCGGTTTTTTCAGGAGTATGGCACGATGAGTCGCTTGCTGTTTCTTGCTGCAATTATTGCCATCGTTTACTTGCTGTTTAAATCCTATCGCAGGCAACTGCCCAAGGAAGATACTTTATCCGGGCAGGTGGAAGATATGGTGCCATGTGTGCATTGCGGAGTGCACTTGCCAAGGCGTGATGGCATTCAAGCGAATGGTAAATTCTATTGCAGCGAAGAACATCGCCGCATACATGCCGATAAGCCAGAATAATTCTGATGCAGGACGGACAACCCTTCTTTGCCTTGCAAACGCACGTTAATCCCGCCTCTGTGCCGGAAGATTTGTGGCGCTCAATTTCTCTCTTCAATTTTTATCGCCTGATTCTGGGGGCGCTGTTTGTGTTTTTGGTAAGCCGCTTTGGCGATTCCCTGTCTTTTGGCTCAAGTAATCTACCTTTGTTTTTTCGCGCCAGCATCGTTTATGTTGTATTAGCTTTAATTACGCAACTGACCATTAAACTGCGCCGGCCTCATCCCAATTGGCAGTTAGCGCTACAGGTCGGGACGGACATTGTCTATGTGACGGTGCTATCGCATGCCAGCGGAGGCATCCAGAGCAGCCTGGGAATGTTGCTGCTGGTGTCGCTTGCAGCCGCCGGGTTGATTGGCCGCGGCAAAATCACCCTTTTCTTTGCTGCATTAGCTACTCTTGCCGCATTATTCCAACACTCCTATGAGGTGCTCACTCAGGGTGCTGATATTGCGCAGTATGTTCAAACTGGGCTGTTGAGCACTGCCTATTTTGCAGTGGCGTGGGTGTCGCACACGCTAGCCAAATATTCTCTCGCCAGCGAAAAACTTGCCGCCAAGCGCGGTACGGATCTGGCCAATATGGCAGAGGCAAACCGGCTGGTGATCCAGGATATGCCTGATGGGGTGTTGGTGGTGGATGAATGGGGAATGGTCAGGCAGCATAACCATAGCGCTGAGCGTTTGCTCGGGTACACTTTTCCTGCCACGGGAAGCATTACTCTGGACGATTGCGCGCCGGTATTGGCGAAACAATTCGCTATCTGGCGGCAGAATCATACATACAGATCAGAAGTGTTGCGTCTGTCTGTTACTGGCCGGCAGGCACGTGTACACTTTCTGTCAGTGCAACGCGAAGGTTTCTGGGGTGCGGTGCTATTCCTTGAAGACATGCAGCGCGTACAGGCGCAGGCGCAACAAATCAAGCTCGCGGCGCTGGGGCGGTTGACCGCCAACATTGCCCACGAGGTACGCAACCCGCTTTCGTCAATCAGCTATGCCACGGAATTATTGCAGGAAGGGGGGCGCGATCCGGCGCAAATGCGGCTGCTCAAGATCATTCTGGATAACACTGCGCGGTTGAACCGTATCGTACAGGATGTGATGCAATTGAACCGGCGCGACCGGGCGCAGACGGAATCGTTGCGTCTTGCCGATATACTGCCCGGTTTTGTCGTGAAATTGTGCCAGTCCGAGCATGTTATGCAGGAAATCTTTCGTGTTGAAGTGGAGCCGGGTAGTGTAGTGAATTTTGACCGTGGGCATCTCGACCAGGTATTGTGGAATTTGTGTTGTAATGCCTTACGTTATTGCCGCAAGCAGGCGGGTAGCGTGAAACTGCGTGTATGGCGCTCTGTCGAGGGAATGCCCACACTGGAAGTTGCCGATGATGGTTATGGAGTGGCCGCCGAAGCCGTCCAGCAATTGTTTGAGCCCTTTGTTACCACAGCAGCCGGCGGTTCTGGTTTGGGGTTGTACATTGCCCGTGAATTGTGCGAAGCCAACGGAGCGGCGCTTGAATATATTCCGCAAACAGCGGGTGGGGCATGTTTTCACATCGTGTTTGGGAGATAAGATGAATACTGACAAACAACCTGCTGCAGCGCGTGTGCTGGTGGTAGATGATGAGCCGGACATATTGGAATTAATCGAACTTGCCTTGGTACGCATGGGGTTGCAGGTCGAGCATGCCGCCAATGTGCGCGAGGCCCTGCAACAACTGGACGGTAAACACTACGACCTGTGTCTGACTGACATGCGTTTGCCGGATGGCGACGGCTTGGAGGTGGTGCGGCACATTGCCACCCGCCACCCGAGCGTGCCTGTTGCGGTTATTACCGCGCATGGCAACATGGAGAATGCGGTTTCCGTGCTCAAGGCTGGTGCTTTCGACTACCTGTCCAAGCCGGTTTCACTGGAGCAATTGCGCGCCTTGGTCAAGGCTGCGCTCAAGTTGCCGCAACCTTCTACCGCCATAAGGAGCGGGGTGCGTACGTTGCTTGGAAACTCGCTTGCCATGGAAAAGGTGCGCGACCTGATCGAACGTGTGGCGCGTAGCCAAGCTCCGGTGCATATCAATGGCGAATCAGGCAGCGGCAAGGAGTTGGCCGCACGCCTGATTGTGGAAAAAAGCGCCCGACGCGACCAGCCATTCGTTGCGGTGAACTGCGGCGCGATCCCGGAAACGCTGATGGAAAGCGAATTTTTTGGTTACCGTAAAGGCGCCTTTACTGGCGCAGATAATGACCGCGACGGTTTCTTCCATGCGGCCAATGGGGGAACTTTGTTTCTTGATGAGGTAGCCGATTTGCCCTTGCCAATGCAGGTAAAATTATTGCGCGCCATCCAGGAAAAGAAAGTGCGCAAAGTGGGCGCCACCCAGGAAGATGAGGTGGATGTGCGCATCCTCAGCGCTACTCACCAATCGCTGGCAGAGCAGGTGCAGCAAGGCAAGTTCCGCCAGGATCTGTATTACCGCCTGAACGTGATAACCCTGTCCATGCCGCCGTTGCGCGAAATGCGCGATGATATTCCTGCCATCGCCAACCAATTGCTAGTCAGGCTGCGCAATGATGCAGTGATTGAGTTTGCACCAGAAGCCATGCAGGCATTGCGCCATCATGATTTCCCAGGAAATGTGCGCGAACTGGAAAATATCATCGAGCGAGCGTTGGCATTGTGTTCTAGTGGCTTCATTACGCTGGCCGACTTGCAACTGATTCCTGTCGATATGGATGTGATGGCGAGCAAGCCGGATATGAGTAGCAAATATCCGCTTACAGATTACCTTGACCAAGTAGAGCGGACTGCCATTCTGGATGCGTTGCATCAAACCAATTTTAACCGCACTGCCGCCGCAAAAATACTAGGCATAACTTTTCGTGCATTACGCTACCGTATGGGACGGCTGGGAATCAGTGACAAGGAGGGGCAGCAGTGAAGGTGGGTGCCGGTGGTTGGCTCAGCGGCGTGCGCCGGATCGCCTCACCGAATTGTGATGCTCGCCCACCAGGCATTGCGATAGACATGCTGGTCATCCATAACATCAGCTTGCCGCCGGGCCAGTTCGGCGGCAAGGCAATCACACAGCTGTTTACCAATGCGCTGGATATTGAAGCGCACCCCTGCTATGCGCAACTTCAGGGTTTAAAAGTTTCCGCACACTTCCTCATTCGCTGCAATGGCGAAATCATACAGTTTGTGCCATGCGGCAGGCGCGCCTGGCACGCAGGCGCTTCGTCCTGGCAAGGTCGCTCAGGCTGTAATGATTTTTCTATAGGAGTGGAGCTGGAAGGCAGCGATCACATGCCGTTTAATGACCGGCAATATAAGGCGCTAGCTCGGCTGACGCGACTTCTAAAACGCACGTACCATATCCGCTTTATTGTCGGGCATGCCGACATTGCACCGGGCCGCAAAACCGATCCCGGCCCTTGTTTTGACTGGCCGCGCTACTTTGCCATGTGCTAACAATTTGCGCCCCAGCACGGCGATCTTGATGGCGCTAAACGCATACAACCCAACCAAGCGACAGGCTCCATGTAGGGCTGGCAGAAAAAACAGATGCCCCAACTCAAGGCTTGTACGCTTGATATTGCATCGATGAGCCGCATAATTTTGTTGCAAACCCCATACGGTTTTTGCAGAAAAAATTATATAGATCGAAATATTGCTTGCAAATTTTTTTTTATATACTACAATTAGCTTAAATAATGAAGCATGGCTACTATATATAGTAGTTTTGCAGTTTTCGGGTTGGTTTTTCCCGAAACGGTATAAAGGGAGTTGCATGCTGCTTGTTACCGAAAGTGTTTTACCTTCCCCAGAGTCCGCCCGCGACGTTTCAGACTACCCTTTACCCTCTTGCAATACCCCATTTAGCCAACACACAATGACTCGTAGAAAGTTTGGCCTCCCATTTGAGTCAGCGAAAATTTCTGTTGCAATGGCCAACGTATTTATCACCATAAAGGGTAGCCAGGAAACTACCTCAACGCAAGAATATGACCTGATTGAGCAATCGCTGGCACGCTGGTGTAATACAAGCCGCTCGGAATTTATGACTAGGCCTCGAGACGACCAAGAAAAGCTGTTAACTGATTCTGATGGGATGGATATTAATTCAAGATAGGGGAGGAAGCTTGTTCAAAGCGCGTGGCCGGAAAATGGTCGGTTCCCCCTGTTTTGTCAATGGGCTTCGGCTACATCGTGTTGCGGTGTGCTGATGATGCAGTAGTTGTCAGGGTTGTTTTTTTAATTAATTATCAAAGGAGATTGAAATGGTAGTAGCAAAGAAGGCTAAACCAGCTGCTAAAAAGGCAGCAGCCAAAAAGCCAGCTGCTAAAAAGGCAGCAGCCAAAAAGCCAGCTGCTAAAAAAGCAGCAGCCAAAAAGCCAGCTGCTAAAAAAGCAGCAGCCAAAAAGCCAGCTGCTAAAAAGGCAGCAGCCAAAAAGCCAGCTGCTAAAAAGGCAGCAGCCAAAAAGCCAGCTGCTAAAAAGGCAGCTGCTAAAAAGGCAGCAGCCAAAAAGCCAGCTGCTAAAAAGGCAGCTGCTAAAAAGGCAGCAGCCAAAAAGCCAGCTGCTAAAAAGGCAGCAGCCAAAAAGCCAGTTGCTAAAAAGGCAGTTCCGGCCAAAAAACCGGCTGTTGCAGCTAGCAAGCCTGCTGTGGCTCCCGCTCCCTCAGCTCCGGCACCCGTGCGTCCGGCTACAACCTGGCCTTTTCCTACGCCAGGCATCAGTAAGCCGAATTGATGGGGCTAGAGACTGTGGAGGTGGCCTCTAGGTTTTTTGGAATTTAACGGGGCTATCTGCAGCAGTTTCGTGGGTTGTTTTGCTGGGCGCACCAGATCGGGTCTGTGTGCGCTCAATTCATTGTCTGTACCAAGCAGGCATGCTCTTCTTTCCACTTTCGAACGGCGCAGATGATATATATGCGTCGGCAAAAAATGGCACGGGATTGGAGTGGATTTCTATCCCTTGCGTTTATTCATGTTTTATAGCATTCCCATACCTTACATTGCCGATACCGTTGCCTGCTATGCGGCTATCTCTGACCTGCCTTGGGCCGTGTGGCTGGACAGTGCGGGGTTGGGGCGCTACGACATCCTCTGCGCACGGCCTGTGGCGACGTTGGTTACGCGTGGAATTGAAACAGAGATTACTGATGCAGCCGGAACGCGATGTACGAGCGATGATCCGTTCGACTTGATACGCCAACAACTGGGCAAGCCTGCCGCATCCATGCCCGGTATTACATTTTCGGGCGGAGCATTAGGCTATTGGGGTTACGGCCTGGCGCGCCGCATGAAGCTGCTGCCCACTTTGTCCCATGATGCCGAATATATGCCGGACATGGCAATCGGCATCTATGACTGGGCCATCGTATTCGACCACGTGCAAAAAACCGCGCAACTGGTATCGCAGCAGCGCTATGCTGAAACAAAAGCGCTGCTGCCGGAAATTCTTGAACGCTTGCGGCGCGCGGACAAATTACCCGCCGATACGTTTAGTGTAGATGGAGGCGTCATTTCCAATTTCACTCCGGACAGTTACATGTCTGCCTTTGCGCAGGTGCAAGACTATTTGCGGGCTGGAGACTGCTATCAGGTTAACCTGGCGCAACGCTTCAGCGCCGCCGCATCTGGCGATGCCTTTGGGGCTTATCTTGCGTTGCGCAGCTTGAACCCCGCGCCGTATTCCGCGTTTCTCAACCTGCCGCAGACACAAATATTATGCGCTTCGCCGGAACGTTTTCTGCGCGTGCAAAACGGCAGCGTGGAAACCAAGCCAATCAAAGGCACCCGTCCGCGCAGCAGTGATCCGCAACAGGATAAGCGGTTGGCCGAAGAGTTGCGCAATCATCCCAAAGACCGCGCGGAAAATTTGATGATTGTAGACTTGCTGCGCAGCGATCTCGGCAAAAGTTGCACACCCGGATCGGTGCATGTGCCCAGGCTGTTCGAAGTTGAAAGCTTCGCCAACGTGCATCACCTTGTCAGCACGGTGACGGGCAAGTTAACCAGGGAACGCGATGCGCTGCACTTGCTGCGCGACTGCTTCCCCGGCGGCTCCGTCACCGGTGCACCCAAACAGCGTGCCATGCAAATCATCGAGCAACTGGAGCCGCATCCACGCAACGTTTACTGCGGTGCGATAGGATATGTCGGTTTTAATGGCGACATGGATAGCAACATTGCGATTCGCACACTGGTTTACTCCGGCAATGAAATTTGTTGCTGGGCAGGCGGCGGCATCGTGGCGGATTCCGATGCGGCAGAGGAATATCAGGAAACTCTGGACAAGGCGGCGGGGATGCTACAGCTGCTGCGGCAATATGGGGGGGATAACAGGTTGCTTTTCTGCGATTGCAAGCTGTAGCAGAAAAAATCTGGGCACTGGATTATCATGGTTCAATTAACTGCAGTGGCCCAACTTGAACTGACAGACAAGTGCATGGGAAAATTGCATATAGTTCGTTAATCCGATTGTGTCACGCAGTTTCATCGGAAACCGGCGATGCAAGTAATTCCAACAGCTGCGCTACCCGAAATGGTTTGATCATTGTGCCCACAAGGTTTAAGCCGCTGCCTTTTGCAATGTCAGCTGCGGCATCAATTATGTCTGGCAAAAATCCACTGCACAAGATTAGCCGACCACGATATTGAGCCTTTGCCAACGCTTTAATTACCTCAATGCCATCCATATCTGGCATGCTAATATCTAGAACGATGACATCCGGCCTTTCAGAAAGACGGTCAAGCAAGTCTTGGCCGCTCAAAATAGAATAGGACTCGTAACCGCCCTTGTGGATCGCATTAACAATAAGGTCGCCAAAGAACGGATTGTCGTCGACGATGAATAGTAGTGGACAGGTTTTCGGAGTAGTGTTCATCAAGTATTTTTTAAATTAATATGTAGTAGTTCAAACTTGATCTGGCAGTTACCGATTCTGAGCTATGCGGTTGCTGTTAGATCGAGTTCAGTTTATCAACTTCTTCGTTCCAAATCTCCTTTCCGGCAATCATGGTTTCAATAGGCATTCTGCCACAGCACATCTTGCCTTGATGTGTGCGCTGGTAGGTACCTCACTTTTGCAAGTGAGGTGTCAGATCAAATCGAAACTACTATAGCTTATACATTGAATCGACTTACCATACACTGCAATTCATTAGCCAACTGTTCCAGCCGCTTAATGTCTTGAGCATTTGATTCCACCGCCGCATGGTTTTCTTCTGACATTTGCGCAATCTTTTCAACATTACGTGCAATTTCATTGCTCGCCAAGCTTTGCTCATTTACCGAAGCAGCAATATCATTTACACCATGGCTGGATTGCAATACCGACTCCCCAGCTTCGGTCAATATGGATGAAACACGTCCAATCTGTTCCTGTGTAGTTTGCAGGGAATGCAATCCAGCTTGTACGGCTTTTTCAACTTGGGTTGATTTCCCATTCAGCAAGCTGGTTACTTGGTCTATTTCATTGGCAGCCTGCGCAGATTTCTCCGCCAACTTGCGCACTTCATCAGCCACTACCGCAAAGCCTCGTCCTTGTTCACCGGCGCGCGCTGCCTCAATGGCCGCATTTAACGCCAACAAATTGGTTTGCTCGGCAATATCCTTTACTTGCTGGGTCATGCCAGCAATAGCTTGTGTACTTCCTACAAACTCTTTGACTGACTCGGCTATTTGGTTGACTGCTTCTTGCACGCTCTGCACCTCACCGATCATTGCCGTGACACTCTGATTGCCTTGCCGGGTTTGATCCAGGCTTTTCTCGGCCAGTTTGCGCAAATCTTCTGTATTGGCGGCAACCGAATTAATGCTTACAGTAATTTGCTCAACCGATGCTGCGGTGGCAGCGGAAGCCTCACTTTGTGTCTGCGAGCTTTGCGCTATTTGAAATGAGGATTGTGAGAGCTGCGTTGCGGTGTTGGACACGGCGCTTGAATTGGCAAGTACTTTTCCAATAATTTTGGTGAAACTGTCAAGCAAGGCATTGAATGCTATTGTAGCCTTGCCGATTTCATTCTTGCCATATACCTTGGCGCGTGCGCTCAAATTGCCATCTGCTGACATTGTTATCATCACACTGCTCAATTCGCTCACCGAGCGATTGACGCCGCTTATGATTGAAAAACCCAGAATGATAGATAATACCGAGCCAATCAAGATCATTCCGATGGATAAAATGCGCATGGTTTTGAAGGCGGTGACTGATTCTTCGTGCAATTTTTCGGAATCGCGCTTTTCCATTTCGATCAGAGCGTCCAGTGCCTCGAACATGGGCGCATACATGGGGGCAACATGTTCTACTTGTATGCGCTTGATCTCGGCTAGATTACTGTCGCGCATCGCAGCCACAGCCGGTTTGATCCCTTCTTCGACAAAACGCCCACGCACTTGGGCAAATTTTGCCGCCAGCACCTGGTCCTCTTCATCAGTCAGGGATTTTGAAAATGCTTCCCATTGGCGGTCAATTTCGGCTTTGTTCTTGCCTATCTCCTGAATATAGTTTGGTATATTCTCTGGTTGAATTACCGAATTGGATATGGCCAGCCGGTTATTCAAATTCGCTTTGGCGATGGCAGTCAGTTGTACGATCGGTACTAATTTCTGGTCAAATACCTCTTCCAGCTTGCTATTAACCTTGCCGGAAACGTACAGTCCCAACCCGC
The DNA here is from genome assembly GCA_023259015.1 of Nitrosomonadales bacterium. Taxonomy (GTDB): domain Bacteria; phylum Pseudomonadota; class Gammaproteobacteria; order Burkholderiales; family Gallionellaceae; genus CAITJF01. The sequence goes on along the minus strand of JAHFRC010000002.1, from coordinate 10,501 downwards.
CAGTCAACACCATTCCCACCAGCATGAACACCAGCAGAATCGATAACTGTGTGCTGATTTTCATATCGTTTAACATTTGCCCATCCTTTCTGAAACACCCGTCTATTTATTCCAGCAAACCATTTCATGCCGGACAATGCCATTAAAACAGGTCAATGTCGCCACTTTGCATATGTTCCTGGCGCACTGGGTTGCGTTGGCACGTTTCATTGGCACGCTTGAATATTTCGGTAATTTCTTTGTGCACCACTTCCACCTCGGTCGCCGAAGTGGCTTTGCCGTTCTTCTCTTCCTGGGCCAGGGTACCCATCCTGCCCCAAGCATGCTGCATGCTTTCGAGGCGCAGCCTGGAGTGCTGCAATAACTGGCTTACCAAATCCTGGAATTGCAGCGAGGTAACGGCGCTGCCAACCACTTGATCCACCTGGCTGGCAATCTCGTTCTGCTTGACGATTACTTGTGACATATTCTGGTTCGTTAACTGCACGCGCTGCATGATGGTATCCAGTCTTGATTTAGACTCCAAGGCGAAAACCATATCCAGTGAAGCCATCTGGTTGATGGATTGCTCGGTATCAGAAATGGATTTGCGCACCAGATTGACACTCGCGCGTATCTGCGCGCTAAAGTGTTCGGCGCGTGCCGACAGTTTGCGCACCTCATCCGCCACTACTGCAAACCCGCGACCGGATTCTCCCGCACGCGCAGCCTCAATGGCAGCATTAAGCGCCAACAGGTTGGTTTGTTTGGAGATGGCATCAATTTCGCGGAGGATAAGCAGAATACCAGATACTTGTTGGCTGACGCCCTCCATTTTCTCCACCAGCTCCACGCCTATCTTGCTGTTGTTTATAATGCTGCCAACCAGCGCCTTAAGGGTTTCCGTGGTTTCATCCAGCGAGCTTTCAATGGATACATTTCTTTCGCCAGGTTGCCCTTCAATTATGGAGAGCGCCGCATCGCGCTGTGCCTGGATCAAATGATGCATTCCGTCAAAACTGCTGAGCAATTTCCCTATCGCATCGCCTATTAATGCCTGCACTTGCGCCAGGTCGTCATTTGCTCCGGCAAAATGGGTGGCAAATTCAGAGTGTGTTTGCAGCAGCACGTTATCAAGCCCACAGCTTTCATATGCGACTGGCATAGCGTCGCTGGTTTTATTGCTTTGCTGTTGAAAACAGGCAAGCCAAACTAAAATAACAGCTATGGCTGTGACGGTAATGTGCAGCCCCAGTGCCGAAATCCCCGTTGCCATTCCAGCTGTGCCCCAGTGCAACAGCATGGTAGCCGCAACAATGGCCAGCAGCTTGCCGCCGTTACCAAATTGCTGGGCCGTCGGTTCAGCGCTTTTTTCAAATTGTGGGTTGAGTGTTTGCATGATATTTCCTTATGAACTATGCCCGCGTACTTCACCAAGCAACTCCTTTATGTCCAAGATCAATACAATCTCTCCTTCACTGGACATGGTTACACCTGCCACCCCCTTGGGGCGGAAAGTGTCCAAAGACTTGATTACCACATCGTCATGGCCCGCAAAACCATCTGCAGAGAGAATGAAGCTGCTGCTGCCCACTTGCATCAACACTCCCACTTCCGGTATTTCTGTCTGCTCCCAGCCTATCAACTTGGCCAATGACAGCACCGGCAACACTTCACCGCGCACAACCATGGTTGGTTTGCCGGAAACCATTTGCAGTTCTTCTTGCGATACCGAAAGAATTTCCCGCACCAGTGACAAAGGTACGGCAAATGACTGGTTGCACAGGCGCAATAGCAACACCGGCAGGATGGCAAGAGTAAGTGGAAGAGAAATAGTGAATTCGCTGCCTTTGCCAGATTCGGATTTGATGCTGATGGAACCTTTCAGTTTCTGGATATTGGTTTTTACCACATCCATGCCGACACCTCGTCCGGAGACGCTGGAAATTTCATCCTTGGTTGAAAACCCCGGCAAGAAAATAAGTCCAAGGCATTGCTCGTCATCCAAACTGTTGGCTGTTTCTGCGCTGATCAAGCCCTTTTCGATTGCCTTGTTGCGGATTACTTCGGGACGCATGCCCTTGCCATCATCCAATATAGTGATGAGGATGTGGTCGCCTTCCTGGCGCGCACCAAGATGAACCAGGCTTTTTTCCGGCTTGCCTACCGCCGCGCGCTGTGCCGGCTCTTCCACGCCGTGATCAACCGCATTACGAATCAAATGCACCAATGGATCATTGAGATCCTCAATCATGGTCTTGTCAATTTCGGTCTCTTCACCTGATAACACCAGCTCTACATCCTTGCCCAGTTGGCGTGCCAGGTCACGCGCCAAGCGTGGATATTTATTGAATAAACGGCCGATGGGCTGCATGCGCGTTTTCATTACGGCGTTTTGCAAACTTACCACCAGCATGTCGAGCTGACTGACTGATTGATCAAGGGCACGCAATGTGGGCGCATCCGAGCGCCCTTGCATCAAGTCGCTGCGCAGATGAGTCAAGCGGTTCTTGGTCAACCCGATTTCGCCGGAAAGATTGAGCACCTGATCCAACCGGTCGGTGTCCACACGTATGGTGTTGTCCTTGGCTGCCTCATTTTCGCGGCGGCCAGCAGGCGGCGCCTTGTTGCCGGGAATATCGGCTGTCCGCCTGCCGAGCGAGTTGATCTTCTGCTGTTCTGCAGAATGAGGTGCCGTATTCGTTGGTGCAGCAGCGGTAGGCGACGCTTGAGCCGTTGCGGGTGCAGCGCCGCCCACCAAGGTTTGGTATAACAAATTCCAGTCCAATCCATCAGTAGACTGCGGCACTGCCGATAGTGCGGATTGCGGTGCTGTAGCTTGCGCTACTTTTGCTGCTGCCATTGTTTCGCCCTTCAGCGCAGCATGCAATGCGGCTATGATATGCGGCGGTGCGGCGTCCGGCTGCCGGTTTTGTGCCAGCGCCCCAAACATTTGCCGAACCTCACCGGTAGCGGAAAAAATTACATCCATAAGTTCGGCGGTCAAAACCAACTCGCCGTTGCGCAACTTGTCAAACAGGTTTTCCGTGAGATGGCACAGGGTGACCAATTCTGTCGCGTTGAGAAATCCGGCGCCGCCTTTGATGGTATGAAAGCCACGGAAAATGACATTAAGCAGGTCGCGGTCATGGGGTGATTTTTCCAGGCCCATCAGCTTGCTGTCGACGTCAGACAGCAGGTCGGAAGCTTCCGTCAGGAAGTCCTGCATCAATTCTTCCATGCCTGCAAAATCGTTCATTTTTTAGAACCCGAGATTTGCCAGCAACTCGTCCACTTGATCCTGGCCGGTCACCACATCGGTGCGTCCTGCCGCATTTATCACGGGGCCATTCAGCATTCCGGCATAGGCATCCGGATTGGCGGTGGAGGGAGGATTTTCGACCAACAACTCCAGCAATTGTTTTTCCATTTGCTGCGTTACTGCAACGATCTTCTTGATGACCTGCCCAGTAAGATCCTGGAAATCCTGGGCCATCATGATCTCCATCAGGTAGGCGTTGGTCGCCTTGGTTTGCTTGGGTACATCAGCAAGAAACGCATGGGTTTGCATGGCCAAGTTCTTGAACTGCTCGACATTGAGCTGTTTATCAAAGAGCTTCTGCCATTCGCGTGCAAGCCGCTGCGACTCGACTTCAATTTTTTCCACTACCGGCTGTGCAGCGTCGGTGGCATTCAGCACACGCTCGGCTGCTTTCTCGGTCATGGTGGCAACATAATTGAGGCGGTCGCGCGCATCTGGAATGGAAGATGCAGCCCTTTCCAGATTTTTGTCATAACCCAATTCGCGCAGTGTGTCATGCAGGGAGCGCGCCATGTGTCCAATCTTGTTGATTACCTTGTCCGGCGATTTGCTTTCATCTCCTGGAGGGGAAGCTTCGCCAGCCGCCTCTTGCTGGCTGTTTGCCGAGACGATGCTGTCAAACAGCGCTTCCAAATCGTCTGAATCTTGTGTGTTATCGGTCATGGCATCTCTCACTTAGGCATTTTCTCAAAGATCTTCTTCAGCTTTTCATCCAGCGTGCCGGCAGTAAACGGCTTGACCACATAGCCGCTGGCTCCCGCCTGTGCTGCCTCAATGATATTTTCGCGCTTGGCCTCAGCGGTCACCATCAACACCGGCAAGTGTTTAAGTTTTGCGTCTGCGCGGATAGCCCTGAGCAGCTCGATCCCGGTCATGTTGGGCATGTTCCAGTCCGATACAACGAAATCAAAATCTTCCCCGCGCAGTTTATTCAGCGCATCAACGCCGTCCTCGGCCTCTTGCGCATTGGTGAAACCAAGCTCCTTGAGCAGGTTGCGCACGATGCGCCGCATGGTGGAAAAATCGTCCACGATCAGAAATTTCATGTTTGCGTCAACCACAATAATCCTCCCGTTACTGCCAATTCCATATGCGATTTATCGCCTAGTTGATTCCCTGTATCCTCATGGTGCGAGAACCTCTGCGGGCATCCTATTACTTTGTTGCCAGCAGGGGGCGCAATGTATTGGCCAGCACCGCCGCATCAAACTTGGGAACATAGTAATCAACCCCTACCCGTTTTCCCATATCCCGATTGGCTTCGGACGACAATGAAGAATGCATTACCACCGGGATGCCGTCGAAACGTTTATCAGCCTTTATGTGCTGGGTTAACACGTAACCGTCCATCTCCGGCATTTCTGCATCCACCAATATAATTTGTATCTGGTCATGCAGGCTTATGCCGCTATGCTGGGCAGCGTCCGCCAAACCCTTCAGCCGCTCCCATCCTTCCAGCCCATTGTTTGCCTGCATGTGTTTCACACTCATCTTGTCGAGCAGTTCGCTTATTTTCTTACGGGCCACACCAGAATCATCCACGAAAAAGACACATAATTCATGCCCTCTTTCCACCTTCTCGATGTTATCCACCACATCTTCCCCGAATGCGCTAGCGAGAATTTGCTCGACGTCCAGCAATGAAACCAGCTTGCCGTCCGGCAACTCGGTGATTGCGGTGACCATGCCCTCGTCACCCGCCAGCATGCCTTCTGCAGGGCGCACCTTATCCCAGTCCACACGGATGATGCGATCTACTTTATGCACCAGGAAACCGAGAATGTGGCGGCTATATTCGGCCACCATCATGGTATTCTGCGCACTCGGCGCATTTCCGTTGAACCCCAGGAATTTGGCCAGGGTCAACACCGGAATAATATGCCCGCGCAACGACACGATGCCGTCCACGCCATTCGGCATGTTGGGGGTTTTGGTAATGTGCATGGCGCGGCACACTTCCTTCACCTTGAATACATTGATGCCAAATATTTCCTGCGTGCCAAGCGAAAACAGCAGGATCTCCATTTTGTTGGATCCGGCCAGGCTGGTTCTCGCATCCACATTGTCAAACAGGCCGCCCTCTGCCGGCTGCAAGGCCCTCATTGAGGTGGTTTGTAGTTCTGCTAGCGACATGATTTATCTCCTTGTTAACCCTGCACGCGCTTCGTGCCAGATTGTGTAATTCTGCTGCCGGTCAGCAGACGCTCGAGCGTTTGCGCCAGCTTCTGCGGTTCAAACTTGGGCACGTATTCATCCACACCGACGGATTTGCCAAGCTGCTGGTTGGAAGTGCCGGAAAGCGACGAATGCATCAGCACGGGAATATTGACGAAGCGTTTGTCTTCCTTGACCTTGCGCGTGAGCATGTACCCGTCCATTCCAGGCATTTCCACGTCGGTCAGGATAATCTGCACCATATCGCTTACGGGAATCTTCGCCGACTCGGCGTAATTGGCTATTTTCTGCAGTTCTTCCCACGCCTTGAGGCCGTTAATGGCGGAGATATGGTTTACCTGCATTGCATCCAGAGTACGTTCGATCTGTTTGCGCGCCACTGAGGAATCGTCGGCAAAAAATACCGTCCGCCCTGACACGTTGATTGGCTGGACGCCTTTTAATGCGATCTCATCGTCAAAATGTCCGGTTTCGGCCAACACCTTTTCCACATCCATCATCATCACCAGGCGCCCATCAGCCAGTTCGGTAACTGCCGTCACCAGGCCGCCCATCTGGGTATTAAGCATATCCGGCGGCGCTTTCATGGCGGCCCAATCGATACGCAGGATGGTATCCACCGCCTCGACCAAAAAGCCTTGTGTGTGGCCGTTATATTCAGTGACTATCAGAATTCCCGGTTTGACATCGGTCTGCACCTTGGCATATTTCGCCAAGTCAACCACCGGAACCAGCGCCCCGCGCAGGCTTACCATACCCTCCACAGCATCGGGCATTTCCGGCGCGCGGGTAATAGCTGGTACGCGCATCACCTCGCGTACCTTGAACACATTGATTCCAAAGGTTTCGCGGCGCCCGGTGCGGGAGTCCAGACCGAGCGTGAACATCAGGATTTCCAGCTTGTTGGTTCCCGCCAGCTTGGTGCGTGCATCTATATTTCTAAGCAATTCGGACATGGTTGGCTCCGTTACAGTATTTGCTGGATGCGAAAAAATTTTTCATTTTATATTCTATGGCCATAGCCTGAAATGTTTCATATATCTTTCAAAATTTTTGGCAAGTTGCTCCATGCCCTTTATCGCTTGTACCGTGTGCATGGCGGTTGCATTGTTTCTCCCCGCCATCGCTGCGATATTTTCCACGTTGCTTGCGATTTCCTGGCCAGCTTACGCACTTCGTCCGCCACCACTGCAAAGCCGCGCTCCTGTTCGCCCGCCCGCGCCGCTTCGATAGCGGCGTTCAACACCAGCAGGTTGGTTTGCTCGGCAATCTCGTGCACCTGCTGCGTCATGCTGGAAATAGCCTTGGTGCTTTTCACAAATGCCTCGACTGAGCTGGCTATCTGCTGTACGGCATTTCTAACTTGCCCAATTCTCCTATCATTATCCTGCAGGCTTTGCTGGCCTTGTGCTGCCTGCTGCAGGCTATCCTGTGACAGTTGGGAAAGCGCATTGGCGCTGGCTTGCCTGGCCGATGCTGCCATTGATCATCATCGTATTCAACCCATTGATAACCCCATCCGCAGATATCAATGCTTTTTGCTTTGCCTCTTCCATAATGCGCTTCTCAAACTTGTCGAATGCCCAGCACTGGGCAACTACCATGATCAGCAATAAAACTACTTGAATAGGGATCTGTAATTTATTTCTGACAGATAACGAACTCCACCAACTATTCATTTTTCCACGCCCTTTTTGCTATCTTAGGTGAATAGCTTTCCACAGCCTGCTGTTTCATAACGGCTTCATAACTGAAAACTTTAATTTTTTTGGGTTTTATTCTCGCTGCAAGCAGCAAAAATTTTACTTGATGGCAGGTGGTGGCAGAGCCTCTATTCCACTCTTGACCGCCTGGTTGGAATCGCTAATTTTTTCGTTGTCCACTTCGACTGTACCCCCATCATTGCGGGCAGATTCTTCCGCTTTTTTGTTCATAACAATGAGGCTGATGCGGCGGTTTTGCGGGTTAAGCGGGTCAGTCTTGTCGAACAGCACGGCTGAAGATAGTCCGACCACGCGCACTATTTTATTTTCTTCCATGCCTCCCATAAGCAACTCACGGCGCGCGGCATTTGCGCGATCCGCCGACAATTCCCAGTTGCTGTATCCTTTTTCGCTATAGGTGTAGGTTTGCGCATCAGTATGCCCGGACAGGCTTACTTTGTTTGGAACCTGATTTAGCATGGTGCCAATTTCATACAGGATTTCCTTGGTGTAGGGCTCGAGAACTGCACTTCCGCTCTGGAACATGGGGCGATTTTTCTCATCTATGATCTGGATACGCAAACCTTCAGAAGTGATATCAAGCAAGATTTGTTTTTTGAATTGTTGCAATTTCTGATTAGCGTCAATCGCCTTCTCAATACTGGATTTCAGCTCTTTGAGTTTTTCCAATTCCTTTTCTCTTTCGATACGCAAAACTTCCTCTTGCACCGTCTTGAGATTGACAATTTTCTTTTCTGGCTGCGAAATACCTTTTTTTACTTGGCCCTTGCTGCGTGTCAAGTCTTCGCCGCCGCCCTGGATCAAGCTGACACTCTCGCTACTGCCTTTTCCTCCGGCAAGCGCCACCCTGAGCGGGGTTTTGAAATACTCCGCAATGCCTTTCAGGTCACCTTCGGAAACAGTGGACGTTAACCACATCAAAAGGAAAAATGCCATCATTGCCGTAACGAAATCGGCATAGGCGATCTTCCATGCGCCGCCGTGGTGGGCGCCCTCCACCTTCTTGATGCGTTTGACTACTATGGGTCGTTTTTCGTTACTCGCCATGGTGCAGTTCAGTCCGTCTGGATTCCCGATAACTCTGCTTGCCTGTCAGCAGGTTGCAGATTATGTAATTTTGTTGCTGGTCAGCGCTTTTGCTTGACGTGCTCTTCCAACTCGACGAACCCAGGGCGTTCGGTGGAATACAGCGCCTTGCGGCCAAATTCCACTGCCATTGCCGGCGCATAGCCATTCAAGTTGGCCAGCAATGTCACTTTGATGGTCTGCAACATCTTGGTGGATTCATCCGCTTTCTGTTCCAGCTTGGCTGCCAATGGCCCGACAAAGCCATAAGCCATCAGGATGCCGAGGAAAGTGCCGACCAGCGCATGCGCGATCAGGATACCCAGTTCGGCGGGTGGAATGCCCATCGACTCCATGGTATGCACTACCCCCATCACTGCCGCAACGATGCCGTAGGCCGGCATGGCATCGCCCATTTTGGCTATCACATGCGAAGGTTCCATAGCCTCGTGGTGATGCGTGTCGATTTCCACTTCCATCAGGGTTTCAATCTCCATTGCATTCAGGTTTCCGCTCACCATGATACGCAAGTAATCAGTCATGAATTCCACTACATGGTGATCGTCATGCACAGTAGGATATTTGGCAAAAATAGGGCTTTCATCCGGGTTTTCGACATCGTTTTCGATGGACATCAACCCTTCCTTGCGAACCTTTCCAAGCAGTTCATAGAGCAACGCCATGAGCTCCATGTAGTTATCTTTTTTATACTTGGCGCCCTTCAATACATTGGGTAACGCCTTAAGCGTGGCCTTGATGGCCTTGGCGGTGTTACCCACAAGAAAAGAACCTATGGCGGCACCGCCTATCATTAGCAGCTCGATCGGTTGTAGCAGGGCAGCTATGTGTCCGCCGGCCAGCATAAAACCGCCGAACACCGAGAATGCCACAGCCAAATATCCTGCAATCACCAACATGGTTAAACCCCCTCGAAGTTATATGGCGAATTTTTCCGATAGGTTACCACATTGGCTCCAATGAATTAACCCGAAAATGAGTTTTGGAAGATGCAACGCAGGAAAAATAAAACGGAACCCGTTTGAGTATGCCGGAATACTTTACAACAAAGAATGTTACTGACCGGCATCGCGCTGGCTGGGCTGGGTTATTTGCTGCACATCTAATAACGGCTGCATACGGGCTGGCATGAAGCGGTGGCATAAGGCGCGCTGCTTGGCAAGTAGGAGGCAGGGTGCTTCAAGCCGCCTGGCTTAATGCCGACAGCTCGGATGCAAGGCTGTTTTTCCTGGTTTTCCCGGCACGCGACGGCGGACGGCAAATGCCGCATACATAGTCGGAACACAGGTCATTGGTATGCACGACAAAGTGTCCGCCACATTCGTTGCAGGCAGTCAGTTGCAGCATTTGCGCCTTGAAGAAACGCACCAGAAACCATGCGCGGGTAATGCTCAGCACAGGCTCTTCACCGCTAACGCTGATTTGCTCAAGGTACAGGCGGTAACTCTTGATCAGCGCCTCGATGCCGGAGAGGCTGGTATTTGTCACCAGATACTGATGGATGTCCATGAACAGCGAAGAATGGATGTTGGGCGACCAGCTCATAAACCAGTCTGTCGAATAGGGCAACATGCCCTTGGATGGAGAAATTCCCTTTATTTCCTTGTATAGCTTGAGCAATCGCTCGCGGCTTAGTGCCGTTTCTTCCTGCAACAATTGCAAACGCGCACCCAATTCGATCAAGTCTACGGCAATCCGGATTTGGTGTGCTTCTGTGACTACACTCTTATTACGCATGACAATTCCCATCCATGGTTGAAATCAGGCTGCCAGAGCTTCCAGCGGCTGTCCGGCCATCAGAATGGCGGTATGTGCCTGTGTCATCATCCGGTCCTTGTTGTAATCGGTGATCATGTTGAGCAACAGTTTTTCATCGAAGCGGAAACGGCACAACAACATGTTGGACGCTGCCATCTTGAGCAATTGTGCTGGGCTTAATCCGGCGACCAACTCAACCATTTCCTCGCTTATGCCAAGGCGAAAGATGGCTGCTTCCTTGTCCTCATTGATCATCTGCCGCGCAAGCAGCATATAAGACAAATTGGCCTCCTTGATTTCTTCATGCAGTTGAGTTGCATTCATAATTCATCTCCTTGCAAGTTAAAAATAGTCTTTGTTCGACGGTTACATCTTGCGCTACGAAGCAAAAGGAAAAAATCAGAAGATTTCCGATTTCTTTGTAAGAAGCTTTCCTACATATGGGCAAAGCGATCTCTTA
>JAHFRC010000070.1 GCA_023259015.1 Nitrosomonadales bacterium | reverse complement strand
TCCGCCGTCTGTCATTTTGTATTGCTTGGCTTGTGGCTTCGCTTTCCTTACCGCTGTATCAGTCAGTTTCATGGCATCACCCCGCTTGTTGGTAAAAAACAGTATTGGTAAATCATTTACCCACACATTTACCCACAATTGTTGGTAGATTGCAATAGACGGGAAAATACGGCATGAAACAAAAAACCCGCAAGAAGCTAGGTTCTATACGGGTTTCGTGTACATCTTTGGACGGGGTAAAACAGGTAACTGGCGGAAGCTGTGAGATTCGAACTCACGAAGGGCGCGAACCCTTGCCGGTTTTCAAGACCGGTGCCTTCAACCGCTCGGCCAAGCTTCCTGAGGAGCGCGCATGATACCTGAAAACCATCTGCGGCTCCAAAACACAAAACAAAGGGGAAATACACGCATTTCCCATTGCAACTTTTGCCCTATTTCTGTAGTCTTAATGTCTGCTTTCATTCAATACTTTTCCAGGAGGAAAAAATGCAATACGAATCTCAAGCCATTACGCAATCCGGTTTGCTCGCCCTTGATCAGAACAAGGTATTGCGTAACACCTACATGATGCTGGCCATCACCATGATTCCCACAGTGATCGGCGCATTCGCAGGAATGGCGATCAACTTCTCGTTCATGGCTCAAAGCCCCGTCATGTCCTCGCTGCTGATGTTCGGCGCGATGATGGGCATGCTGCTTGCCGTCACCGCCCTGCGTAACAGCGTGTGGGGCATCGCCGCCCTGCTGGGCTTCACCTTTCTGGCAGGCGTTTTCCTCGGCCCCATCCTGCAAGTGGCGCTGCACCTGAAAAACGGCGCGCAATTGGTGGGCCTGGCCGCTGGCGGCACCGGTATCATATTCGGCAGCCTGGCGACCATCGCCACCGTCACCAAGAAAGACTTCAGCTTCATGGGTAAATTCTTGTTCATTGGGCTGATCCTACTGATCGTCGCTTCGCTGGCGAACTTATTCTTCCAGATTCCCGCCCTTTCGCTGACCATTTCCGCCATCGCCGTGATGGTTTTCTCGGCCTACATCCTGTTCGATGTGAGCCGCATCGTGCATGGCGGCGAGACTAATTACGTGATGGCTACGCTGGGCCTGTACATGAACATCTACAACCTGTTCATCAACCTGTTGAACCTGCTGATGGCATTCAGCGGCGAACGGGACTAACGCCAGGCGAAGCAACTTCGGTTCGCTTTTTATTGCTTTTCTGCTTCGGCCTCTGCGCTTAACTTGCTTAGCAAATTGGCGCACGCCGCAGCAAGCGCACTATACGGTGCTCTGAATGCATAGAACCAAACAGTTTCGGGCAGTCAGTTTCAGTTCATTGCAGTACTCGGCACCACCATCTGAATGACCTGTTCATCACTCAACGAAATGAAAATTTGGCAGTGAGAGGCTCACCCATCGAAAAACATAACTCCAAGGGAACTTTAAAATGAAGACATTAAGAATTATTTTGGCGACACTGATATTCATCTCGCTGCCGGCTCACGCTGAAGACAGCAGCACAGCAACCCGCAATGCCGCCAAGACCTTTGAGCAAGTAAAAAAGGCAGCGGAACAGGGGAATGCTTCCGCACAATATGATCTCGGTTTGCATTATGCAGACGGGCGAGGCGTGGCAAAAAACGATGCTGAAGCGGCCAAGTGGTACCTCAAAGCCGCAACGCAGGGAAATGCTAACGCACAATTCGAACTCGGATATATGTATGAAAACGGAAAAGGCATAGCGAAAGACGTTGCAGAAGCATTCAAGTGGTATCAGAAATCATCTGCACAGGGAAATAAGGATGCCAAACGGATGCTTGCGAACGCCAAGACGGGGCCGGGAGCAGGCCTGAATCGCAGCGGAAAGGTACTCAGCAGTATTGACGCCGGCATGTACACATACATCGAGTTGTCCGAAGATGGGAAAAACGTATGGATTGCCGCCCCAACGATAAAAGTAAAAGAAGGCGACACAATTCGCTTTAGCGACGGCGCGATAATGTCCAATTATTACAGCAAGAGCCTGGACCGCACCTTTGAATCCGTCATATTTGTTGGTAAGGCAGTCGTCGCGAATTAGCAAACATAACTCTGCCTGGGTGCTGAGCATCCGCAGTTATCCGGGTGTCAATCCGCTATGGTTACATCTTGTCAAACACCGCAATAGATTCCACGTGCGAGGTATGCGGGAACATATTCATCACGCCCGCTTTACGGAGGCTGTAGCCCTTCACATGCACCAGCACCGCCGCATCGCGCGCCAGCGTGGATGGGTTGCACGAGACATAGACGATGCGGCGTGGCGCCGTTTCTGCACTGATGGATTTCATCAGTTCGATTGCGCCATCGCGCGGAGGATCAACCAGCCACTTGTCAAACAAGCCGAGTTGGGCAAGAGCGACCTCATCCATCTCAAACAGGTTCATTGCAGTAAATTGGGTGTTGCCTGACAAACCATTATATTTGGCATTTTGCTGCGCGCGTTTCACCAGTGCGGCATTGCCTTCGATGCCCAGCACCTCTGCTCCGCTACGCGCAATCGGCAGGGTGAAGTTACCCAGTCCGCAAAAAAAATCGGCGATGCGTTCGCCCGGTTGCGGCTTGAGCAGGCGCATGGAGCGGCTGACAATCAGCCGGTTCATCTCGCCATTCACCTGGGTGAATTCGGTCGGCGCAAACGGCATGGTGATGCCGAATTCCGGCAAGCTGTAAGAAAGCTGCGGCGCACCCAACGGATGGAACGGCATCGCTGTTTCCGGCCCTTTGGTTTGCAGCCAGAACTGCACATTGTGGGTATCGGCAAATTGCCTGATCATCATCTCATCCTGGGGCGAGAGCGATTGCAGGATGCGCAGCACCAGCACATCCACATGCTCACCAATCGCAACCTCGATTTGCGGCAGCGCATCGCGGATGGTGAGCTTTTCATTTAGCTTCCCCAGCAGCGGCAATAGATTGGCAATCTTGGGTGGCAAAATTTCGCAATACTGCATGTCCGCCACATACTTGCCGTTCTTTTCGTGGAAGCCCACCAGCGTCTTGCCCTTTTTCAGCACATGCCGCACCGACAACCGTGCGCGCTGGCGATACCCCCATGCATAGCCGTAAATCGGCGGCAGCATGGTTTCGGCTTTCACCTTGCCGATACGCTCCAGGTTATCTTCCAGCACGCGCTGTTTGGATGCTACCTGAGCACGCTCCTCCAGATGCTGCATGGAGCACCCGCCGCACATGCCGAAGTGCGCGCACTTCGGTTGTACGCGCATGAAAGTCTGCTTCAGTATTTGGCCGACTTGCGCCTGTTCATAGCTGCTTTTCCTGCGGTACGAAGAATAGGTCACGCATTCACCCGGCAGCGCTCCTTCGATGAAAATTACCTTGCCATCGTTATGTGCAACGCCGCGACCTTCGTGGTCGAGAGATTCAATAATTACGGGATTTTGTTGCGAAAGTTTTTCAGACATTTCAACCTTTAAACTGCAATTGGACCACGAAGAGCACGAAGTACGCGAAGAAGAACTTGAAGTTGCTTCCCGAAAATGACTCACCTTCCGGGCGATCGTAAAATATTACGCAACTGTTTGAAAAAACTTCGTGATCTTCGTGCCCTTCGTGGTGAAATGATTTTTTCAGGTTCAATCGATATTCTCTGTCGTTCACTTCCATCTCCCGTCAAAGGAGAGGAGATTATTCTGATCGAGGCCAAGCAGCCAGGAACTCTTTCCAATGCGCTTCAACAGACTTGCCTAACGTGACACGTACCAGTTCCAGTTCCTGCCCGTAGCGCGCCTGGGTAAAAATGCCACGCATCAACTGGAAGCGCGCAAACACCAGCCATGTATTCACCACATCTGTTTCGCAATAGTTACGGATTTCGATGAGCCTGCCCTGCTGGTATGCCTCCCATACCTTGCTGCCATCCATGCCGAGCTTGCCGGGAAAGCCGACGAGCCTGGCCAGTTCGTCCAGCGGCGCGTTGGCGCGCCCGGTGTACAAGGCCAGCAAGTCCATCAGGTCGATGTGGCGCGTGTGGTAGCGGCTAAGGTAATTATTCCATTTGAAGTCGCGGTCATCCTCACCCATATCCCAGTAGCGCGCGCATCGCACGCCGTGGATCAGGCCGCGGTAGTGCAGCACTGGCAGGTCGAAGCCACCACCGTTCCACGACACCAGTTGCGGTGTATATTTTTCTATACCATCAAAAAAACGCTGGATGATGCTGCCCTCATCCTCATCCACTTCACCCAGCGACCACACGCGAAAACTGTCGCCCTCGCGCAACGCGCAGGAAATCGCCGCCACGCGATGCAGGTGATGTTGCAGGAAATCGCTGCCGGTTTTCTGGCGGCGCATCTGGAACGCCATCTCCGCCACGTCGGCGTCGCTTACCGCACTGCCCAACCCATACAGCACGCGCAGGCCGGCGATGTCGGGAATGGTCTCGATGTCAAAAACAAGCGTAGGATTCATGAACGATAAGTATCTGATGGAAATATTCCGCACCGCAATTGTAGCCCATCGCGCTGGCAGGCGTGATGCCGAAAAGCCGTTTCCTCTTACCAACCGATGATACAACTTGGTAAACTGCGCGCACCATGAGACTAACCAACACCATCTTGCTTCCCCGCGCCGTCTTGTTTCTTTGCCTCGTCTTTGCGCTACCCCAAACATGGGCGGAAAACATCACGCTCATGATTAAAAAGCAAACTGTCTATGCCGAAGTGGCAAATACAGCCCAAAGCCGCGAGCGCGGCCTCATGCAACGCGACCGTATGTGCACCGATTGCGGCATGCTATTCGTGTTCGAAAAAGCTGACCGGCACAACTTCTGGATGAAAGATACGCCGCTCGCACTTTCCGTCGCCTTTATCGGCGCCGATGGCGACATCATCAACATCGAGGAAATGCTGCCCGGCACCACAGACATTCACAGCGCAAAGGGAGACGCTTTATATGCGCTGGAGATGCACAGCGGCTGGTTTGCCAGGAACAGCATCAAGCCGGGTGACAGGGTGCGTAGGGTCAAAAGCGCGCCTGCCGCGCACTAACGTTGAAAAACAGTCCGCTTTTCCGCTTTGCGGAATGTGAGACTGAATTTCCAGTTATCCCCATAACCATGGGAAACACAGTTGCTTCACGAAATGATCAACCACCTTCCATGATGATTATCTACCCAGCAAACCTTGCGCTGCCATGGCGCTCACCATGATGCCGATGTAGGATTTGATACGATCCTGATCGGGGCCTTGCATCCCGGTTTCGGACGAGGCCGCCCACACCAGATTGTCATTGCCTGCTTCATACAGGTTGGTTTCAATGACTGCGAATTCCTCCTCGGAAATATAACCAGGCGTATGCACGGCCCGATAGCCATGGCCGTAATAGTCCGGCCATTTGCCGTAATGGGCCGGCGGATAATAGGTCGTCCCCGGTACATAAATTTGCATGGTTCTTTTGCTTACCATTCTCGTGATGAGCACCGTATCTGCCCCCAATTGCGCCACCTTTGCCGCAATGGCCGCCTGGTCGTCTTGCTGCCTGTCCGGAATCACGGTATAGCTCGCGATGGCTTCCGTTCCATGGGCATTGAGCTGCCGGACAAACTCGTCCTCGAAGATTCTCCTGTTTACCGGGCTCTTGGCCACCCCGATGACCATGATTTTGCCGGGGCGCTCCTGATATGCCGGATCTTTCCAAACCGTGTCAGGTTGTGGTGTGGCGCATGCAGCAACAAGCACGGCAATAAGCGCCAGAAAACCGGATGGATACTGCAAAAACCGCAACATTCCTGCTCCTCTCTTAACTCATATTGATGATTAAAACATATGAGACTTCGTTGCACCATGCATCCCCATATGAAATGTTTTGCAGCCCCAAACATTTACTGTTGGTTGCATGACGTGTAGATTTACCGGAAATCATCATTTGCATTTGCTTATCTAATACTCATGCAGCTCCATATGAATTATAGGGCTTCAGACACGAGGCGGCTGACAATTGCCATTCTGTTTTCACTCGCCCTGCATATACTGCTTCTCTTCTTTATCAAGTTTGCCCAACCCTCGTGGAACTTCGCTGCCGGACTGACTACCCCGCTGAATGTATTTCTGGAAAAAACGGCTGCCAGGGTTCCAAAGCTGGCTGGCATTCCAGAAGCAATCCAGGATAGCAAAGGAAAACCAATAATTGGTGTCCAGGAAACCAACCCTTTCCCGCTAAAGGAACTTACCGCCGTCACGCATGAACAGGTTGACCAGCCCAGGACGAAAATCCCCCAGAAGTTTACTGGCAAGAGGATATTAGCCATAAACAAGCCCGCCAAGACAACCGTAGTTGAAAGCGAACCTGATCTACTGGTGACAAAAAGCACCCCGCCAGAAGCGCCTGAAAATGAGGAGTTATCCTTCGCACCAACCCCGAGCGTCGAGAACCAGGTAAAGAAAGTCATCCCCCCCATTGAAAAACTGGTCAGCCCGGAACCCATTCCTGGGGAGAAACAAGAGAAGATTGTTATCGCCGAATCCGTACAGGAAAAACCGGCGCTTGAAAAATCGGGAGGCAATATCGAGGAGCCAAAGCCGGTAAAGATTGAGGAGCCGTCACCCGCAAAAATCGCCGAGCCCAATCCGGTAATAATTGAAGAGCCGAAGCCGGTAAAGATTGAGGAGCCGCAACCTGTAAAAGCGGCAGGGCAGGCACCAGTAAAAATAGAAGAACCAAAACCCGTTAAAACCGAAGAGCCTAAGCCGGCAAAAATTGAAGAGTCAAAACCTGCAAAAGCCGAAGAACCCAAACCTGCAAAAATCGAGGAACCCATTCCAGCCAAGGCCGAAAAGCCCAGCCCAGTCAAGGCGGAAGAGCCAAAACAAGCAAAGGCTGGAGCTATGGTGGAAGCGAAGAGCCGATCTTCAGAGGACGGCAGGCCGGAAGCGCCCCTTGTAAAGTCAGCCGGCTTTGCGATACCAAGCCTTGCAGAATTGAGCCTTGCCTCAGTCAGGAATCTTGCACGGGAAGAAAACAAAAGAATCCAATTCGGGGAGCGCAGAAAAACTGTGGGACTCAAGGAACAAAACTTCCGCTATGCCATGTATGTGGAAGGAGTGCGCATAAAACTGGAGCGTATCGGCTCCTTTAATTATCCGGTAGCGGCAGCCAGGAACAACCTGAACGGCGCATTAAGCATAAAAATATCCATCCGTTCCGATGGGAGCCTCGAGGATTTCATTATTGTTCGGCCTTCTGAATATGAATCACTGAATGCCGGGGCCGAGCGCATCGTCAGGATGTCTGCCCCTTTCTCGCCATTGCCCGAGAGCATCAGGCAGGATATGGATATCCTCAGCATTACCATCAACTGGACTTTTTCCAATTCAAGGCAATCTCTCGATTAGCAAAAAATCCGGAAGGGTGTCGTTTTCCCCTAATGTTGCTACCCATCCGGATTTATTTCATTCTGGACGGCAGCTTTATTGTCTTGCCCGCCACCATAAAAACACCCTTGCCGCAATGATGCAGGGTGCGCGGGTTCTTCATTGATGGGTCTATCCAGGCCTTGACCACTTCCAGCACGAAGAAATTGTACTTGTTCACCATCCGCGTATCAGCCACCCTGCATTCGAGATTGGCGTAGCACTCGGCGATCAGGGGCGGCGCAACCAGAGACGCGGGCTGCGGCGTCAGCTTGAATTTCTCGAACTTATCCACCTTGCTCCCGGAGCAGTTGCCGATGCCTACCACCTGTTTCGCCAGATTTTCCGCCGGAATGTTGAGCACACATTCCTTTGTCGCACATAGTGCGTCGAAGCTATAGTTGCGCCCGCTGATCACGCAGCCCACCAGCGGCGGCTCGAATTCCATCATCGTGTGCCACG
>JAHFRC010000093.1 GCA_023259015.1 Nitrosomonadales bacterium | reverse complement strand
TATCCAAACAAAAACCTTGCAGGTGAAGACCTGCAAGGTTTTTGTTTTTGTACCTTACTCATGACTGAAATTGTTAGCACACGAGTTGCAAGTTTGTTGGAGCGAAATACTCCGTGTTGCCAGCCACGGTGTAAGTTGCTTTGGGTGCGTTAATATCATTCTTGACTGTACGCCAGCCACACGCCGACTTATGTTCAGCAGTCTGTTGCAATTGCGCCGGCGCCGTGTAGTAGCCGCTTATGTCCACATCGCGGGTAAAGCTGGGGTTCAAGCCGGAATAAATGACATCCAGATCGTTGGTTGAAAAAGCCGTGCCTGCCTGCGCGGCCGAAGTTGCCAAAACGCCAGTGATGATGCTTGCCAAGATACGTGTTTTCATGATGAATCTCCTTATAAATAAAATTAAAGTTTCTGCTGCGTTCGTTAAGGGCTTGCCTGTAAAAACGTGTATTTTGTTTAACAGGTGCGTGCTTAAGTAAAAGCATCAACCGTGCCAAGCGATATCATATTGATATTTAACAAATTGTAATTTTAACACAGTTGCAATTGTTCATTATGAACTGTATAATATGTTTATATTTAACGCTTGGAGTTATGCAATGAACAAAATTTCTTTAGCTAATTTGAATGTCGTTCTGGAGAAACTGGAAGAGGGTGTGTTGTTTTTGGATGAGCAGCGCAATGTCGTTGCAATTAATAAAGCCGCAACACAAATGATAGGTCAAAAGCAGGGGGATGTTGTAGGCAAGAGCTGCCCCAGCCTGTTCCCCGCCACTCCTTGTGCGCACACTTGCGAGAAAAGCGGAAGTTGCTCGCTGATGGCGGGTACAGTGAAGGAAAACAAACTGGTGCAAGATATTGTGGTGGCGCGCCCGGATGGATTGCTTATCCCATTACATATGTGGGCGACGGCGCTGCCTGAGGGTAAATCGCAGACGCATTGTGCGGTAGTATTGCGCAATCGCACGCGTGAAGTGCAGTTGGAGGAAATAGCCGGACAGCGTTTGCGTATGGGTAATCTGGTGGGGCAGAGCCATACCATGCAGATACTGTTTCGCGAAATATTGCTGGCGGCATCGAGCGATGCCAATGTGTTGATAACTGGCGAGACGGGAGCCGGCAAGGAACTGGTGGCGCAAGCGATACACGACAACTCCGGCCGCGCCAAGAAGCCTTACTTGCAGGTGCACTGTGCAGCTTTACCGGAGAATCTGCTTGAGGCCGAATTGTTTGGCCACAGCAAGGGAGCTTTTACAGGTGCGACAACTGACCGGCCCGGGCGTTTCGAAGCCGCTGATGGCGGCACGCTGTTGCTGGATGAGATTGGCGAAGTGCCGCTGGGCACCCAAGTGAAATTACTGCGTGTGCTACAAGAAAAAGAAGTGGTGCGGCTGGGAGAAAACCATTCGCGCAAAGTGAATGTGCGAATTATTGCCGCCACCCACCGCGATTTGGCAGCAATGGTGAAAAACGGCGAATTTCGTTCCGATTTGTATTACCGCTTGCGCGTGCTGCCATTGCGCGTGCCCTCCTTGCGCGAGCGACGCGAAGATATTCCATTGCTTGCCAGCACCATCCTTTCCGGTCTGACAAGACACTACAAGCGCGAGGATGTCACGTTATCCATGCCTGCGACGGATGTGCTGCTCGGCTACGACTGGCCGGGCAACGTGCGCGAGTTGGTCAACGTACTGGAATATGCGCTGGTACATGCCGACAGTGCGGCTATTTTGCCGCGGCATTTTCCAGCCGAGATGCGCGGTGTAATGCCCGTTCCCAATGCTCCTGAAGGCAAGGGTAACGGATTGCTCACAAATTATTATCGAGGCCCGGCAACGGAGCATGAAAAAGAAATTATTCTTGCGGCGCTCGCCGAAGCGGGCGGCAACAAAAGTACTGCGGCGGAGAAGCTTGGCATGTCCCGGACAACTTTGTGGAAACGCCTGAAGCAATATGGCATTGCCGACGATACAGCAATGCCAGGAGTGAATTGATTTGCCTCCATTAGCGCTTCCGTTTGCCAGCAGAACGTGAGGCCGTGGTATATTGGCAACTGTTTCTTCGATAGCAAAACTGTGCAGAGGATGTTTTTACAAGCAGGAATTATCCGCATGAACAGATTAAAGAATTCACTGGCAATTTGGATCGCATGCATGGCCTTTATAACCATACCTGCAACCGGGTGGGCAGAGACTGTGCCTTGCGAAAAGAATTTCACTGCCAAAGATGGCATGTTTAATGGGAAGATTTACAAAACATGGCAAGAATTAGCGGATCTCTCACAGATGATGATATACAGGCGTGCGTATGCTTATCTGATAAAAGACGGCTGGGCGATAAACCTGACGGACAAGGAAAATGGAATAATTTCCGCGTCCCAATTGGAAGAATCATCCGGCGGGAAGGAAAAAGCGGCAAACCTGAATATTCTTATCGAGAATGCGGGTAATTATTTTGGGGGGTTGCCTAGCGGGAGAGGAGTACCTGGCGCCTACCGGCTCACAATGGCTTTTTCAGTACCCAGCGGGCTTATTGCACATGAAGAGATGGTGAAAAAAAGTTTTTGTGATGCTTTGGCGGAAATTAAGGGTGGTACTTACGTGGCTAAATGAAGGTCTGGGCGGCTAATATGTAGCAGCTGTATTTGTAGTATTCAAACTTGATCTGACAGT
>JAHFRC010000069.1 GCA_023259015.1 Nitrosomonadales bacterium | reverse complement strand
TGCCGGATTCAATTACCACGTTGCGTCTTCGCATAAGCGTAGCGCTCGTCAGCAAACTGGGCTGCTGTCCACACTGCAATTGGATCAGTCCACGGTTGCGTTTGTGACACAGTAAGACTAAGCAGCTATGGCTCGCAAATGGTTGTAGCCGGATTCAATGGTATGCCGTTTGGATGTCGGGTGTTTCCCTAATCTTTTCGGCTGATAAGAGGCTATCGTCCTTCCTTCCTCATCAACCACTTCCCATGTCTCATTCCCTCGGGAGGCCGGTATCTCGGATATTCCGGACAATTTGAGGACGGGAATGCCATTAACGAACAAGGTAAACATGGTTTGCTCCAGTAAACGATTTGCGTGTAGATTACCGCCTGCGGATGTCTGCGCAAGGGAAGATAAGATGGCAAAAAGGGTGGTATTTCTGCGCTGCAAAAATGACGGGGGTCGCCATGAAGAAACTAAAAAATGAAGCGGCATTATTCAAAGAAGCCTTGCTCGCAGGCGTGAAATATGCGGAAGGAAGGGGCGTAGTCGAGTTTGAGCCGACAGATTCGGCGAGCGAAAAACTCTTGTACATCTACCGGCTGCTGGTTCACGATAAAGTCATTCAACCATTGCCGGAAGATCAGGTCGCAGAAAAATCCCTGCGGCACAAGCTTGCCATCTGGTATTCGAAGCAACTGCCCAAGGATCATCCGCTTCTGAAATAAAGCACATGATAAAATCCGGCCTCAGCGGCATTGAATGAGCGTGGTTTGGCGTTTCAACAAACAGGCAGTTTTCATGAAAGCACTTTTCCCGTTTTTTTTCCTGGCAGCGGCGACATCCGCAACTGCATTTGCAAGCACTCCCGGTGAGGTCCAGATAGGCGGTTATCTGCGCGAGGCGACATTGCAGGGGTTTTCCGGCAATACGAGAAAATTTTCCGATTACCGCGGGAAACCCATGATCATTAATGTCTGGGCCAGTTGGTGCGGCCCGTGCCGGTCAGAGATGGGGTCGTTGGACCGGCTTGCGCGCCAGTATGGCGGGAAGCAATTCAATATTATCGGGATATCAACCGACGACGATGGCAGCGCGGCTGCGGCATTCATCAAGGCCTCAAAAATTTCGTTTGTTAACTACCTCGATAGCAAGGTGTTCCTGGAAAACATGCTGGGAGCAAACACGATCCCATTGACTGTCCTGGTGGATGCCAATGGCCGCGTGCTGGAAAAAGTCCGCGGGGCGCACGAGTGGGATAGCCCGGAAGTCATAGATGCAATAGAAAAAATCTTCCACCTTAAACTGCCTCATTGATTTTCCAAGACCTGTGCCCGGTTGCGCCACGCCACGGTGAATTCACTTGGCATGGTCGATGGCGCCTGCAACGCCCGTCACGGCCATAACCAGCCGATTTGACTGCTACAAGAAACTTTCGCCCTCGCCCAAATAACGCCACTGCCCCGTTGGCAAATCCCCCAGCTTGACCTTGCCGATACGCACGCGCTTCAACCCGGTGACTTTCAACCCGACCAGTTCGCACATGCGGCGTATCTGGCGTTTTTTTCCTTCGCGCAAAACAAAACGCAACTGGTCTTCATTTTGCCAGCTCACCCTGGCGGGCCTGAGCGCTTCACCGTCCAGCTTCAGGCCGTGGTTCAACATCTGCAAACCATTGCCCGCAATCTTGCCCTGCACGCGCACCAGATATTCCTTGTCGATGGCGGAATCCTCGCCGATGAGCTGCTTGGCGATGCGGCCATCCTGGGTCAGCACCAGCAAACCCTGCGAATCAATATCCAGCCGGCCAGCCGGAGCGAGGCCTTTAATGTGCGCCGGGCTGAAGCGGTGCGGTGATTTGTCGGCGGCGGAGCGCGATGCGGCATTGATGAGAGTGACGGCGGGCTTGTGGTTGTCTTCCGCCTGGCCGGAAACATAACCTACGGGTTTATTCAGCAGAATGGTTACACGTGTCTGTTGCCGGGCCTGCGCCGCGCGGTTCAGGGTGATGCGTTGTGCCGGGAATATCCTGGTGCCCAACTCGGTGACCGGATGCCCATCCACCAGCACCCAGCCGCGTTCGATGTAGCTATCCGCCTCGCGGCGCGAACACAGACCCTGTTCGGACATCAGTTTTGAGAGGCGTATTTTTTCCATGAATGCCTGGAAGCTGGTTTATGCGGCCACTTGATGGCAGACGAAAGTCAGCGTAGTTGTCAGTATGCACAGTTAACCCGGCGGTCAACCAGTTTGCCATCGGCCATGCGCAATCTTTTGGAAAGCGATACCGCAATCGTGCGCACCACTCTGGCAGCGATTGCCGGCATGTCAAGCAGCATCTTGTCCATGGACTCTTTCGACAAGATCAGCAGGCTGCAATCGGTTGCCGCGATGCAAGTGGCGGAACGCCTTTCGCCGTCCAGCACGGCCATTTCGCCGAATGCACGCCCCTTTTGCAACACGGCAATTTCGACATCTTCCTCATCCATGTTGGTTTTCAATACGGAAACCTTTCCCGAATTGACGATGCACATGAATGAACCGACATCACCCTCCTGAAAGATTTTTTCGTCCTCGCCTATTTCGCTGATGCTGAAATAACGTGCTATCGAACTAACTTCGGCAGGAAGAAAGCTTTTGAATAAGTCGCTTTCCATCAGCATGTCGCAAATTTCGTCCAGCAGGGCGGATTTATCTAACGCCATGGTTTTTGCCCTTCCTGATTAACAATGTTTTCGATGCGGAATTGTAACGCCTGATCCATTGCCGCGCAGAAAAATGTTCGTTGCTTCCCCACGGTGTTTTTTCAAGCCGGCAATGTTTTACCACAAACCGCACAGGAATCATCCTTGTTCAGTTTGAGGCTGCGCAATTCCATGCGCAGGGCATCCATCACCAGCAACCTTCCGCAAAGCGATGCGCCTGCATCCAACAGCAATTTTAGCGCTTCAGCGGCTTGCAGGCTGCCGATGATGCCGACCAGCGGGGCGAATACCCCCATCACCGCACAACGCATTTCTTCGGCTTGCGCCTGTTCCGGATACAGGCAGTAGTAACAGGGGCTATAAGCATGGCGCAAGTCGAACACGGTTACCTGCCCGTCGAAGCGGGTGGCGGCGCCCGATACGAGGGGTTTCCCCAATTGCACACAGACACGGTTAAGCGCGTAGCGAGTGGTAAAGTTGTCGCTGCAATCCAGCACTACATCGGCTTGCGCCACAAGCTCGCGCAGGCGCATCTCATCCACGCGCTCATTCAGCGCAATGACACGCACTTCGGGATTGATTTCGGCAAGCGCAGCTTGCGCGGAAGCAGCCTTGGGCACGCCGATGCTGGCAGTGCGATGCAGTATCTGGCGTTGCAGGTTGGTCAGGTCTACCTTATCGCCATCACACAGCGTCAAATTACCCACACCGCTGGCGGCGAGAAACAGGGCGGCGGGTGAACCAAGCCCGCCGGCGCCGATTAGCAGCGCGTGTGCGTCCAGCAGCTTCTGTTGACCCTCGATGCCGATCTCCGGCAACAGGATATGCCGGCTATAGCGCAGCAGTTGTTGGTCATTCATGCACTACATAACGAGCCGCGCTTACTTCCCGCGCAGGATACTCATCCCCTTCAGCACATTCATGGCCTGGTTCAACTGGTAATCATTTTTTGAACCAAACTCCGTGATCTCCGGTTTGGTTGTTTCCTCTTCCTTTGGTTTGGTGGCCGGAGTTTTAGCGGGGGTCGCCGGCTTTTCGCTATCCGCCTTCTCCTCCGGCTGGTTATTATTGATCAGGTGGCGCTCCAGGTCGGCTTCGCGCAGGCTGTGAAAACTGCCGGACGCTACCGGGTCTTCCACGGCGATGTCGGGAACAATACCCTTGGCTTGGATAGAACGGCCATTGGGCGTAAAATAACGCGCAGTGGTCAGTTTTATTGCAGTGTTGTTGCCAAGCGGAAGGATGGTTTGCACCGAACCCTTGCCGAAGGTCTGCGTGCCCATAATGACGGCGCGTTTATGATCCTGCAAAGCGCCTGCAACGATTTCGGAAGCAGATGCGGAACCGCCATTTACCAGCACAACCATTGGCACATCCTTGATTGTTGCCGGCATGTCTTTCAGGTAATCGGACTTGTCGTTATGGCCGCGCGCGTAATTCTCAGATGAAGCCGTCAGGCGCATCTTCGCCTCCGCATTGCGTCCTTCGGTATAAACCACCAGCGCATCCTTGGGCAGGAAGGCGGCGGACACCCCTACCGCGCTGTTAAGCAAGCCGCCCGGATCATTGCGCAGGTCCAGCACCATACCCTTTAGCTCCCCCTCGCTTTGCTTGGCTAAATTCTCCAGGGCAGTGGCGAGGTTCTCGCCGGTGCGTTCCTGAAACTGTGTGATGCGGACATACGCATAGCCGGGTTCTACCATCTTGGATTTGACGCTTTGCACCTTGATGATGGCGCGCGTCAGGGTAAATGTCAGTTGCTTGGATTCGTTCTTGCGGATCACCATCAGGGTGATTTTTGTGCCCGGTTTGCCGCGCATGCGTTTGACCGCTTCGTTCAGTGACAGCCCCTTCACCAGCATGTCATCAAGCTTGAAGATCAGGTCGCCGCTCTTTATTCCTGCCTGGAATGCGGGTGTGTCCTCGATCGGCGAGACAACCTTGACCAAGCCATCTTCCATGTTGACTTCTATGCCCAAGCCGCCAAACTCGCCTTGGGTGCCCACTTGCAGTTCCTTGTAGGCTTCGGCATCCAGATAAGCAGAATGCGGATCCAATCCGCTCAACATGCCGTTGATTGCCTCGGTAATCAGCTTTTTGTCGCTGACCGGTTCCACATAGTCACTCTTGATGCGGCCGAATACTTCGGAAAAGGCGCGCAACTCCTCGACCGGCAGGGTTGCTTCGGCATCCTTGTCGGCAATGGCGGAGAAGTGCAGGCCAACCAGTATGCCGCCGATCAAACCCAGCCCGACCAACCCAAATTTTTCAATACGACTACGCATGTATACCCTCATTAAGTGATATGTCCGCTACGTTCCGGTTTTACCGGGTGATCCATTTCATCGGATCAAGGGGTTTTCCCTCGTGGCGCAGTTCGAAGTATAAACCGGAATCCTCATTTCCGCCGCTATTGCCGGTAGCGGCTATGGTATCGCCCCCGCGCAAAACGTCGCCTACTTGTTTGTACAGTGTTTCATTGTTGCCATACAAACTCATGTAGCCTTTGCCATGATCTATGATCAATAAGTTCCCGAAACCGCGCAGCCAATCGGCAAATACCACCCGTCCTGCCGCCACGGCTTTTACCGGCTGGTTGGCCGCAACGTGCAAGAACAGGCCTTTCCACAGCACGGTGCTATCGGGGCGGGCTGAGCCGAATTTACCGCTCACCTCACCTTTCACCGGCAGCGTCAGCTTGCCCTTGAGCTGCTCGAACGGGCTGCCGTCAAAACGGTCGTCGGGCAAACTGTCATTGCTGAATATTCCCTTGCCTTTCGGCTGCGCCAGCATCCGGGAGAGTCTTTCCACCAGTTGCGCCAGGTGGTTTTCGTCGCGTTGCAAGCGGCCAATCGCGCGGCGCTGCTGCTTGAGCTGCAGCGCGATTTTGCCAAGCACCTGCTGGTGCGTGCGTTTATCCTTCTCCAGGGTTTGTCTCTGCAATTTTTCCTCACCCTGCAACGCGGCGATCTCTGCGCTTTTCTGCCTTACCTGCACAGTAACCGTATTCAACTGCGCCAGGTTGCTGCGTAGCGTTTTGAGCCATGCCGCACGGCTGCGGGCAATGTATTCGTAATACTGCATCTCGCGCGTGACCTGGTTGGGGTCGTGGTTGTTGAGCAGCAACTTGAGATACTCCTGTTTTCCGCCCAGATATTGCTGGTAAAGCATTTTACCCAGCAGCGCCTGTTGCCCTTGTATGCCCCGTTCCAGTTGCCGCACCTGCTGTTGCAATTGCAACAATGCACGCCCCGCCTCATGCTGTTGTTGCGCCAGCTCGGCCAGTTTGCGGTTGCTGTCGCTGATGGCGCGCTCCGATTCGCGCAACGCATCGGCTGCCTCGGATTTTGATTCGCTGGTTTTCTCCAGCTCCTGTTGCAGCCCGGCAATGCGCTTGCGCAGATTTTCCAGTTCCTCCTGCTGCGAGGCATGCGCGTTGTTCGCCAGCAGGCAAAGCAGTAGGGCGCAATAACCGGGCATTGCGCCGGCAAGGGGCAGGCCGTGGTTGTAAAGCCGATGAATCGGCAACAACCACGCACCGCCGAATGGTCGCCTCATTGGTGCAATGCGCTACGCTTATTGCACCCTACGAATTGAATCAGGTTGCGCCCCGTCATTTCCGGCGGTTGCGGCAGGCCCATCATGGCGAGCAGGGTGGGCGCGACATCTTGCAACGCGCCGCCGTCAACCATGGTTGCCTTGCGGCCTATGTACAGGAACGGCACCAGGTTCAACGTGTGTGCGGTATGCGCCTGGTGCGTGGCGTGGTCGATCATCTGCTCGGCATTGCCGTGGTCGGCGGTGATCAACACTTCGCCGCCGCATTCCAGCATCGCGTTCACCACGCGGCCGACGCAACCATCCAGCGTCTCGATGGCCTTGATCGCCGCTTCCAGAATGCCGGTGTGGCCGACCATGTCGCAGTTGGCGTAGTTGCAGATGATGGCCTGGTACTGCTTGCTACGGATCACCGCTTCGAGTTTGTCGGTGACTTCAGGCGCACTCATTTCCGGCTTGAGATCGTAGGTCGCCACCTTGGGCGAGGGTACCAGGATACGGTCTTCGCCGGGGTAGGGCTGCTCCGTGCCGCCATTGAAGAAGTAGGTGACATGTGCGTATTTTTCCGTTTCTGCGATGCGTAGCTGCTTCAAGCCAAGTTTGGAAACGTATTCACCGAAACCGTTATGGATGGCCGATGGCGCAAAGGCGGCATGCAGGTGGCTGAAGTCCTCGCCATAGCTGCTCAGCATGACGTAGTCCGCCAGTTTGGGAAAACGCTCACGCGTGAACTTGTCGAACGCCGCATCGGTCAGGGCGCGGGTCATTTCGCGCGCGCGGTCGGCGCGGAAATTCATGAATACCGCCACGTCGCCATCCTGCATCGCCACCGGATCGCCGATGACGGTGCACTTCACGAACTCGTCGTTCTCATCACGCGCATAGGCTTGCTGCAAGCCTTCTGTTGCCGTGGGTGCGCTGAACGCTGCCTTGCCCTGGGTCAGCAGATCGTAGGCCGGTTGCACGCGCTCCCAGCGGTTATCACGGTCCATCGCGTAGTAACGCCCGGCGATGGAAGCGATGCGCCCGACGCCGAGTGCGGCGCATTTATCCTGCAAGCGCTGCAATGACTGCATGGCGCTACGCGGCGGCGTATCGCGCCCGTCCAGAAAAGCATGCAGGAATATCTTGCGCAGCCCGGAGCGCGCCGCCAGTTCCAGCAGCGCATGGATATGCTCTTCGTGGCTGTGCACGCCGCCGGGCGACAGCAACCCCATGATGTGCAGCGCAGTGCCGTGCTCCATGGCCTGCGCGATGGCATGGGTGAACGCCTGATTTTTATTGAAGCTACCATCCTGAATCGCCACGTCCACGCGTGTGAGTTCCTGATATATCACACGGCCTGCGCCGATGTTCAAGTGGCCCACTTCGGAATTGCCCATCTGGCCTTTTGGCAGCCCTACCGACAATTCGGAAGCATTGATCAGCGTATGCGGATAGATATTCCACAGGCGCTCCCAGTTCGGTTTGCGCGCGTTGGCGACGGCGTTATAGTCGGGATTTTTGTTATAGCCAAAGCCATCGAGGATGAGTAGAAGAACGGGAGTGATTTTCATGCTGGCTTTTGCGATATCAAAATATACCATTTGCTAAATTGACCAAAGCATTTTATCCGATTTCGCTGCATCACATGAGGCCGGGTAGTTAAAACAAAGGTTGGCAATTTTACTGATTTTCTGCATTCCGGTTTCCACCCTGTTGGCGCTTATCGTGATACCGGTGTTGTATTACGCCATCCTGTACAAGAAGTTCCAGTAAAATCCATCATCATTTCAGGAGAGTTTCATGTCCGCAAAGCACATTGCCCGCATTGCCGCCGGATTTTTTATCCTGCCGCCTCTCTCACAGGAAGTGGGGGGCAGACCGCTGTTTGCGGGTAAAA
>JAHFRC010000001.1:68318-92025 GCA_023259015.1 Nitrosomonadales bacterium | reverse complement strand
GCCCACTTGGAACTTGTCCGTAACCCCGGATTATCCTTCTTCACTCTTCCGGCACTTTGCCATCCGGAAACAGCACATCGGAAAAACCGAACTGGCGCAAGTCGCGCATGCGCATCGGGTACAGGATGCCATCCAGGTGGTCGCATTCGTGCTGCACCACACGGGCATGGAAACCGCTCACCGTGCGGTCTATCAACGCGCCTTTTTCGTCGCAGCCACGATAGCGGATGGTCTTGAAGCGCGGCACCAGCCCCCGCATGCCGGGCACGCTCAAGCAGCCTTCCCAGTCATCCGCAGTATCGTTGCCCAAGGGGACGATGACAGGGTTAAGCAACACCGTTTGCGGCACCGGTTCGGCATCGGGGTAGCGCGGATTGTGCTGCACGCCAAAAATCACCACACGCTGGTTCACGCCGATCTGCGGCGCGGACAGCCCCACGCCGTCCAATGCCCGCATGGTGTCGCGCATGTCGGCCAGCAAGGCGTGCAACTCCAGTGTATCGAAACTGAGCACCTCTTCCGCGCGGCGCAACAGATGCGCATCGCCCATACGCAAGACTTCTTTAATCGACATCTAACCCAACTACGTTTTCGAGGATGTTGCGTACACGCGCCATGGCGGGCTGCGCCACCATGTTGATATTTTCCAGGCGCACCCCATTGCGGCTGTCTCCGCGTCCGGCGGCATGGTTGACCACCACCGCAATGGCGGCATAACTCAGGCCCAGCTCTCTTGCCAGCGCGGCTTCCGGCATGCCGGTCATGCCTACCATGTCTGCGCCGTCGCGCTCCAGGCGGTTAATCTCCGCCGCCGTTTCCAGGCGCGGCCCCTGTGTGGCGGCATATACGCCGCCATCCAGGCAGGTTTCTCCGGCAAGCTGTGCGGCATCGAGTATTTGCCGGCGCAATTTCTGGTCATAAGGATGGGTGAAATCAATGTGCGTCACCGGGCGGCTACGCCCATCGAAATAAGTAGCCGCACGCCCGTAGGTGTAGTCAATGATTTGATCCGGCACCAGGATAGCCCCCGGCAAAAGGTCGGCGTGTATGCCGCCCACCGATGCGACCGATACGACGCGCATGGCGCCCTGCTCCTGCAACGCCCACAGGTTGGCGCGGTAATTCACCTCGTGCGGCGGGATGGTGTGGCCGTAGCCGTGGCGCGCCAGGAACATCACTTCATGCTGCCGCAAGCGGCCGAAGGTGACCGCGCCGGAAGGCTCGCCAAATGGCGTGCGCATCACCTGACGGTGCGTGATTTCCAGATTGGCCAACTGCGTCAGCCCGGTCCCGCCTATGATTGCCAGCATTTCTATTTTCCTTTTGTTGCGTAAATCGCGGGCAGGTTGCGCCACGCGCCCTCTACATCCATGCCAAAACCGAATATGAAACGGTCAGGCACTTCTAAGCCGGTAAAATCGGCGCGTATCGGTTTGCTTTTGCCATTCAGCTTGTCGGCAAATACTGCACAGTAAAATCCGGCAGCGCCCAACTCCAGTACACGCTGCCTGACTGCGGCCAGCGTTTCGCCTTCGTCGAGTATGTCATCCACCACCAGCACAATACGGCCTGCCACATTTTCGCGCGGCTCGACTTTCCAGTGCAATTGGCCGCCCTCATGGTTGCGGCCATAGCGCGACACATGCACATAGTCGAAATCCAGCGGAAAATCCAGCAGCGTCAACAACTGTCCGGTAAACACCACCGCGCCGCCCATCACCGACAGCACCAGCGGGTGCGCATCGGCCAGCGCGGAATTGATTTCATAAGCCACGCGCGCCACGGCAGCCTGCACCACCGATGCCGGGTAAAGCAGTTCAGCCTGTTGCAGCATGTCGCGCGCCTGCCGGCTGGTCAGCGTCATGGGTTCCTTACCGTCGCCAGATATGCGGCGAATTCATCGCGCAGTTCCGGATGTTTCAGGCCAAAAGCCACCTGCGCCTGCAAATAACCCAGCTTGGAGCCGCAATCATAACGGATGCCGGCAAAGCGGTAGGCCAGCAGTTTTTCTTCCAGCATCAGGGCGGCAATGCCGTCGGTCAACTGGATTTCGCCGCCGGCGCCGGCCTGCACCTGCGCCAGATGATGGAAGATGCGCGGTGTCAGGATATAGCGCCCGACCACCGCCAGTGTGGAAGGAGCGTCCTCCGGCCTGGGTTTCTCGATGATGCCGTTGACCCGTTCCACATTCGGCTCCAGATTGGCGGCGCTGACGATGCCATAACGTCTGGTGTGCTCGCGCGGCACATCCTGCACACCGAGTATGGAGCAATGATGGCGCTCATAGACATCCACCATCTGCCGGACAATGGGAATCTCGCCGTCAATCAGGTCATCCGCCAGGATCACCGCAAACGGCTCATCCTGCACCACCGGCTGCGCGCACAGTACAGCATGCCCCAACCCCAGCGCTTTCGGCTGGCGGATATAGATACAGTTCACATGACCCGGAATCACTTCCTGCACGATGTGCAGCAACTCCTGTTTGCCATCCGCCGCAAGCTCGGCTTCCAGTTCGTATGCCGTATCGAAATGATCCTCGATGGAGCGTTTGTTGCGCCCGGTGATGAACACCATGTCGGTGATGCCCGCCGCCACCGCCTCTTCCACCGCATACTGGATCAGCGGCTTCTCCACCACCGGCATCATCTCCTTGGGGCTGGCCTTGGTGGCGGGCAGAAAACGGCTGCCCAGGCCGGCGACCGGAAAGACGGCCTTGGTAATGCGCTTCATTTATTGACGCCCCCCTTTATTTTTGAAATCTGTAATTCCATAGCGCAACAAAGGCCGTCTTCGGCGAAGGCTAACATCGGGTTCTTCGATGTTAAGCCCATTGCCCTGCAATGGGTGGCCGGAACCAAAAACGGCTTTCGTTATCTTCTTCATGTTGATTCGCATTCCTTCAACAGTTGCATAAATCGCTGTTCATCCAGCACGGTGACACCCAGTTCGCGCGCCTTGTCCAGTTTGCTGCCTGCCTCTACACCCGCCACCACATAATCGGTTTTTTTTGAAACGCTACCCGCTACTTTGGCTCCCAGCGCTTCCAGTCTTTCCTTTGCCTCGTCGCGGCTCATGCCGAGTGTACCAGTAAGCACAAAAGTTTTGCCAGCCAGAGGCAAGTCCCTGGCCGGTTCGCCTTCGCTTTCCTCCAGGCTTACCCCACCCCGCTCCTCATCCAGCAAATCCTCTATCACATCAACATTGTGTTTTTCCCTGAAGAAGGCAAAAATGCTTTGCGCCACCACCGGCCCCACATCAGGGACTTGTTGCAACCGTGCCTCATCTGCATCCAGCAGATTTTTCAATTTACCGAAATGGCGCGCCAGATCTCTTGCTGTCGCCTCGCCCACGTTGCGGATGCCCAGCGCATAAATGAAGCGGGCCAGCGTGGGGTGTTTGCCACGCGCAATGGCATCCATGAGGTTTTGCGCAGACTTCTCGCCCATGCGCTCGAGATTGGCGAGGATTGGCAAATCCAGCCTGTACAAATCGGCTGGGGTGCCCACGATGCCGCCGTCCACCAGTTGCTCGACCAGCTTGTCGCCCAGGCCTTCGATGTCCATCGCACGGCGGCTGGCAAAATGCAGCAGCGCTTCCTTGCGTTGCGCCGGACAAAACAGTCCGCCGGTACAGCGCCAGTCGGCCTCACCTTCCTCGCGCACGATGGCGCTGCCGCATACCGGGCATTTGCCGTGCAGACGCGCATGCAAATCGAAAGGTTCACCCGCATCAAGCGGGCGGCGATCCAGCACCACGCCGACCACTTCCGGTATCACGTCGCCGGCGCGGCGCACGATCACGGTATCGCCGATGCGCACATCCTTGCGCCGCGTCTCATCCTCGTTGTGCAGCGTGGCGTTGGAAACCGTCGTGCCACCGACGAATACCGGCTCGAGCTTCGCTACCGGCGTAAGCTTTCCCGTGCGTCCGACCTGGATGTCGATGCCGCGCACCACAGTTATCTGCTCTTCCGCCGGAAACTTGTGCGCCACCGCCCAGCGCGGTTCGCGCGAGACAAAGCCAAGCTGCGCCTGCAACGCGAGGCTGTTGACCTTGTACACCACACCGTCGATGTCGAACGGCAAACTGTCGCGCTTCTCTGCAATGCGGCGGTGGAATTCCACCAGCCCTTGCGCGCCTTGCACCACCGCGCGCTCATTGCTCACCGGTATATTCATTTTATCAAGCGCATCAAGTACCGCGCTGTGTGTCGCGGGTAAGTCCCAGCCCTTTGTCGTCTCGCCCAGTCCATAAGCGAAGAACTTCAGCGGACGCCGCGCGGCCAGCGCCGGATCGAGCTGGCGTATACTGCCCGCCGCGCCGTTGCGCGGATTGACCAATGTGGGCAATCCCTGTCCGCGCTGTCGTTCGTTGTAATTCTCAAAATCACCACGGCGCATATATACCTCGCCGCGCACCTCCAGCACTGGCGCATTGCAACCTGTAAGCCGTAGCGGAATCTGGCGGATGGTGCGGATGTTCTGCGTCACGTCTTCGCCGACCGTGCCGTCGCCGCGTGTCGCAGCCAGTTTCAGCTCGCCATGCTCATAGCGCAAATTGATCGCCAGCCCATCAAACTTCAACTCGCAGACATACTCGACTGAAGGATCGCCTTCATGCAGCCTCAACTCTTTGCGCACCCTCGTGTCGAAAGCAATCGCGCCCTGGTCGTTGATATCGGTTTCGGTGCGGATGGAAAGCATGGGCACGGCATGAAACACCTGCCGAAAGGTATCCAATGGCTTGCCGCCGACACGCTGGGTGGGTGAGTCGAAATACCGGTGCAATTCCGGATATCGTTCTTCCAACTTTTGCAGTTCGCGGAACAGCTTGTCATATTCCGCATCAGGGATGAGCGGACTATCCAGCACATAATATCGGTAGTCGTGTTTTGCGATCTCATTGCGCAACCATGCAGCGCGGTTGCTGGCTTGAGCATCCATCATCAGGCGAACAGCCTGCGCGCCTGCGCACTGCCGGGCATGACCTTGTATGACAGCATGCGGTTTTCGATGGCGGCGATCTGATCGAGTATCTGCGCTATGCTCGTTTCGCCCAAAGCGGTGCGGCTATCATCCACCACAACCGCACGCAAATCCATCGCCATTTGCCGCGCCAATTTCGCCATCTCGCTGAAGCGCTGGGTGGGCTCCTCCACGCGCGGCACCTCCAGCAGCAGGGTCAGGCCGTTAACCCACATCTTGCCCAGAGTAAGATGCTGGAATGGCGTATTGTCATAGTTGCACAGCTTGAACAGGGTATGTCCATGCGCATTCGGCAGGTGAAACGCACCGTCCGCCTGCAGGCTCATGCCATGTTGCGCGGCCATATTCGCGACCTCAA
This sequence comes from Nitrosomonadales bacterium, assembly GCA_023259015.1. GTDB lineage: Bacteria > Pseudomonadota > Gammaproteobacteria > Burkholderiales > Gallionellaceae > CAITJF01. The sequence continues at coordinate 86,679 of JAHFRC010000001.1, read as the reverse complement.
CCCCGGAAAACACGCGATCTCCGCTGGGCATGATGTTGAGGCCTATCATCTGGTCGACTTCGGCGCAGAAACCATCCAGTTCCAATGCGTGCGCAGCGGCTACGACCACATCCGGCAGCTCCACCTCGGCATGCGTCTGCGTTGCGATGTTCCGCACCAGATCATGAAAATCCATGAGGCGCATATTGCTTACCGCACCGGAACGGTCAACCAGTTGCAACGCCAGCTTGAACGCGTAATAGGAAGGCAGGCTTTCCGGAATTACCTTTTCCCATATATTGCTGGTCACATTCAACCCGCATACGTGCACACCCTTGCCGAAATCGAAGCGCTGCTGCCACAAAGGCTCCAGCACATGGGCGCTTACCGGGCTACTGAATGTCAGCACGGCGATGTAATCGGTTGCCGCATCCAGCAGGGAGCACTCTCTTGAGCCGCACCTCCTTTCAACCGCCAAATTCGCCTCAGGCCCGGCCGGTAGCGACTGGGAAAGCGTCGCTTCGGTGAGTATTTCGCCTGCCGTCTTTTCCGGGGCGTTGCGATACAGCGCATCCTCATGCCCATGCCTGAACGCCGCGCCGTACTGGCGCCGGTACTGGCGCTGCTGCCACCAGCTATACCCGTACACCGCCAGCACCACGGCAATGCCGATGGCCAACAGGCTGATCTGTAATTCACTCATAATTTTGAATGCTAAAATTGCTTGTGCAACATAAAAAATCCAGCATGGATTATCTCAAGCGGGAAGACAAACGACAAATCCGATGCGCAAACAAACCATCCCATCGAATCCGGTCAATGCAGCGTCGGCGCCGCACCGCAACACTTCTTGTACTTTTTCCCGGAGCCGCACGGGCACTCATCATTGCGCCCAACCTTGACAGGCATGCCGACCGCCTCAACCAGCAAACCGGACGGGTTCCTTCCGGGCCGTGACAACCGCCCCCTGGTATTCTCTTCGCGCTGCTCCTGAAAATGGTCATAAAGCGATGCCACCGCACCCGAGATCGCTTCGTATGCATCCTGTGTAGCCTGCTTGTCGTCCCCGCTTTTCTCCAGCATTTCCCAACCCTGCTCCGTGCCCAGCAACACCATCGGCGCAATAAGCTCGGGGTGGTTTTCCATTACATCCTGCCAAGGATCGCCAAATACTGTAATCCCCAGCATGAAGCCTTCGCACCAGCCTTCCGCATCAAAAAATTCGCTGCCATCCGGCTGCTCCAGTGTGTAAAACAGCGGCGCAAATCTATCGTTGCTGATCGCGCTCAACTCGTCGTTAAAGTGGCGCATGATCAATTCCAGCATGCGGTTGGCATATTGCAGCGACGGGAACGCTGGCGGGCCTTCCCCATTTTCCATATCCCATACCCATGGCAGATATTCGCTCGGCATGATGAGGTTCGGGTTCACGATAAGCGCGGCAAAAAAGCCATCCAGCGTGGAGATATCCATACTGTCTTCCGGCATCCCGTCGGACATCAAGAAGTCATCCAGTTCATCCAATTCATCATCATTCAGTGGAAGTATCGGGTTCATGGCATGTTCCTGCATAAATGGAGCTTTCAAAATTGCGGTTTTATGATGCAGCCATGTACTTATGGCACAGCAAGCCTAAGCGCTACCCTAAGCCAGCGGCAACTCCGCAGTGCCCTCGCCTATGGTGGCGATTTCATGCACCGCCTTCATAAACTCCGCCTGTTCGTGCAACTGCACCAGCGTATCCGGATGGGAGCGTCCGCGCATCTGTGCCAGGCGCGCCTTGCTGGTTGCCGGCATTTCCCACTTCAACCCGGCCAGCAGTTCATCCGCCGAGTCCGGCCTGTTGCACACCAGCACCATGTCGCAACCGGCATGCAGCGCCGCTTCGGCACGCTGCACGATGCCGCCAGCCACTGTGGCGCCTTCCATGCTGAGATCATCGCTGAAAACGCAACCCTCGAAACCCAGCTCGCCGCGCAAGATTCTTTTTAACCATATTTCCGAAAAACCCGCCGGCAACTTGTCCACTTTTGGATAAATCACATGTGCCGGCATCACCGCAGTCAGCCCGAAATTCACCATCTGGCGGAAGGGGATCAGGTCGCACAATTCGATGTCGGTGTAGCTGCGTTCGTCCACCGGTATCTCCAGGTGCGAATCGGCGCGCACAAAACCGTGCCCCGGAAAATGTTTGCCCACCGTGTGCATGCCGCCTTGCCTGAGTCCCAGCAGCAGGTTGTGCGCCAGTTCGGCAATGGCCTGCGGCTCTGAGTGGAAAGCGCGGTCACCGATCACTGAGCTTGAGCCGAAATCCACATCCAGCACCGGGGTGAAACTGAAATCCACGCCGCAGGCGCGCAGCTCTGCGGCCAGCACATAGCCTGCCTGATGCGCCAGATGCCTGGCGCGCTTGGGATACCCATCCCATATCCTGCCCAGCTCGCGCATCGCCGGAATGCGCGTGAACCCTTCGCGGAAACGCTGCACGCGGCCGCCTTCATGATCCACCGCGATCAGCAGCGCCGGGCTGCGCAGCGCATGGATGCTGGCGGTCAGCTCGTCAAGCTGGCGCGGCGATGCATAATTGCGCGTGAACAGGATCACGCCCCCCACCAGCGGGTGGCGCAGGCGCGCCTCATCTTCCGCCGTAAGAACAGTGCCTGCAATATCCAGCATCACCGGGCCGATACCCATCACTTTCCCCCTTCCAATACCACGAATGCCACTGCGGCATCGCGCTCATCGCTGATGCTGAGATGGTGGCGCGTCACGCCCAGTTTTTCAAGGTGTGCAGCCAGTTCCGGGTCAAACTCAAACACCGGCTTGCCCAGCGCATCATGCGCCACGCTGATGCGCTGGAACGATACCGGATGACGCATGCCGCTGCCCAAGGCCTTTGCCAGCGCTTCCTTTGCGGCAAAGCGTTTCATCAGCAGCCGCGCCTGGCCGGCGCTCCCGGCATACTCGGCCATCTCGGCTCCGCTCAATATGCGTTGCGCGGCGCGTTCCCCATGGTGCTCATGCATTTTTTCGATGCGCGCGTAGGCGACAATGTCAGTACCGATGCCGAATATCATCCGTTATTCCCGCGAAAACGAGCGTAGCGAAGTTTCGAGCTTGTGGTCATGCGGAAGCCCGGCCGCAAGCAAATTCCTCATTTTCTTCACCGCCTGCTCCAGCCCGATGAACACCGCTTCGGCGATGATGGCATGGCCTATGTTGAGTTCGCAGATATTGGGGATGACGGCAATGGGCTGCACGTTGTGGTAGTTGAGGCCGTGCCCGGCGTTCACCTGAAATCCAAGGGCATTGGCATATTCCACCGCCTGCCGGATACGCTCCAGTTCGCGCGCCAGTTCAGGCACGCTGTCGGCATCAGCATATTTGCCGGTGTGGATTTCCACCACCGGGGCGCCTGCCGCACGCGCCGCATCAAGCTGCTTCTCGTCCGCATCCACGAACAGCGAGACGCGGATGCCCGCATCAAGGCAACGCGCGGTGGCGCGTTTGACGCTGTCGAAGTGGCGCACCACATCCAGCCCGCCCTCGGTGGTCAGCTCCTCGCGCCGCTCAGGCACCAGGCAAATGTCGTGCGGCCTGATGCGCAGCGCGTTCTCTACCATCTCGTCGGTGACCGCGCATTCGAGGTTCATGCGCGTTTGCAGCATGCCGCGCAAGGTTTCCACATCCGCATCCTGGATGTGGCGGCGGTCTTCGCGCAGGTGCAGCGTGATCGCATCGGCCCCCGCCTCCTCGCAAATCAATGCCGCGCGGATCACGTTGGGATAGCGTGCGCCGCGCACCTGGCGCAATGTGGCGACATGATCTATGTTCAATCCGAGTTTTATCATCTTTTTAGTCCAATGCCTTTTCAAACAAGGCAGCAACGTAGCAGAGGCGCCCCCAGGATGCAACAGGCGTGGCTCACCTGGCGCCTGTTATCGGATGGGCAACTCGAATTTACAATGTAAAATAGCGCGCTCCAAAACCGCAGGTGAAAGGAAGAAATATGGATAAATTGCTGCCGCGCTGGCTGGACTCGAAAGCGTTGCTCATCGGCCTCGTTTTCGGGGCGTACAATTATTATAACGAGGCAGCCATCTACGGATTCAGCCTGGAGGGCAATATCTGGGGCCTGGTTAGAGGGCTAGTCAGCGCGGTTCTGCTGGGCGCGATAATCACATGGTCTTATCCTTCACGCCCCAGGAACTGAATAGCGTTCCCAATAACCAAATTTTCTACCGCGTCAACTGCGCGGGCAGCCTACGCCGTAACTCGCGTCCTTAGTTTCTCTTTTGCGCGAGTTTTGGTTATACCGAAACTCGCGTTCTCGATTCTCTCTTACGCTCGTTTTCCGTGAGATAACGTTTGCGCACGCGAATGGACTTCGGGGTAATTTCCACCAGTTCGTCGTCGTCGATGAATTCCACGGCGGATTCCAGCGTCAGTTTGATGGGTGGCGTCAGGCGCACCGCTTCGTCGGTGCCGGAGGCGCGCACGTTGGTCAGTTGCTTGCCCTTGATCGGGTTCACCACCAGGTCGTTATCGCGGCTGTGGATGCCGATGATCATGCCTTCGTATAATTTATCGCCGGGACTGACGAACATGCGCCCGCGGTCTTCCAGTTTCCACAACGCATAAGCCACGGCCTCGCCGTTATCCTGTGAAACCAGCACGCCATTGCGGCGCCCCGGCATATCCGGCTTGACCGGGCCGTAGTCGTCGAACACATGCGAGATCAGCCCGGTACCGCGCGTCATGGTCATGAAGTCGCCCTGGAAACCGATCAGGCTGCGTGCCGGAATGCGGTATTCCAGGCGCACGCGGCCCTTGCCATCGGACTGCATATCCTGCAGGTCGCCACGGCGCGCGCCCAACTCTTCCATCACCGCGCCCTGATTCGTTTCTTCCACATCCACGGTGAGCGCTTCATACGGCTCGCACTTCACGCCTTCAATGTCGCGGAACACCACGCGCGGCTTGGAAACCGCCAACTCAAAACCTTCGCGGCGCATGTTCTCGAGCAGGATGGTCAGGTGCAATTCGCCGCGTCCCGACACCAGGAATGAATCGGTGTCCGCCGTATCTTCCACGCGCAACGCCACGTTGACCAGTAGCTCTTTGGTCAGGCGCTCGCGTATCTGGCGGCTGGTGACAAACTTGCCTTCCTGCCCGGCCAACGGTGAGTTGTTCACCTGGAAGGTCATGGTCAGGGTAGGTTCGTCCACCTTGGGCATGGGCAACGCCTCCGGCTGGTTTATGTCGGCCAGCGTGACGCCGATGCCGATATCGTCGAGGCCGTTGATCAGCACGATGTCGCCTACTGCCGCCTCTTCCATCTGCACGCGTTCGATGCCGCGAAAGCCCAGCACCTGGTTCACGCGGCCTTTTTTCGGCGGCTTGTCGCCATTCAACAGCATCACTTCCTGCATCGGCTTGATGCGCCCGCGCTTGATACGGCCCACGCCGATGCGCCCGACAAAACTGGAGTAATCCAGCGCGGCGATCTGCAATTGCAGCGGCGCATCCAGATCGCCTTCCGGCGCAGGCACATGCTTCAATACGGTATCGAACAATGGGCGCATATCCGCACTCGGTTTGACCAAATCCAGTGTCGCATATCCGTTCAATGCCGAGGCATACACCACCGGAAAATCCAGTTGCTCATCGGTCGCGCCAAGCTTATCGAACAGGTCAAAAGTATGGTTCACCACCCAGTCCGGGCGCGCGCCGGGCCGGTCAATCTTGTTAACCACCACGATGGGGCGCAGGCCCAGCGCCAAGGCCTTGCGTGTCACGAAACGGGTTTGCGGCATCGGGCCTTCCACCGCATCCACCAGCAGCAGCACGCCATCCACCATGGACAGTACGCGCTCCACCTCGCCGCCGAAATCGGCATGCCCCGGCGTATCCACGATATTGATGTGCACGCCTTCATAATCCACCGCACAGTTTTTCGCCAGGATGGTGATGCCGCGCTCCCGTTCCAGGTCGTTGCTGTCCATCACGCGCTCTGCAACGTGCTGGTGCGCGGCGAAAGTGCCGGCTTGGGAAAGCAGCTTGTCCACCAGGGTGGTCTTGCCGTGGTCAACGTGGGCGATGATGGCGATGTTGCGGATTGCGCGGGACATGAGGGTTGCTACCTGGCTATAAACAAAGGGCGCGCATTCTAGCACATCGCCCAGGCGCGGCTTCGTGTATTCCATGTCTGCCAACGCGCTCCACAGCAGTGGCATCCCAACAGCACGCCCAATCTATCCCCATGCAAGAGGCTTTTTCCTATTTCTCATCAAGCTTGAGGGCGATGTAGTAAGCGCCATCGTCGCGCCGCACCAGCAGGGCGACATTGCGTCCCTTCGGTATCTGCTTCAGCGCCTCGTTGAATTGTTCAAGCGAATTCACTTCGACATTGCCTATGGCCAGTATGATATCGCCGCTACGTAATTCGGCGCGCGCTGCGGAAGTGCCTTTTACTTCTTCCACCAGCAAGCCGCCTTTTACCTGCAACTCGTTTTTTTGCTCGGCGCTGAGTTCGCTCAATACCAATCCGAGGCGCGCCACATTCTCACCTTCTCCGGCACCGCTGCCGCCCTGCGCCAACTGGTTGTCATTCGGTATTTCGCCTATGGTCAAGTGGATTTCCTTGCTCTCACCCTTGCGCCATACCTGCACCGTCACCTTGCTGCCTGGATGCTCTGCGGCAACGATGCGCGGCAAGTCGGAGGATGCCGCTAAAGCCTTGCCATCAAACTTGAGGATCACATCGCTGACCTTGATGCCCGCCTTGTCCGCCGGGCCGCCTTTTTCCACGCTGCTGACCAATGCGCCGCCCGCCTTGCTCAAGCCGAACGACTCGGCCAGGTCGCGCGTGACCTCCTGTATGGTCACGCCGATACGCCCACGCGTTACTTTGCCGGAGGTGCGCAATTGGTTGGTCACATCCATCGCCACATCGATGGGGATGGCAAATCCCAGCCCCATGGAACCACCGTTGCGGGTGTAAATTTGCGAGTTGATGCCGATCACTTCGCCCTTCATGTTGAATAACGGGCCGCCCGAATTGCCGGGGTTGATGGCGGCATCGGTCTGGATGAAAGGCACATAATTTTCCTGCGGCAGGGAGCGCCCCTTGGCGCTCACGATCCCCGCCGTCACGCTGCTGTCAAAACCGAACGGCGAGCCGATGGCCACCACCCATTCGCCCACCTTGAGGGCATTCGGGTCGCCCGGAACAATTTTCGGCAGGCCGCTTGCCTCGATTTTTATCAGTGCCACGTCGGTGCGCTTGTCGATGCCGATCACCTTGGCCTTGAACTCGCGCTTGTCGGTCAGGCGCACCGTAATCCCGTCAGCACTGCCCACCACATGGGCATTGGTCATGATGTAGCCGTCTTCGCTGATAATGAAGCCGGAGCCCAGGGATTGGTTTCCCCTTTCGCGCGGCACTTGCGGCGTAAAACGGTTAAAAAATTCAAAAAACGGATCACCCTTGGGCAGGTTGGGTATGCCCGGAAAGACTTGGGTGTTGCGGATGATCTGGGTGGTGCTGATGTTGACCACTGCCGGCCCCTGCTTTTCCACCAGCTCGGTGAAATCCGGCAATTCCTTGGCTGGCGCCACCTGCGGGATAAAATAAATCAGGATAATGACAAAAAGTTTTTTCAACATAATCACCCTTTCTAAAATGAATACAGAAAAGAATTAATGATTCTTCAAAAAATAAAATTTCACGGCAATTCCACTGCCCATGCCGGCACACATCTTTTTCATGTTTTTGGAAAGATGACCACGCAGTTGCGCGTCCACCCAGCGTGGGGATGGCGCAATCAGCCGCAGCGCGCCAATGGCCAGACAACCGCTACGGGCTGACATGCTATTCCCCGTTGTAGCGCACCGAGTCTGCAACTTGCATCACAGTGCGCGGCGGCACTTCACCCACCACCGTCACCCGATACTTGCCGGCAATTTTTGTGTAAGCCTGAATTACCCCCTGGCTGGACAAGCCTGGGCTGTCATCTTCATCGCTATCCATAACGTCGATAAACACCGATATGCCGGCCAGTCCATCGGAGAACACCATTTGAATGGCAGGCACCGCATGGTTTGGCATCAGGCGGCGCAGCTCGGTGACCTTCTTGAATCCTGCCGGAAGCATATCCACCTGCCAGCCACTTGCACTGTCCAAAGTTTCTGCCTTGGGTAAATGCGCATGTTGCGGCTTGCCCGCAAACAGGGCTTGCGATTTACCCTCCACAACCCATGAACGGTCAATGTTGCCGCCAATGGTCAGTTGGGTAAAAGTATTCTGCTCAATCACGCGGCCGCGCTCATCCAGCACCTCCACCTTGAGCAACAAGCCGGAATCGCTGTGCGCCCACATCTTGTGGGTATAGCGCAAATTATCCTTCGGCTGGAAAGTCACGGTGTGGGCATGATACCCGGCCACCCTTCCTTCTTCCGTCTGCCTGATAAGATAGTTTTCATTCAGCAATGAAAGCTGCTCCGGCAATAATGCGGGAAACTGCCGTGCGCCATGGCGTTCTTCCACTTTCACCTTCCCGTCGCCCAGGTAACACAACACATGGTCATTGTTGCGGATAATTACACGCCGTGCGCCATCCAGGCTCTCCAGCCTGCCGTGCTCGCCATCGCTGTCGACAACATGGGTAATGCGTGAGGTTTCAACATGATTGTCATATTGATATACAAAGGTGCCGCTGTAATCGGTCTGGTGCGCGGCAAAAGCCATCGTCTTCAACCAGTTCAGTTCGTCCTGCCACAACGGGTCGGCAATGGCGCCAGGGGGTGAGGCCAGCAGCAGGGCGGCCAGAAAAAACTCCGGTTTTGTCATGACACTTGCACTATTGACCAGCCACGGTGCGAATGTATGAGGCAGTGCCCTGCACATCGGCGCTGGGAGAGAATTCCTGATGCGCCATGAGGTAATTATTCAGTCCCTTATTGACGGAAAAACTGGCAGGACGCAACGCGGCTGACTGCTGCATGGCCACTTGTTGCGGCGCCGGTTCCGACCCTATCTTCACTGACATCCATGCCACCAATGACAGGGCCATGACCGACGCGGCGGCGGAAAGCGCGAACCATCTAGCATTCCGGGCGGTTTGGGCGCGCGGGGCGAGCACCGTCGGTTCAGCCTGCAGCCGCTCGCGCATGGCAGCACTGATATCGCAGCAAGCATGATCCGGCTGGCGCAATACATCTCCGATCAAATGATATGCCTGCCATTCTTCACAAACTTCCGGATTTCTTTTTAGCTTGTCGAGCAATGTACCAGCTTCTTCGTCGAATAATTCCCCATCCATCAACACTGAAATTTGCTGTTTCATACTTTTCACCACCTGTTATGTTCACTGGTGCCCAGCAACGGGCGCAAATTTTCCGCAATCGCCTCGCGCGCCCTGAAAATACGGGAACGCACGGTGCCGATCGGGCAATCCATCACATCTGCAATTTCTTCATAGCTCAACCCCTCTATTTCACGCAACGTGAGCGCGGTGCGCAAATCATCCGGCAATTGCCGCAAGGACGAATTCACTACATCGACCACCTGCTTGCTCATCAACTCGTTTTCCGGCGTGCTCACTTCCTGCAGCAACTCTGCCTCCTCGAAGCCCTCCGCTTCATCCGCATCAAACGGGGTGCTGGTAGGTGCACGCCTCTTGAACGCCAGCAGGTAGTTCTTTGCGGTATTGATGCCGATGCGGTACAGCCAGGTGTAAAAAGCACTTTCCCCCCGGAATGTCGGCAAGGCGCGGTATGCTTTGATAAAAGCTTCCTGGGTCACATCCTCCACCTCGGTCGCATCGCGCACAAAGCGTGAAATCAGGCGAGCCAGCCGACGTTGGTATTTTACGACCAGCAACTCATACGCACGCTTGTCACCGCGTTGCGCGCGCTCAACCAATTGCTGATCGACCTCCCTGTCGCCCATTCCCTGCCCGTCCCAGTTTCGAGTATCACGCCGCCTTCAGCTCGGCGCGCTATAACCAGACACATAAGCACATGTTTCATCGCGCTTAGTGGAATGGCCAATAATTCTATCTAGTATAACCGGACAGGTCGGAGACGTCAGCCTTTGCTTTGCTCCGCCATGCGGGTTGACAAGATAAAATGGCATTAGTTCACCCCGTAGAATGGGTATTTATCCAACCAGGGATTTGTTATAGTTCCAACCATCATGAATACCCATGCATTTTCCTCAAGTGTTGCAATTTGACACTTTGATCATAGGCAGCGGCTTGGCCGGGCTTTCGCTGGCCCTGAAACTCGCCGACCAGAGAAAGGTCGCTGTCATCACCAAAAAATCGCTGCTGGAAGGGGCAAGCGCCCGGGCGCAGGGCGGCATTGCCACGGTGCTGTCGCGGGAAGACTCCCTCGCCGAGCACATACAGGACACCATGACCGCCGGTGCGGGCCTGTGCGACCCGACCACCACGCGCTATGTGGTCGAGCACGGCAAGGCGGCAATAGACTGGCTGATCGCGCAGGGCGTTCCCTTTACGCGTGATGCCAGCACCGACACCGGCTACCATCTGACACGCGAAGGCGGGCACAGCCACCGGCGCATTATCCACGCCGCCGACGCCACCGGCATGGCAGTGCAGGAAACCCTCGCCGCCAAGGCGCAGGCTCACCCCAACATCACCCTGCTGGAATACCACATCGCCATCGACCTGATCACCGGCAACAAGCTCGGCCATCATGACAACCGCTGCTATGGCGCTTATGCGCTCAACAGCCAGAATGGCGAAATCAGCACCATCGCCGCACGCGACACCATCCTGGCAAGCGGCGGTGCGGGCAAGGTATACCTTTACACCACCAACCCGGATACCGCCACAGGCGACGGCATCGCCATGGGCTGGCGCGCCGGTTGCCGCGTAGCCAACATGGAATTCATCCAGTTCCATCCGACCTGCCTGTACCACCCGCACGCAAAATCCTTCCTCATTTCCGAGGCGGTGCGCGGCGAAGGCGGCATCCTGAAACTGCCGGACGGCACACGTTTCATGCCCTGGCACGATGAGCGCGCCGAACTTGCACCGCGCGACATCGTGGCGCGCGCCATCGACTTCGAGATGAAGAAACGCGGTCTGGACTGCGTGTACCTGGACATTTCACACCGGCCGGCGGCATTTCTGCAGGAACACTTCCCCACCATCTACGCCTACTGCATGGCGCTGGGCATTGACATCGCACAGCAGCCTATCCCGGTAGTGCCGGCCGCGCACTATACCTGCGGCGGCGTCGTCACCGACCTGCATGGCCGCGCCGACGTGGACAACCTGTACGCCATCGGCGAGACCTCGCACACCGGCCTGCACGGCGCCAACCGCCTGGCCAGCAACTCACTGCTCGAATGCATGGTATTCGCCGAGGCTGCCGCACGCGACATTCTCGACAAACCGCGCGGAACATCCATCGCCCTGCCGCAGTGGGATGAAAGCCGCGTGACCGACGCCGACGAGGAAATCATCATCGCGCACAACTGGGCGGAGTTGCGCCGTTTCATGTGGGACTATGTCGGCATCGTGCGCACCACCAAACGGCTGCAGCGCGCGCAGCACCGCATCCAGTTGCTGCACGAGGAAATCAACGAGTACTACACCAACTTCCATGTCACTGCCGATTTGCTGGAACTGCGCAACCTGGTGCTGAGCGCCGAACTCATCGTGCAAAGCGCACTGTCCCGGCACGAGAGCCGCGGGCTGCACTACAGCAAGGATTACCCCTATACCCTGCCGCAAGCGCTTCCAACCGTGCTCACGCCGCCGACCTATACGTCACGGCAAAAATAATCCAATTTGTTTTGTGCATGCTGCGCCATTGAGCAAGCCATCAAACAGCTTTACAGGCTGGTGATTATTTCAGCCTGTTTTTCCAGCAAATGCATCGGCCCGAACAAGGCATGCATGTCCGGATTGGCTATGAAAGACAAATTGTAAGGATGCTCTGACTGCACCTGCGGAAAGCGCGTGCTCAGCGGCAATGCATTGAGCTGTTCGGCGACCTTGCCCCACAGCACCAGTGTCGGCGGCGATTTTCCCTTGGTATCGGCATAAGCCGCCAACGCGGCCAGCACTTCCTGCAAGAATGGCTGCCATGCCCGCGCTTCTTTCCTTGGCGGCACATGCCGGCGATAAACCAGCGCCGCATTCAGCAGCAAGAACCCATGGCGCGCCAGATTTTCCTGCATCTCGGCCAGGGTTTGTATGTAAGGCGAATTGCTGGCGCGCGCTTTTAGCGAAACGTGCGCCATTGCCGCACCGGTAGTTTGCCCAATCGCTATTTGCCCATCGGCCACCAGCAGCATTTTTATGAAATTACGCAACGAAGTCGCGCGGTTCACCTGTTTTGACAGCCCCTGCTCCGACCATAACGATTCGACTGCGCCATCCATGAAACACACCCCCGTCGCACTTTTTTCCCGCGGGTATGGCCCCTCCCCTACCAGCACATAACGCACGGATTCCAATGGCTGCACAAACGCCGCGAACAACCGCCCATTGGTGGGCAAATAGGCATCCGCCGCCAACGCCGGCAGATAATCCGGATCGGCACGCGCAACTGCTTCCAGGCCTGTTTCCAGGATAGGCCGCCAGGAAGGGTCGGCCAATTCAAACATATCGAGAATGGCGGCAGGTATTGGTTGGGACATTGCGGATGCGGGATAAAAAAGGTGATTATGCAAATCCGTGGCTAAAGTTATTTGTCAAATGCTAACCAGTAGTTATGTTATTGCCTTATTGGGGTGTAACTGCGGCTTCTGGATTCATGCGAGTGGTTGCCGTTCAAGATTGCTCCCCCCACTTCAGCCACACGCGCAACTGCCGGAAAGATTCCGCATCCAGGCTATCCGGCAGGACGATCACGCTACGCGCAAGGCGTGCACCCTGCGGCAATATGTTGAGTACGGCAAAAAAAGGAGTGACCAAACTATCGCGCAATATCTGCCCCGCCAACTGCTCGCCACCGCGCGTAGTCAATACGATTTGATCGCCTTCCAGATTCAGCGCGATGCCGGAGGATGGCGCGGATAACCACGCATCGCGCCGCAAGTGATACACCATGCTGAACAGCATGAGTGAGGCCAGCGCCGCCTTCGCCCATATTGGCAGGGCAAGCGGAAGCAATGCCGCTAGCGTGACACCATGCGCGGCGATCAGCAGCGAAGCAAGATAACGCGAGGGCTGGAATTTGAATTGCCGCTGCATGCCAAGCCGTTCGGAAAGGGCGGCAGCCAGGTCAGAAAACAAGGGCCAAAACCAAACCGATCAGCACCAGCGCGAGAATCGCAATCAACGGCAAGTTGCTGCTTTTACCTGGCGCGTTGGCTTTATCCTGGCGCGCCTGCACAGGCGTGCGTTCCGCAGTTTTGGGTTTGGCAAGAGGGAGGGTGGTAGCCTGGCTGATAGCATCCATGGTTGGCCGTGAAATCTTTAAAGTCTTGGCAAATTCCTCTGCATCTTCCGGCGAGCCGGTCATTGCGGCCAAACGCATCGTGGCGGCTGACGAATCAAACACGGTGGATAAGCCCATGGTCGCTACGGGTTTGGTTTCTTCATCCTCCGCCTCGCCGCGCCTTAACCTGTGAATGGAATCCGACAATTGCGAATCCGGTTTACGCTGCCGGCTGCGCCTTAGATCAACCGGCGCACCGGAACGTGGCACGGTATCACGGCAGGCGCGCAAGTCATTGGCGAGTTCCCCCGCATCGTTATAGCGTTCATCCAGGGATTTCGCCAGCGCTTTGGCAACGATGAAATTGAGCATGTCCGGCACCGCCGGATTCAGGGTGCTGGGCGGCGGCGGCACGGTATTCAATATCTGGTACATGATGGCGTTGACATTCTCGCCGTTGAACGCCACCTGGCCGGTAAGCATTTCATACAGCATCACGCCGAGCGAAAAAATGTCCGAGCGCTGGTCTGTCGCCTTGCCCATCACCTGTTCCGGCGACATGTACTTGGGCGAACCGAGCACCATGCCGGTTTGCGTGCGCACCGAGGCTGACGCCATGCGTGCAATGCCGAAATCGGTGATCTTCACATGCCCATCGCGCACCACCATGACATTGGAAGGCTTCACGTCGCGGTGCACGATGCCGTGCTCATGCGCATAAGCCAGGCCCTGCGCCACCTGCACCACGATATCGAGAACCTGGTCGAGCGGCGGCAGCGGCGTTTCATTAAGGGCTTCGCGCAACTCGCGGCCCTGCAGGAACTCCATCGCAATATAAGCGACATCGCCGCTCTTGCCCACGTCGTAAATGGTGACGATATTGGGGTGGCTCAACCGGCCTGCCGCCTTGGCTTCCTGATAGAAGCGCGCCTCGTACTCTTCTTTCTCCTCCAGCGCCTGGTTCAGGTTTATGGTCTTGATCGCGACGATGCGGTCAATCAGCGGGTCTTTCGCCTTGTAGACAATACCCATTGCGCCCTGGCCGAGTTCGCCGATTACTTCATAGCGTCCCAACTGGCTGATCATGGTTATTGCCGGGAAAGTGGGTTATTTTGCAGACTTGGCCTTCACGCTGCGGAATACCGGGCCCCATACAGGATGCCCCGCCTCCGCAGGGTTCAGGTCAAAACTCGGGTTGATTTCAAATGCCCTCTTGAAACTGTCGCGGCACTGCTTTTCGCGCCCGGAAACACAGTGGATAAAAGCCAGATATTTGTATGCGGTAACTTGATCGTCTTTTTTATTCAATCCCATGTCCAGCGCACCCTGCAGTTCTGCCATGGAAGTTTTGTAATCGCCCTCTTCGTAGCTTTTCACGCCGCTGGAAAGTTTTTGTTCCGCAGGATTCGCCTGAGACAAGCCGCCGATCTTTTCCATCGTGCCGCAAGCGCTCAACAAAAACATGGTTGCGGCAAGCAGCAACACACGAACACTCATCATCACCTCCTAATTAGCGAATTTATGCTTGATCTTTATTTGCTCGCCGGCATTGACCTGGATGTTCTGTGTATAAGCCGGAAAGGTCGTGTTGCGAATTTCGATTGCATGCTTCCCGGCAGTTACATGCAGCTCCGTCAAAGGCGGACTGACACCTTGCATTCTACCATCCAGGTAGATTTCCCCCCAAGGTGTAACTGCGACGCTCACCAATGCGGTTGTATCGGGTTTGACTACAGCGGTTTCCTTCAATTTGCGGTCGCCGGGAATTTTCTTGCCGGCCTTTTCCTGTTCTGCAGATGCCTGCTTTGGTTTTTCTTGCACGGGCTGTATGGTTTTCGGCTTATTCTCCGCTGCCGGCTCGGCTATTTTAGGCGGCGCCGCAACGGCCCCTGAAGTTGTTTGCACCACAGCCGGTTCGGCTTTCACTGGCGCAGGCCCGGCTTGCACTACGGCGGGTTTTACCTGCGCTTCCGCCGCTTGCGGCAAGGGTGCGGCAGAACGACTCTTGATCTTTATGCCCACAACGGCCAGCAGCAACAATGCGCCCGCAATAATCGCAATATACAGCACACGCTGTTGACTGGAAGCATTCAGCAATCCGCTGCGCGCAACCTGATCCTGCCCATCCTCATTTCGTGCCGCACCCCGTCCTGCCGCCGTTTCTGGCATGCCTGCATTCCCCGGTTTCTGCCGGGCGGCGGCAGCCTCACCCTGATGGCTGACCGCAAAAATCTCGTGATCGCGCACGTGCCTGTCGGTACGGGATCCCTGATAGTCAAACATCTCCGCATATTCCTGCGACTGGCGTGTTATTGCCTCATGGTAAGAACGTGAAACCAGTATCTGGTTTGGGTTTGCAAATCCCATGATGCGCTGTGCCACATTGATGCCATCGCCCACAATGTTGAGCTGGCCGCTGTCTTCCCTGACAAGGCGCACCGGGCCAAAGTTGATGCCCATGCGCACCAGCAACGGCGGTTCCATGCGCACGCCTTCGGTGAGCAGCTTTTCGCGCAGGATCAGCGCCGCCTTGAGCGCATCCCCGGCATCCCCCATAAAGCTGATTGCCGCGCCATCGCCGGTATCCAGAACAATGCGGTCATTGACGGGCACGCTGAGAAGGGCGGCGGCAAGAAATTTGTTTATGCCATCTCTCAGGATAATCTGCCCGGAAACCGGCTTCCTGGAATATTCCACAATATCCAGGAACAACACGCTGCACATTATGGTTTTATTGTCATGATCTTCCATCTGACCTGGCCCGATGAGTTATAGCTGCGTGTATTGTAGCGCTAATAGGCGGTGTTTTTAACTTTACCTCGGGCGCCGTGCTTTGCGCCTGACCTGCCGCGTGGCATGGGCGCCGGAATATTTCCTTGCTTCCCCTTAGCTGCAGCGCCCGCTTTTTTATTCCCGGGTTTTTCTGCCCGGCTACGCCCTTCGGTTTGCCCGTGTGAGGGCTTTGGATCCGTATGTTGCGCAACGGCAGCCTTCACTTCCATCCCCACCCAGTCGAGGATCGCGGCCACTTCACCCGAACCGAGTTCGGCCAACATGCCGCGTTTCAGGCGCGGCGGCAGGTTGACGATACCGAAACGCACACGCATCAAACGGCTGACCGGCAAGCCCAACGCCTCGAAGGTGCGGCGTACGACACGGTTGCGCCCTTCCTTCACCACGATGCGGTACCAGTGGTTATAACCCTCGCCACCTTCATCCAGAAGTTTTTCAAACTTCACCGGGCCGTCTTCCAGGGTGATGCCTTCTTTCAACATCTGCCGCATCTGCTGTTCCGTCATGCTGCCCTGCACGCGCACCGCATACTCGCGCTCCACCTCGAAACGCGGGTGCATCAGGCGGTTGGCCAGATCACCCGAGGTGGTGAAAATCAGCAGACCGCTGGTGTTGAAATCGAGACGGCCAATGGCAATCCATTTCTGCCCGCTCAGCCTGGGTAGCTTGTCGAACACACTGGTGCGATTCTCCGGGTCGTCGCGGCTGACGATTTCGCCTTCCTGCTTGTGGTACAGCAGGACGCGCGGCAGGCGAGCATCCTCCGTCCGGATACGGATGGGGCGCTTGTTATCGACACGCACCACGTCACCCTCAACCACACGCATCCCCAGCATCGCCACTTCGCCGTTCACCGTCACGCGCCCGGCGGCAATCCATTCTTCCATCTCGCGGCGCGAGCCGATGCCTGCCTGCGCCAATACTTTTTGCAGGCGCTCACCTTGCGGCTCTTGCGATTCTTGCTGCTCCCGTTGCTCGATCATCCCAGCACCTCCCGCCGTTCCAGCACCGCCTGTGCCAGTGTACCGCTATCCACATGCTCCAGTTCGCCGCCTGCCGGCAGCCCGCGCGCGATGCGCGACACCTTGATGCCCTGTGCGCACAGCAGGGTGGCGATGTAATGCGCCGTAGCGTCCCCCTCCACGGTGAGATTGGTGGCGAGGATCACTTCGCACGGCTGTTCCTGCGCGCGCCTGACCAAACGTTCCAGATGCAATTCGCGCGCGCCGACGCCGTCCAGCGGAGACAGCCTGCCCATCAGCACAAAATACATGCCGCGATAGCACTGCGCCTGCTCCATCATCAGCAAGTCCGCCGGCATTTCCACCACGCACAGCAAACCGGCATCGCGCTTGGGCGAGCGGCACATCACGCACACTTCTTCTTCGGAAAAATTATTGCACTTGGCGCAATGCTGGATGTTTCTCACCGCATCACCAAGCATCTGCGCCAGCCGCAATGCGCCCGTCTTGTCGCGCTGCAATAGGTGGTAAGCCATGCGCTGCGCGGATTTCGGGCCTACACCGGGCAGGCAGCGCAAGGCATCAATCAGGTCTTCCAGGCTGGAGGGAGTGTTCATCTGTACAAGCAAGTGTTGGCAGGATATTCAAAAACGTCGCGAGAGGCGATCAGGCAAGGCGGAAGCTGGCGAGAAAGCGGAGTTTACAAAGAGTAAATGAGCATTTCGAGCCAGTTTCCAACACAGCATTATCGCCTCGCAGTAGTTTTAGAACGGCAGGTTCATGCCAGGCGGTAGATTCATCCCCGCCGTAAAGCCACTCATCCTTTGCTGGCTCACGGCGGCGGCCTGCTTCACCGCATCGTTCATGGCGGCCACGATCAAGTCTTCCAGCATCTCCTTGTCATCCGCCAGCAGGCTATCATCCAGCGACACGCGGCGCACCTCATGCGCACAGGTCATGGTCACCTTAACCATGCCGGAACCGGCCTGTCCTTCCACCTCGACGGTCGCCAGCTCGGCCTGCGCCTTCTTCATGTTCGCCTGCATCTGCTGCGCCTGCTTCATCAGCCCGCCCAATCCGCCCTTCATCATTTTCTCTCTCCCAAAAAACTGTTAAACAGGTTTAATCGATTCTTCAATCAACTGCGCACCCAACTGCGCCTGCGCCTCGCGCACGAATGGGTCTTGCATGATCGCCGCCGTCGC
>JAHFRC010000001.1:37279-68218 GCA_023259015.1 Nitrosomonadales bacterium | reverse complement strand
CCCGCGTATTCATCGGGCGCAAGGTCAATTTCGTCGCGCCCGTGAATGGCGATCTGGTAAAACAACTGGATATCTTCAGCAGTGAAACGTTGCGCCAGTTCCAGCAGGCGCGCGCGCTCCGGCTCATCTTCTGCAATGGCTTGCGGTACGGTCTGCGCCAGCGCAATGCGGTGCAGCAGCGTTGCCAAATCCTGCAAGGCCGCGTCAAACGCCAGGCTGCGCAATGCCATGTCATCGGCAATGCGCAACAGCCCCGCGCCATCGCGCGCCAGCAGCATTTGCAGCAGGTCATATAGGTAGCCCCGGTCGATTGCGCCCAGCATGTTGCGCACCGTCGCCTCGTCCACCCTGGAGTCGGAATAGGCGATGGCCTGGTCGAGCAGGCTCAGCGCATCGCGCATGCTGCCCTGCGCCGCGCGCGCCAGCAGTGTCAGCGCGCCCGCCTCGAATGGAATCTTTTCCTGCCCCAGCACATACTGCAAATGCGCGAGTATCAGCGCGGGCGGCAACTGCTTCAGGTTGAACTGCAGGCAGCGCGACAGCACGGTGACCGGAATCTTCTGTGGGTCGGTGGTGGCAAGAATGAACTTCACATGCGCGGGCGGCTCTTCCAGCGTCTTCAGCATCGCGTTGAACGCCGACTTTGACAGCATGTGCACTTCGTCGATGATGTACACCTTGAAGCGCCCGCTGGTCGGCGCATACAGCGCACCTTCCAGCAGTTCGCGCATGTTGTCCACCTGCGTATTGGAAGCCGCATCCAGTTCGACCAGGTCGATGAAGCGCCCGCTGTCGATTTCCGTGCAGGCGCTGCAAATACCGCACGGCGTGGCGCTGACGCCTTCAACGCAATTCAGGGATTTGGCGAAGATGCGCGCGATGGTGGTCTTGCCCACGCCGCGCGTGCCGGTGAACAGATAGGCATGATGCAAACGGTTCTGCGCCAGCGCATTGCTCAATGCCTGCACGACATGCTCCTGCCCCGCCAGTTGCGCGAAGGTCTTGGGGCGCCACTTACGGGCTAGGACAGAAGTTGCCGACATTGGAAGCCTCTATAAATCCGTTTTTCGGGCGCATCGCGGCGTTGCGCAATGCTCACTCTGTCGCCTACCCAACTGGTATGTCTCGGTCGCTGCGCGTCGCGCGCCTTGCGCTGCATCCCGAAAATCCGAATTTCTAGAAGCTTCCATACGTTTCATGCTACCTGTCGAGTGCAACACCCTCGAAAAAGGAGGCGAGCCTTGCCCCCGGCACTTGCGGTAATTAGCTGTGGCTGCTTCCTTCCGGACCTGACCAGGTTTGCTACACCACAATGCGGGGAGGCCCGCCAATTCTTGAATTCTGTGGTTGCGGAACCAAGGCGGCATGATAGACGAATCGGCGAGTAAAATCCATGTCGTCTTTGGGTGTGACTTTGCGAAGCTGACCCCGTTAATTCGATATGAGGGTGGATTTGTAGGGTGCAATAAGCGTAGCGCATTGCATCGAATGTTGAACACATACGGCGCAATGCCCGTTGGTTATTGCGCCCTACGCGGGCTGGTCATGTGTGCGCCAACTGTTCGGCTATGACCGCTTGGGTGATCCAAGGATGGTGAAGCTGATGAACGATATTTACGCCAATGAGTTCAGCCTGTTCACAAACTTCTTCTGCCCCACCCTGAAGCTCACTTCCAAGGCACGTGAGGGGAGTAAATGGGTCAGGAAGCACAGCAAGCAGATCACGCACGCCCAGCGTGTGCTCGACCATGCTGACATACCAAAGAGCGCCAAGGAGAAACTATCGGCGCAAATGAAATCGCTCAATCCCTTCATGCTTCAGAAGCAGATTCAGCGTAAACTGAAGGCCATCTTCAAACTTCTTCGGTACCCACCGAACTCGAGGAAACGATCAACCCTTCGGTAACCTTTTATCTTGAGGCAATGCGGGTGTGACTTTGCGAAGTTGACCCCGTTAGTTCGCAAGAGCAGCCTCAATATGAGGGTGGATTTGTAGGGTGCAATAAGCGTAGCGCATTGCACCAAACAGTGTGGAACGCATACGGCGCAATGCCCGTTGGTTATTGCTCCCTACGCGGGCTCACTTTCCCAAGCGGAGACGTAGCACATGTTCTTCTCTCGTGTAGCACGGTGCAAGTGCCGCGAAAACTTCAATGAGGCAGGCAGCAAGCTCTGCATTGAAGGCAGTGAATTCCTTCTTTTTCTCGGTTACAATTTCGCGGGACATCTCGCTCTTCAGCCCCGCGTAATCTCGAGATGGCTGTTTCCCTTCCACGCGTTCTGCGTTCTCTAGAACGTAGTACATCTCTAGAACCCGAAGCCGATCTTCTTGGAACGAGCCTGCGTGTATGACTTCATTGCGCTGCGCGGCGTATCGGTCAAGTAGCTTTTCAAGCTTCTTCACGGCGCTTAACACGGGATCATGGTGCTTCACCTTTACGTTTTTGAGGATGATATGGGGGCGGCAGTTCTTGGGGTCATTGAGTAGATGGAAAACAGCATCCATTAGTTTTAGAACACGGTCAAAGATGCCTTGGACTCGGATGATATAGCTTTCAATGTGAAAGACGATGTGCCTCTGTCGGTTGATGCCAGCGCGTTTCATCGAAGGTGTTTCGTGATAGTTGGACAATAGCAGTGGTATGTTTTGGAGGTGCTCACAGCATGTCAGCACTTCAACAAGAGCCTTACCAACCCCTAGCAAATAGAACTCGTGTTCATCAGGATCGCGCTCGTAGTGCGGCTGAACGCGAATCGGGTAGCGGTCTCGAAGCTCAACTTGAGATTGCACGGCAGCGCGGGTCACTTCGTTCACAAAGGGAAGAATTTGAAGTTTCGCGAAGGGAAGAGTTTGTTGCATTTGAGCCACCTAACAGCAACTCATGGCCGATATAGCCAGAGATTTGGCTGTTTCGATAGCGTCTATTTGCGGTTGTACAAGTTTGTCCAGTGTGCGATTGACCCACCAGTAGAGGGCGTGAGTATCGAGGATGAGCATCAGGACAATGCTTCCCAATCGCTTTCCGGCGGGCCGCAGAGGATGTCGCCTTTTTCTTCACCCATACCCGCCAGCGCTGGCGGCGGCGAGCGGCGTCCGGCTGGTTTGGCGGATTCCCACATTACGATGACGCGGGCGTGCTCGGCATGGGCGGGCAGCGCCGCATCCTGTATGACAAGGCGGTGGTCGTCAATGGATGCCGTCGTTTCAAGAGCTAACATGGCTGTGCCTCCTTTGGTGCTGGCTCACAACAGGCGTTGATTGTACAACATCTTTTTGATGTGACGTGTTGACTTGAATGCAGGCAATACTGGTGTCGAGTCATTCTGTGCGAGGCTAAACCTTCCCTATCTGGCTAATCTTCATGCGCCATTCCTTCGGCCCGGTTTCATGCACCGACGTTCCGTTGCTATCCACCGCCACGGTGACCGGCATGTCCTGCACGGTGAATTCGTAGATGGCTTCCATGCCCAACTCGGGGAAGGCAAGCACCTTCGAGGCCTTGATCGCCTTGGATACCAGGTAAGCAGCGCCGCCGACGGCCATCAGGTAAACCGCCTTGTTGCGTTTGATGGCCTCAATGGCTTCGGGGCCGCGTTCGGATTTGCCGACCATGCCGACGAGGCCAGTTTTTTCCAGCATCATGCCGGTGAATTTATCCATGCGCGTCGCGGTGGTGGGGCCGGCGGGGCCGACGACTTCGTCGCGCACGGGATCGACCGGGCCGACGTAATAGATGAAGCGGTTGGTGAAATCCACCGGCAACTTTTCGCCTTTCGCCAGCATGTCGGAGATGCGCTTGTGCGCGGCGTCACGACCGGTAAGCAGCTTGCCGGACAGCAGCAGCGTCTCGCCCGGTTTCCAGGTGGCGATCTCGGCGCGTGTGATGGTATCGAGGTTGACGCGGCGCGATTCGGCGGAAGCTTTCCATTCGATCTTCGGCCAATCCTCCAGCGAGGGCGGTGTGAGCACGGCAGGGCCGTTGCCGTCGAGCGTGAAGTGGATGTGGCGCGTGGCGGCGCAGTTGGGAATCATCGCCACCGGCAGGCTCGCGGCATGTGTGGGGTAGTCCAGAATTTTCACGTCCACCACCGTGGTGAGGCCGCCCAGTCCTTGTGCGCCGATGCCCAACGCGTTGATCTTGTCGAACAGCTCCAGGCGCAATTCTTCGATGCGGTTTGCAGCACCCCGCGCTTGCAGTTCCTGGATGTCCACCGGCTCCATCAGCGCTTCCTTGGCAAGCAGCATCGCCTTTTCCGCCGTGCCGCCGATGCCGATGCCGAGTATGCCCGGCGGGCACCAGCCCGCGCCCATCTCGGGCACGGTCTCCAGCACCCAGTCCACGATGCTGTCCGAGGGATTCAATGCGACAAATTTGGATTTATTTTCCGAGCCGCCGCCCTTGGCGGCGAGGGTGATTTCTACCTTGTCGCCCGCGACGATTTCGTAATTGATAACGGCGGGAGTGTTGTCCCTGGTGTTCTTGCGCGCACCTGCGGGGTCGGCCAGCACCGAGGCGCGCAGCATGTTGTCCGGGTTCAGGTAAGCGCGGCGCACGCCTTCGTTCACCATGTCGGTTACGCTCATCTTCGCATCCCAGCGCACATCCATGCCCACCTTGACGAAGGCCGTGACGATGCCGGTGTCCTGGCAGATCGGCCTGTGTCCCTGCGCGCTCATGCGCGAGTTGGTGAGGATTTGCGCGATGGCGTCGCGCGCGGCAGGCGACTGCTCGCGCTCGTAAGCCTTGCCCAGCGCCTGGATGTAGTCGAGCGGGTGGTAGTAGGAAATGAACTGCAATGCATCGGCGACGCTGTCGATAATATCCTGCTGGCGAATGGTGGTCATGACGTAATTCGGAGGTGAATGTAAAGGAAGCGATTATGAAAGGCTATGCAATGCGCGTCAATTTGCCGTGTTTTGTTAACGCACAAGGGTTAACGCACAAGGGTTAACACACAAGGGATAGCCAAGCTTCAAACTTTTCAACCATTACACCATCCCCCGCTCAGCAAACGACAGACACCTTGCCCCCGCCACGATGAAATGATCCAGCACGCGCACATCCACCAGCGCCAGCGCCTGTTTCAGCGCATCGGTGAGTAGACGATCGGACTGGCTCGGTTCGGCCACGCCGGAGGGATGGTTGTGCGCGAAAATGGTCGCCGCAGCATTGTGGTGCAGGGCGCGTTTGACCACCTCGCGCGGATATACGCTGGTCTGGCTGAGCGTGCCGTGGAACAACTCTTCCGAGGCAATCACGCAATGCTGGGTATCGAGGAACAGCGCCAGAAAAACTTCCTGCTGCCGCCCGCCGAGCAAGAGCTGCAAATAGTCGCGCACCGCACCCGGAGAATTGAGCGCATCGCCGCGCTGCATCTCTTCTTTCAAGGCGCGCTGCGACATTTCCAGCACCGCCTGCAGTTGCACGAATTTTGCCTGCCCCACGCCGTGCATTTCACAGAAATCTTTTTTGCTGGCGGCAAACAACCTGGTGAAATTGCCGAAGCGCGTAATCAGGTCGCGCGCCAGATCCACCGCGCTCCTGCCCTTCACGCCAGTGCGCAGGAAAATCGCCAGCAACTCGGCGTCGGAGAGCGCCGATGCACCTTTTAACAATAATTTCTCCCGGGGTTGTTCACCTTCCGGCCAATCAGCAATGCTCACGCTTGATCCTCCTCAGGCAGTTTTTGGCTCCGGCCGCTGTTTCTCGCGTTCAACCTTCGCCAATCTCAAAAAAGCTGCGAGTTCTTCCACCCAACGCAACCGCTGTTCCGGCGTGAGCTGCTGGAAGGCGCGCAGGCGTTCGTCGCTGACGTAGTAGGTGCGGTCGCCGGGGTCGAAAGGCTGGTTCATGATTTTCGGATGCGTTGCAGGTGCTCGATGTCGCTCAGGTCTATCGGACGGCCAACGGATCGCTTGAGGGCGATAAGGTCGTCGATGGCGACAACACGGATGGGAGTGCGGGAAACATTAAATACCGTGGCGCGTTGCGCCATACCGGAAAATCCCACGGGGGGAAACAGCAGCACATCCAGTGTTACACCAGCCAGGTCGGGCGTGCGCAAGGCGAAAGCTTCAAGGTTGCGTTCCGTGTGCCACTGGCGCAGCAGCTCAATATCGTTGAGCGACTCCAGCGGCACGGGCAGCACAGGGGAGAGTTTGAGTTCCTTCGCGGTCTCGATCAGGTGCGCAAGATTTTCCGGGGTCATGGCGACGGTGATGTCCACATCCATGGTAGCGCGCTCCACGCCGTGCAGCGACACGGCCAATCCGCCGATCAGCAAGTAATCCACGTGATGGCGGTTGAGTGCGTTAAAAAGGTCGAGATAGAACATGGCGCCAGTCTACCCAATGTCGGTGGGGCGAACAATCATCAATTATTCCGCGTTCATACCGCGTGGGCAGGTGAAGCTTGCCCACACTACCGGGCTTATTCAATCTTAACGATGGAATACACATTGAAGTAATCTTCGCTCCATTCGAGATTGGCCTCAATATGGTAAATACCTGGCGATAACGCAATAGATTCTACATCGTCGTAACTACCATTTGGTTCGATAATATATCCACCCTTGTGATGTCGAAGAATATCCGTATCTTTGACGACAGGAAGGCTTTCTTGATTTAACCACTCCCCATCTTTCATATCTTTTTCTTTTATCTGTTTCACAGTAATGCGGAAGCTACCGCCCACTTTGCCACCAATTTCGACAGGAGCTTTCCCACGATTCGCCGGGTGGGCATGGGTAACCAACAGGGTGGATTTATCATTAAGCTTTATTTGATTGGTTGAGAGCGAAAGCTCAATGTTACTCCCCATTTCATCGGTTAGAACAAAGTGGTACAAAACCCAAATTCCGCTCACCAGAAGTGCGGCTATAGAAACCAGTTTAAAAATGATCTCGACGACTGTCTTTATTTTTTCAAGACGCGATTCCATGGTGCGACTCCCTTGTGTGGCAGTTTCTTGCTAAGATGCGCAGCATTATGAAACAAACCCAAACAAAGCGCATCGTCCTCGGCCTCACCGGAGGCATCGCGGCCTACAAGACGGCGGAACTGGCACGCCTGCTGGTCAAGCAAAATGTAGATGTACAGGTGGCGATGACCGAGGCAGCATGCCGATTTATTACGCCTGCGACAATGCAGGCGCTCAGCGGGCGTCCGGTGCTGGTCAACCAGTGGGATGCAACAGAAAACAGCATGGCGCACATCAGTGCCAGCCGCGCCGCCGATGCCATCGTGATCGCCCCCGCCACGGCGGATTTCATCGCCAAGCTGGCGCTGGGGCTTGCCGGTGATTTGCTTTCCACGCTGTGCCTTGCGCGCGATTGCCCGCTGCTGGTCGCCCCGGCGATGAATAAGCAGATGTGGGAGAACCCTGCCACGCAACGCAACATAGCGCAGTTGATTGCTGATGGCGTGACCATTCTTGGCCCGGCTTGCGGTGTGCAGGCGTGCGGCGAGGAAGGCATGGGGCGGATGCTGGAAGCGGAGGAATTGGCACGCGACATTCTTGCTTTCTTCCAACCCAAGTTGCTGTCCGGTGTGAAAGTGCTACTGACCGCCGGGCCAACCTATGAGGCAATAGATGCGGTGCGCGGCATTACCAATCGCAGTTCCGGCAAGATGGGCTATGCCGTCGCGCAGGCCGCGCTGGAATTGGGTGCTGACGTCATCTTGATCTCCGGCCCGACCGCCTTATCCAAACCGCAGGGTGCGCAAGTGGAGGATGTCACCAGTGCGGCGGAAATGTTCGATGCGGTGAAACAGCACGTAGCGGATGCGGATATTTTTATCGGCGTGGCGGCAGTGGCGGATTACCGCGCGGCGCAAGTTAGCGAACAGAAAATCAAGAAGGGTGAAGGCAAGCTGACGCTGGAGTTGACGCCCAACCCGGACATCCTGGCATATGTCGCCGGCCTGCCTAAACCGCCGTTTTGCGTGGGCTTTGCGGCAGAGAGCGAAAATCTGCGCGAGTATGCGGAAGCCAAACGCCGCGCGAAAAAAATTCCGCTGCTTGCCGCCAACCTGGCGCAGCAGGCCATTGGCAGCGACGCAAATGAATTGATTTTATTTGACGATGCTGGCGAACACGTGCTGCCGCATTCCGACAAGCTCACGCTGGCGCGCGCTTTGCTGCGGCACGCCGTGAAACTCTACCAACAAGGAAAACAGCAATGAAAAAGACCGTTGACGTAAAGATTCTCGACCCGCGCCTGCATGACAACCCGCCTGCCTATGCCACACCTGGGTCGGCAGGCATAGACCTGCGCGCCTGCATCGACGACAGCATAATCATCAGCCCCGGACAGTGTGAACTCATCCCGAGCGGCATCGCCATCCACCTGGCCGATCCGCATTGCGCCGCGATGATCCTGCCCCGCTCCGGCCTCGGCCACAAGCACGGCATCGTGCTGGGCAACCTGGTCGGGCTGATCGATTCGGATTACCAAGGGCAGATTTTCGTTTCTATCTGGAACCGCGGCCATCACCCGTTTACGCTGATGCCGCTGGAGCGCATGGCGCAGATGGTGATCGTGCCGGTACTGCAAATGCAGATCAACATCGTCGAGAATTTTCCGATGAGCCAGCGCGGAAGCGGCGGCTTCGGCAGCACCGGCAAACATTAGGCAAGTGTGTGCAACCCGGGTTCACGTCACCCAATTGTGACGCGCAATTTGCGTTGAGGAAAACAGGCCGCAAACTGCTCTTCCCGCACCAGACGGCTACGCCGCACGCCCTGCATTCATCCCGCACTTGAAGCAATTGCGCATCAGCACCCGCGACGATTACCGGTACGTACCACTGCACCTCGCAGATTTGACGGGCGGCAAATAACGCACCAGTTCGTTCAATGCCGTGCGATAAACATCACGCTTGAACTCGATCACGCTATCCATCTCGATCCAGTAATCATTCCAGCGCCATGCATCAAACTCGGGGTGGCCCGAGGCGCGCAAGCAAACATCGCAGTCGCGACCGACCAGGCGCAGCAGGAACCATATCTGCTTCTGTCCCCTGTAATTGCCACGCCACTCGCGTCTCATCCAATGCTGCGGCACATCATAACGCATCCACTCGCGCGTGCGGCCGAGTATCCGGACATGGCAAGGCTGCAAGCCCACTTCTTCCTGCAACTCGCGGAACATCGCCTGCTCCGGCGTTTCGCCGTGCTGGATGCCGCCTTGCGGAAACTGCCATGCATCCTGCCTGATGCGTTTTCCCCAGAACACTTGGTTCTTGGTGTTAGTAAGAATGATGCCGACGTTGGGGCGGTAACCATCACGGTCAACCATCTTCGCCACCTGTTCGGTTAATTTCGATAGGATGGATTTTTTCACATTTCACGGCATATGAAAAGCTTTCTCATTACAATCGATGCAGCATGAGCGCTGCGTTCACGGTAAAATCAAAGCCATTAATTTTATTGCTGGCAAAATTACATCATGCGCGTTTCACAATTTTTCATTTCGACCCTGAAAGAAGCCCCTTCCGAAGCCGAACTGGTCAGCCATCGCCTGATGCTGCGCGCGGGCTACATCAAGAAGCTGGCGAGCGGCCTGTACACCTGGATGCCGCTTGGCCTGCGCGTGCTGCGCAAGGTGGAAAACATCGTGCGCGAGGAGATGGACAGGAGCGGCGGCATCGAACTGCTGATGCCCGCCGTGCAGCCCGCCGAGCTATGGCAGGAGACGGGGCGCTGGGAAGTGTTCGGCCCGCAGATGCTGAAGATCAGGGATCGCCACGAAAACCTGTTCTGTTTCGGCCCTACGCACGAAGAAGTCATCACCGACATCGCGCGGCGCGAAGTAAAAAGCTACCGCCAGTTGCCGATCAATTTCTACCAGATCCAGACCAAGTTCCGCGACGAGGTGCGCCCGCGTTTCGGCGTGATGCGCGCGCGCGAATTCGTGATGAAAGATGCCTACTCTTTCCACGCCAATTATGAAAGCCTGGAACAAACCTACCGCGTGATGCATGAAACCTACAGCCGCATCTTCACCCGCCTGGGCTTGCAATTCCGCGCCGTGGCGGCGGAGACCGGCGCGATAGGCGGTTCCGGCTCACATGAATTCCATGTACTGGCCGATTCCGGCGAGGATGCGCTGGCGTTCTGCCCCACTTCCGATTACGCCGCGAATGTGGAGCTGGCTGAAGCCGTCGCCCCCGTCACGCCGCTTGTCGATGACTTTAAGCCACTGGAAAAAGTCATCACGCCTGGGCAAAAAACCATTGAGGAGGTCGCCGCTTTCCTGAGTGTGTCGCCACAGCAAGTAATGAAGAGCATTGCCATCATCGCAGAAAATGGCGAATTCATTTTATTGTTGTTGCGTGGTGACCACACATTGAATGAAATAAAAGCAGGCAAGATATTGGGCGAATTCCGCTTTGCCACAGATGATGAAATTCAGCAAAACATGGGCTGCCGTCCAGGTTATATCGGCCCGGTCAATACGAGGGTGTGCATTCTTGCTGACCGTACCGCCGCCGCGATGAACAATTTTGTGTGCGGTGCGAATGAAGACGGTCTTCATTACACGGGGGGAAATTTCGGGCGCAA
Organism: Nitrosomonadales bacterium; assembly: GCA_023259015.1. Lineage (GTDB taxonomy): Bacteria > Pseudomonadota > Gammaproteobacteria > Burkholderiales > Gallionellaceae > CAITJF01. The sequence goes on along the minus strand of JAHFRC010000001.1, from coordinate 57,653 downwards.
CCTTCATCTGGGCGTTGCGGACGTACACGACCTGCGCAACGTAGTTGCGGGCGACCCAAGCCCGGATGGCATGGGGCACCTGGAACTCTGTCGCGGCATCGAAGTCGGCCATATCTTCCAGTTGCGCACCAAATATTCCGAAGCGCTCAAGGCGACCTTCCTCGATGAAAACGGCCAGGCGCAGGTAATGGAAATGGGCTGCTACGGCATCGGCGTATCGCGCATCGTGGCCGCCGCCATCGAGCAGAATTATGACGAGCGCGGCATCACCCTGCCCGTTGCGATGGCGCCGTTCCAGATTGCCATCGCTCCCATCGGCATCAAGAAAAGCGAAGCGGTGCGTAACGCTGCCGAACAGCTCTATGCCGAACTTAATGCGGCAGGCAATATCGAACTATTGATGGATGACCGTGACGAGCGCCCCGGCGTAATGTTCTCCGATCTGGAACTGATCGGCATTCCGCACCGTGTCGTAATCGGCGAGCGCGGCTTGAAAGAGGGCATGGTGGAATATAAGGGGCGGCGCGACCATGAAGCGCAACTTGTACCCTTGAAAGATATCGTCAAGTTTGTACAATTAAAACTATGCGATTGACCAAAAGATATTATCCGCATTATCTCGCGCTGCCGCTGCTGGCAGCCGGGTTGCTGTTTGCGTCGGCGGCACACGCCGGAGCACAAGCCTATACGCCGCTCTCCGCCAGTGTGCGCAGCATGTTGCAGCACAGCGTATCAGACCAGGCCGTACCCAATTCGGTGTTTGCCACAAAATATGAAGCCGATGTTTGGCTGAATGAAATGTCGCGCCGTTTGCAAAAATGGATACCCGATGCCGCATACCGCATGGATTTTCTCAAGACTGTGCATTATGAGGCCAGGCGTGCCGGCCTGGACCCGCAAATGGTGCTGGGGCTGATCGAAGTGGAAAGCGGCTTCAGGAAGTATGCCGTATCCAGCGCTGGCGCGCGTGGCTATATGCAGGTGATGCCATTCTGGGTAAAAGAAATTGGCGCGCCTGAGCATAACCTGTTTCACCTGCGCACAAACCTGCGCTACGGTTGCACCATCCTGCGCCACTATCTGGATATGGAAAATGGCAATCTCTACCGCGCCCTTGGGCGCTATAACGGCAGTCTCGGCAGCCCGGAATACCCCAACATGGTGCGCGCCGCCTGGCACAAGTACTGAGATACCACAGCAAAGGCCATGTAGGGTACGATAACCTTTAACGATGGGGTGTTGGATAACCCCACACTATCCAGGTTGCGCAAAAAAAGTGAAACAGGCGCAATTGCATCGCCGCCGGAAACGGCCACACCTGCCTCTATTTCAAAAACCGAATCAAATTGCACTATGCACACTGCTGTCCATCATGGCTTGGCTTGCTTCGTCGGTAAATTCTTAATGTTTTTGTGGTATTCCTCCGCCACTTTCGCCTCCCATTCCCATGCCGCTGCTTCAGCCTTGCGCCGGTAAGGATCGTTGGCGGGTGCCAGATGCAAGTACGCGCGCATGGCACCAAGGGCGCCCGGTAAATCATTCAATCCCTCCAGCGCCTCGGCAAGGCCGTAATAGGCATTGACCTGATCCTTGCGCAATGCGAGCGCGCCTTCGAAAAAATCCCGTGCGACCGCGAAACGTTCCAGGCCGATCAGCGCAAAACCGGCATTGACATGTGCCTCAGGCATATTCGGCGCCAATTCAAGTACGCGATGAAATTCCTTGAGCGCTTGTTCATACTGCTTTTTGTTGAGCATATCCACGCCTTGCTGGAAGCGCTGCCTGATTTCAGCTTCGGCCTTTTCCCGCGCATGCGCGGCACGAACCTCTTCAGGCGCATTCGCCACTGAAGGGCGCAACCTGTCTGGCAGGTAAGCTATGGCCAACCCTCCTGCGATAACCAAACCCGCCGTGAACACCAGCGCGCGCAGGCGCACGTCACGTGCCTTCCGTTGCTCCACCGTTCCTTGCCTGATGCCGCGCATAAATCAGACCGCCCCCTTATGCGGCGAAGTGGAAATGAATGGCACTCCGAAAAACGTCAGGAAAGCCAGGGCAAAAACGGCCAGCACCATGAGCGCGCCAACCTGCGGCGTTACTTTGTAAGCCACACGGGCGTGCAACGCGAAAGCCAGACAAAGCCAAGTCAGGAAAGACCATGTTTCAAGCGGATCCCATGCCCAGTAACGGCCCCATGCATCCTGCGCCCAGATGGCGCCCACGATCAGCATCAGAGTTTCAAAGATAATGCCCATCGCCATAAAGCGGAAGGATAATTCGTCGAGCCGACTGTTATCCGGCAGGCTCACAAAACGCTCACCGCCATAACGGCTTCCCCGTAACAGGATGATGCCCGAGATGCCCACCGCCACCAGCACGCTTCCCAGAAACAATTTACCGAAGCCGATATGGATGAACAGCCATACCGTATGGTAAGTCGCCGGCAAATGCCCCTCGTACGGGCTGGTCATCAGCAGCCAGCCCATCATCACGAACAGGATCGGCATTACCACCGCTGCCGTTGCACGTATTGCCGGAATGCGCCAATAGGCCAGCACGTAAATAGCCAGCAGGCTCCAGACATTGCTCAACAATATCTCGTACATCGTGATGTAAGGGCCGTGGCCGAGGCGATCCCAGCGCAGGGAAATGGATGCCGTGTGCAGCACCAATCCGAAAACCAGCAGCGCGAGCACTGTACGTTCCGGTTTGCGTTGCAGCGCAACGCCGAAAATCGCCGCCACACCGGCCAGTACATAAAGCACCAGCGCCGTCCATAAGGTTTGCAACTCCAATTCCAGAGTCATGCCGCCTTATTCCACGGCTTGGCCGAGAACTTGTTCCAGAAATGCCAAGCCAGGCTCAACACCGCCAGGACACAAGCGGCGAGCAACCAAGGCAAGGTAAAATCATAAAATACCGTGTAACCCATCCAACTGCGCAATCCGTTGTATACCAAGACACCCTCCGCAAGGCGCACCGCCTCGCCCGGCTTGAGTTCCCGCCGCTCCTCACCCGCCCGCACCACAATTTGATGCTTGGCCGGCAGCCGGAATTCGGAAGGTTTTGCCGGGTCGAGAATCACTTCGTCGAATTGAAGCATGACCCACAGCGGCGTCTTGCTGCCCGGTAGCGTCCATTCGATTGCCTGCTTGTACTCATGCAGTGGATAAGCTGGCAAATGCACCGTACCCAGCACAGGCAATCCACCCGAGTTTGGATGCCAGGTAAATGCTGGCGCAAATCCCTTGTTATGGCTGGTGTAAAAACGGTAACCGTCCAGTACGAGCGGAACCTGGTCGCCGATCACAGCCCACTGTATTTGCCCATTTGGCGCCACCCAACTGACTTGGTTGCGGGTGTTGCCCCGGCGTATCCCCTTTGCGTAATCAATGGTGAAACCATCGTTGCTGAAGCGCAACGTCTCCAATTGCCGCTGGTGCCAAGGGCCGCTTTCTTCCTGCATCAGTTGTCCATCGAATACCTCGCCTTCGGCCAGCTCCAACTGCCCCTTGAGGTAGGTGAGCCGCCCCGCCGCAATCAGCAAAATGATGGCAATCAGCGCCAGATGGAACACCAGCAAGGCTGTCTGGCGCCGGAACACCGGGTTGGTCGCCACAGCAGCGGAAAGATTCAGCGCAAATGCGGTAAGAGGGCCAGCCAGCACCCATGTAGTCGGCGTTTCAGACAAATAGGCAAACATGATCGCCGCCCCCAGCGCGGCAAGAATCAGCAGCGTAAGTTTGAGGGAGGCAAAAAACTTCAGGATTGAAGAATGAGGGCTGGGAACTGAGGATTGGGGTAAACCCCGATCCTCAATCCCCGGCCCTGATCTTGGCGTCATGGGGGAGTGGCACAATTCTCGGACGTATCTGGGCCAAGGGTCGCACTCATCCAGGCTTTCCCGACCATCCCATTACCCGTGCCCGGCGCTGTACCTCTGGAGCCGCAGTCATTCGCCGTCCAATTGCCGCTGGCCTTGAATTTGAGCACCTTGAGTCTCGCATTCATGTAATAAGGGGCAGCGTTATACCCTATTCCCGAAGCCGCCAATATCTGCACCTCGGTATCGGTTGCCTGTCCAAATACTGCCTCCGGCCCTACATCGTTCAGGTTCACCAGCAACGCCTTGTTCTTCCAGCCGTGCGGTACAGCTACATGGCACCAGTTGCAGCGCGTTTTGTTGCCCGTCTTGGCGTAATGAAGCTGGTGGCCATCTGCGCCGCCATTGTCCGTCGTCCAGAAACCGGTACGATACCCCGAACCTGTGGCATAGGAATTGTAATCATGGCACTTGAAGCACAAGTCATTGGTTTGTCCACCGCTGCCTGAGCTTGAGTTCCAATCCCCCTTCAGGATAAAGTTCTTGCTCGATCCGTGCGGCCCCCAGGAAGTGCCCCCCGTGATTTCACCTCCGTCAGGCACCACAGATGTAGACGAGGATACTTTGGCGCCATGGCAATCAGAACAGTACATGGTCTGGTTGCCCACGTTATTACTCCATGGCGCGTTAAATACCTGGGTAGCCGTAACACCCCGAATATTTGGAGAAGCATTGTCGGCGGTGCGCCCGGTATTATCCATCACCGGATGCCAGCTACGATAGTTGACCTGAGTCAAGCCATCTGCATACGTGGCTCCAGCCCCGGAATCGGTTTTCTTGGGCTCTCCTGACAGCAACGTCGCTTTATGAGAGGTTGGCGCCTGGAGCTCTTTCGCCTGGTTGGTGTAATGCGTCAGATTGTTAGTGCCAGAATTGGTCAGATTGGTACCCCCCAAAGCCGGACGCTTCATGGTAGAAGCATCCGGTTTATTATCGTCGGGAAAACCGTAATCCGAGTGGCATTTCAGGCAAATCTGGTACTCGCGAGTGACATGGGACGCGCCGACCAATGTGCTGGGGCTCACGCCGGGATCGCCGCGCTTGATATCGTAGCCGGATGGGAGGTTGGCAAAGGAAGCATCCGAGTATATCGGCTCCACACCAAATGTGCCGCGCAATACGCCAGAAGCAATGTTGGTATGAGTATAGCCGGAGCTGTCATGTGACAAAACATCGGTGGCATCACCATGGGTACCGCCGCTGTGGGGCGAATCAGCCAGCGAGGGCGGGGCAAATGTACGGAATTTAACCACCCGGTGCGGGTTATGACAATCGGAACACTCGGCATGGCGATTGGTAAGATTATCAGTTCCCGCCCCCAACTTCGAGCGTTTCTCGACAAAGTCCGCCCCACACTTATTATTGGAAGTGGAGCAATCCTCCCATTCGTAGGGAGGATTCCCTCCATATAAATCCCCTCCGGAGGGAAAATTGCCACCGATTTCATGCGCCTCTGCGATCCCTTGATCTGCAAAGGTGATCGGCATATGCTTACCTGATGCCATCGTGTAGTCTGACTTGATATCCGGCACATTCGTGAGCGTGATCGCGGCGGAGGCATCGCTGGTGTGGCATTGGTAACAAGTTTCTTCAACCGCAGACTGCCCCGCAGAAGCGCCTTCTCGCAATAGCCAGCGGCTGCCCTGAGCGGAGTGCGTATCGTGACAATTAAGGCAAGATGCCTTCCATACAGGCAAGGCTGCACAACCAATACAATCATCAGGCTTCGGGAATTGGCGCTTGCTGGCTGCCACATCGGTATAGGTTTGCGTGGCAACCAGATCGTTGGCATGCGCCGAATAAATCCAAGCACCTTCAATACCCTGATTCTTGTCATGGCAGGCTACGCAACTGATATCGTTCACGCTATTGTAAACAGTAGTCGGGCTGGCCTGCTGAAAGCGGTTCAGCCGCAAAAACTTCTGGTTACCCATTGTTTGGTCCGTTTCCCTGATATGCGGATCATGGCAAGTGGCGCACTGAATCTGTCCCACATTGCCGGTTCCTGTCGGCTCCAAGGGTGCCTTTGGGCGGTACCCTTGGGAAAGCACCCCAATGATTGCCCCGCCAGTTGTGGTATCCTTTTGAGTAGTTCCATTAACGCTTCGTAATTCGCCGTCACGGTTGGCTAATGTCAAGGTGTAGTCTACCGAAATAGGGTGATCGTTCCTGAGATCAATTCCAAGATTGCGCGTATAGCCGGTTGCAGCGCCGCTTGCCGGCATAAAGTCGCCGGGATCGGTGCCGTCCATGGTGATCGACTGTTGTTGAACCGCCGACCCCAAGCCGTTCAACACGTTCACACTACCGATGGCCAGCGTGCCGTCGTGGCAGGATAGACATAGTTTGGAACTGCCGCCCGGTTGATCAAGCGAACCCTGTATGGCATTTGCGTCAAGAGAGGATGATGTGTATACGGTATATTGCGCGTTGGAAAGTTTGCGATTCCAAAGCGGCATCGGGCCTAGAGTAGCGCCATGAGGCGTATGGCAGAAGACACATATTTGGGTTTCGGTAGTGGCTTTGACGGTACGGTTCGGAACACTGCCGCCGGAAGGAGTGGATGCCCCATCATTTACGGCGGATAAATTGTGGCTGGTGCCCCGGATATCCGAAATACGCCCACCAAACGCACTGCCACTGGACAGAACAGCACAAACCAGAACGCAGCCTGCCAGAACAAAGTTTGACAGCCGTTGCCATTTGCACCTGCCTTCATTCACTCGTAAATTTGTGATCCTGTTTTCATTCGTGCCAGTCATATTCCGGCAACCTGTGTGTAATTCCAGCATATTAGAATGGTACCCAACAGCCCTACTCAAGACAAGCTTCACTTGAGCAAATATGGAGGATGAAAGTGCGAACACATTTCGCGGCAACAGAAGATGGTTTTTCATCTACAAATTTGAATTACTCATTCTGCATCCCCGCCCAAAAACTGGAACAGTGCCACGCGGCCATTGAACATGTCGGCCACGAATATCCGGTTACGCCCGTCAATCCACACTCCGGACGGAAGATAGAAATTCCCGGCTTCACGCCCCATACCACCGATCGGGAGCAGGAATTCGCCATTCTTATTAAAAACCAGCAAGTGATCGTAATAAGACTCGACTACGTAAACATTGCCCTCATCGTCTACAGCTACTCCTTTGGGGCGCACCAAGTTACCTACATTCATCCCGCGCTCGCCAATTACCCGTTTGGGTTCACCGCTTTCAATATCGAGCACCTGCACCCGCGCGTTCATTGTGTCAGTTACATAAAGCTCACCTCTTGCTAATACCAGATAGGTTGGGTAGTTGAACTCACCCGGTTTCTCGCCACGTCGGCCCAGTGTACGCAACAACCGGCCATCTGCACTGAACACCTTGATATCATGGTCATGAGTGTCGGCAACATAAAGCTGCTGCGTTGCAGTGTCGAACGCCAAGCCAACCGGGTGACGCAGTTCGCCCATACCAATGATGCCGACACCTTCTCCTTTGGGGTTGAGCCGCGCAACGATACCAAGTTCAGAGTCAGCAACGTAGACGTCGCCCGCCATGCCTAACGCAATGCCAGCTGGTGACACAAAATGTATGGCTGTTTTGGCATTCTCCCATACGATAAGGCGGCCTTCCTGCGGGTCAAAAACATACACTGCCTGGCGGCTGGCATCGGTGACAAAAATACGCCCATCCCCACCCACCACACCGGATTGGGGTCGCTGCAAAATTACCGGTGCTGCCTCAGAGTCAAAGAGGCCGGCAAGCCATTGCAAAAATGCACCAACTCCTGTTTTCTTTTCCTGTGGAACGCGGAAATTTTCCTCGCCAGTAAGTTCACCGGCAAAAATGTAACGCGGTACCTCGGAATCCATTTTCGACGGCCATGTCAAGCGTTTGGTTTCGGGAGTGGCAATCCCAAAATTAAGCACCCCGCGTTCACCGCTTGCGGCGCAGCCAGTCATCAAAGCAATGGCCAGCGCCATACCCGCCCACTGAATCAGATGCGCCACAAAGACGTTACGAACCACCATTGCCGCCCTCCAGTAAGCCTGTTACAAAATTCTCCCATTTTGTTTTAACGCTATACAACCTCCGTGTCTCTTGGCTGGCTATCCGCTCACTGCATGGAAAAAACCTTGAACGCACGACTGAAGCCTCCATCTATATATATCTTGGCTCCAAGGCGCTTCCTTGGCAAAGGAGGGCGCATTGACATTGCATGGGTTGGTCGCAATTCTACCTGCCTGGAAAACTGAAAAAATAACTTGAACACAAAATCATACCGTACAAATTACTCAGTCTTTTGCAGATCATGCATGAAACCCCGGCTAGGTTAGCGAAACGCAGCCTTACGTTCGGTTTGTCCGGTAGTTTTGTCTACCCGATACATCTGCATTAACCTCTAGCCTAGTGGCGTCGCTTTTGGACATCACCTACTCCGGCGGGGCCACCGGGTACTTCGCTACCGTAAAAACCACCGGCAAGTCCAGGCAAACCTGAATGGCATCGATGGCAATATTCAGGACTCCACGCAATTTCGTTGTTGTGGCACATTCCACAGAATTTTCCATCAACAATGTCAGCCATGGTAATGTCGTTACCGCCAGCACGCATTTTGAAGCCTTTTTCATTATGACATACATTACAAGTAAAGCGCAGACGATGAAACCAGTGGGGAAAAACTACTGGTCGCATACCCTCTTTTTCAGCCCATTTATTGAGCACCACGTCACCATACTCTCCCTTTGCCATCGATGGGGCCAGCACCATCCCAACCGCCAGCATAACCAACCATTGTCTCAGTAATGCTCTCAATTCTTGGTTTCTCGATAATAAGTTTTTTCTTGTCGCTCGACGCTGTGGCAAAATGCACACTGTGTAACAGGAAAGGCCACGGAACCATGGCAAAGGCCGCATTGCTCACCTTGCAATATCTGATACATACTGATTTTACTGGCCCCAATTTGGGACTTAAACAATTGCTCGTGGCAATTATTGCAAGCAAGCCATTCTGTGTGTATAAGGTGCGGGAAACGTACAATAGGCATGCTGCCCCGCAGATCCAGCAACACATCCATATCGAGCACCTGCACCTTGTTTTCAGACGGGGTTATGCTGCGACGTGGGCTGATTGCACCACGATCCAAGGCTTTCGCCCAGAGCACCCGGTTGCCAGAATCAGTTGCAGGAAGTAAAAACAGTCCTTCGCCCGGTTCCTGCAATAACTTGATGTCACGCCCTTTGGGGTCATGCACATTGTCCTTGGCAAGCGGCACCCAGTTTTTCTGCGACTGGCCCAACGGCAACTGAGCCTTTTCTTCCTGCAACCACTGTCCTTTGACTATCCCCGATGAACTCATCAATAGCAACACGAGAGCCACACGACCAATCGCCCCGTGAGTGCTTAACCATCCGCCTGAGTAACGCCTCGTTAATTCTGCAATCATGTGCTCTCAAGAGCGTATCTGCAAGTGACACACACACCCGTAGCCGACACCATCACCCAACCACAAGCATAGACCGTGGCTAGGCACACAAATATCCTATGCCCTGAAAATATTCACTTCTGATCCGCTTTCGTTTCCTGCGGCACAACAAGCCCAGCGGCAGTCAGGGCAAGCAGAAGATAACCTGTGCCTGTATGCACACTTGCCAAGGCTTGGCGGTATTCTTTCTGCCCCGCATACTCACGCGCCTGATCAAGCGCCAAACGATTACGCTCGACCAGGCCAACAACATTTTTTTTCGCTTCGTCTGTTGGATTGAATTCGGCAATAGCCACCGGGATCAGTTCCAGATAGCTGCGATTGCGTTCAAGCTCATAAGCATACTCTTCAGCCGGAGTTTCAAACTTTGGCGTGTAATCAAGCTGCGTCGAGCCCAAAACCCGTTTCGTGGCAGCCCTCATGACCTGCTCGGCTTTTTCCAGCGCCCGCAATGCATCGACCAACTGGTTTTCTGCAGCGTGTTTCCTGGCCGCATCCATCAGCCTGTTAATACCGAGATTCGCGGATTCCTCTGTTTCTTTATCTTTTCCGGATTTCTGCCCTGAGCTTTTCAGGTAGCCAAGATAAGATTTTTTAAGGGATTCGACGCTTTTCAGCTTCTCCTCATACTCAACGCGTTGTTTGACAGCAAGTGCCGCAGCATCGGGAACCTGCTGGCGCGCCTTGCTCATCGCCACCATAGCCTCGTTGAGTTGCTTCTCTGCGTTGGAATAATTTCCAACTTTCATTGCCGTAATGGCGCTGGCATAACTGTCTTTCGCCAAAGCAAAAAGACGCAACGCCTCAGCATCCTGACTTGCCTGAATACGTCCTGCGGCAGACGCATCTTCGATCAAACTGCGCGCAAGAGCCTGTTTTTGAACCAAGCTGGCTGGGATGTTTGCGCTACCCTGCGGCACTGCCTGCGCTTGTGCAAATGCGATCTGCGCCAGCCCCCAAGAAAGAGCCACAAACACCCAGCGCATCATATTCACAATTTACCGAGAACTTTCGGTGGCACGTCCTTCTTCTGGGAATGGCACTTGGTGCACTGCGATACCGGAAAAGCAACCTTACCATGGCAAACGCCACATTTCTGCCCGAGCATGATCAAAGGCATGCTGATCTGGTTTGCCCCCTTCTGCGGAATGAATATCGCCGGATGGCAATTGGAGCAATCTAGCCACTCGGTATGCTGCTTGTGGGGAAAGACCACATTGGGCATCGAACCCTTCGGTACGCGCACGATATTCAAATCCATCACTATCCCTTCCGCCATTGCATTAGTGCGCTCCCAACGAGGAGTGGCTTTCTTGCTTTCGAGCGACATAACCCAATCGACGTTGTTGCCGAAGTTGCTGCGCACCAATTCTGCCATACCCTGCAGTGGCGGCTGTAGCAGTAGCGTACCTTCATTTGTCGGGTCGTGAATACCGTCATCCGCAGGCGCCAAATTACGGGCCGGAGCCTGCCGCAACATACGGTTGAAGTTGAAATTGACAGGCGCAAGGGGTTTCGCTGTCGCCATGCTCGCCGCAGTTTCAGGAACGTTTTTGAGGCTATCTCTGACCTTATCAACCATAAAATCAACCACGGCCCTGACCTCATTGTCTGTCAAGCTCCTGCCATCCGCTCCGCCTTTTGCAGGCATCCCCCTCGGTGTTCCCTCCAGTGCACTCTTGTAAAGCCTGCCCAAGCCTCCTGACACCGGCTCCTTCCATGCAACAGGATCACCAAGGCGGGGAGCGCCGCCTACGCCAGTTGCATGGCATACAGAGCAGGCCTTATCGTAGGCGGCCTTAACCTCCGCCTGTTGCGCCAAAGCAGCAGGCACCAGAACAATCCCCAGAAAAATTGCCGAAATTATATGTTTGATTTTCATGGCTATCTCCTCTTCTTTCCGGGTGCTGCTTCAGATGGCGCGCTCGGCTTTGATTGCGCACCCTGATCCGGCGACCCTGCTGTATTTCCTTCGCTCAACCCGGGAGCTGCGGCTTTCGGTGCATAGACCAATCCTGTTTGGGTGCTGTTATGAATCTGGGTGGGTGTGCCCGGTATGCCTGAGTGGCACATATTGCAGTTTTCCACACTCCAGGCAATTTCACCATTGTGGCAAGCACCGCAAAACTGCCCGTCAATGATCTTGGCCATGGTGATTTCATTGCCGCCAGCCTTGAATTTAAAACCAAGATCGGCGTGGCAGACCTTGCATGCGAAGCGTATTCGATGGAACCAGTGTGGAAAAACGGCGGGGCGCATGCCCGCCTTGTCGGCATAATTGTTGATAACCACATCGCCATATTCGGCTTGAGCTTCTGGAATACCAGCAACCAACAATACCCAAACTGCCACTACTGTGGATAATATGAAACCTGCTGTCAGCCTTAATCGTTTCTTCATTATTTTCCCCCTGAATTTCCCAGCCTTGTTAAAAAAACCTTTTACATTCATTATGATGTTTATACTACAGCGAAAACAGCATCACGAGAACAGCCACTACTATGGCTGGCTGTTGCCAGCATGGCCGAATTGCCAAGCAATCCTAATCTAAGGACAAAACTGTTATACCCTAACTCGCAGGAAGAATGCATAAATTGCTGACACTCTCGTTTCTTAAATTACACTGTACCATCACCAGCAACATCTAAACAAGCCCCTGTTTATGTCATATTGTATTTTCCGGTACTGTATTTTATGCACAACCTTAACTGTTTGCTTGCACTATCTGTTTTGGCACTTCCTCTTAACTTTTATGGTACTGGTCAACAACGCCAGTCAAGGCTTGTTTGTTCAGAAATAACCAATATCACGCCATGCCCTGAATAACAACCAGAGAGAAGCATTTTTCACGCCATCTTTGTCATAAAAAGAATTGGTGAGAGACACTTCATTCATCCCAATCTTGTAAACCAGTCCCTGATTAAACTCCCAAGGAAACTTAGTGTAAGCCGTAGTCGTGTCGCTACCCATTTCCCTTGATATGTTAAAGTGCACTTTATAGTCCAGCCCACGCACATTAAAAACCCTTCTTTTATAGTAGTCGGCGATGGCACTTCCAGCAAAGAATATAGTACTTTTTCCATTTTTCTGAGATGACCCCAAGGTTGCATTAAGAGTTATACCCTCTCGCGCGTAAGTAGCATTACTTTTCTCAGCCGTCGACAAGGAGAGTGTTGTAGTATGCGATGGATTATCTCCAAAACGGCGAACGTCCCTTAACGACAAGACCGCGCTGGCGCCCAAAGGACTAATCCTGCCATTCTCACCCATTTGCTTGTGTTGTATGCCGAAACCAAATGGAGGCAATATCACTTTGCCCTCATTGTCGAGCTTGATGTAATTACCTCTATTCTGGTTGGTGCCAGCAGCGGCATTCAGGGCCGTTTTATCGTCAAAGGTGGTTTGTCCAAAATTGGCTGTTAACGACTGGTTGATTTGGGTACGTAATTTTGCTTTTTCGCCGGATATGGTGATATCAAAGGGAACAGACAGACCATGCCCGACACCCGCAAAAATATTCCTGTCATGAATGCCGGAAACACTGCTGTTGTTGGCTCCGCCATTGGCATGCCAGGAATACGAGGAATTTTTCCATATTTTGGCAGCGTCGGATTGATATATGGCAAAGGCCTGTTGCGTCGTATCCAGGCTCTGCACTTCATTTTTATTCGTCCTTGTCACGCTGCCGCTTGCGTTTGCTGACAAGTTCTTCGAAAAGATATACCTCGCGCCAATATTCCCACCCAGGCTTTGACTTGCATTAACAGAAACCGGCACGGCAGCATCGTTATTTGTTACCGTCAGTTGCTTGAATAAGTGTATGTTCCCATTCACAAACAGGGGAATTTCTTCACTCTCCGGCTGCCATGTCGCAGCGGTGTTAGCCAACAGATAGTGTGAGAAAGAATTATTGTCGGAAAACCAGTTCAGGTTGGCAAAAGAATGGAACGCCCATAGTGATTCCTGCGGAAAATATCTTTCCTCCACTGTCACGTCATCTGTGCGCTTGCTTGTATTAAGTAATGTGTTGGTGACTCTTTCGTTTAATTTTATTTTCACTTTGATTGTCTGTTCAGGAGTTAGCGTATTGTAGCGGCCATTCCATGATGAAGTGTTGATAGTGTTGTCGCGATTGTTGCGGCTCAACGCGCCAAGATTGCTGATGTCCGATGACACGAATTGGTAATTGCCAGCATAACTTGAGAGCCCGTCTCTCGTAAAATAGGATTGAACCATATCCAGATGTTTAATCGCCACATTATTTGTGGCAGACTCTCCGTTGGTACGGTCTCCTTCAACACCAAATTCCATCTCGAACGGGAAGCGGCTTTGCGAAAACACCGATATTATGCCGTTCCCGAACAAATTATTATCGCGACTGCTACTGGTTTGATTGATGCCATTAACATTGGTATCATTTTTGTTGGATTTGCTGCTATTCACACCCAACCTGACATCCATCCGCGCTATATATGGATGCAAGTAATAGGTCGATGCATGAACTTCTGCAGTTTGCTTGTTAACAACTTCGCTCCAACTCTTGCCTGAACCGGCATCAGGACCGGCATGAGTTGCTTGCGTATGGCGTTCCAGCCTGACAGTCTCGGTTATGCGACCTCCCCAACGAATTGGCGCCATGGCGTACCTCTTCTTGCCTTGTTCTTTGGGCTTACTCTCTTCCGGTTTGGCTAAAAGGCGAACTTCTTTGGTTTCCTGCGGTGCTGTCACCGACTTGTCCAGCGTATCGGTTTCTTCACCTTCCTGCGTCACTGCCTGTGATTCAGGCTCTTTGGCTTCTTGCGCCACTGTCGGGGATCCGACAGGCACCCCGGCCATTTTTGGCCTCCTGCGCCGCATCTTTCCGCCAGACAGGCTGGTAGCGCTTTTGATTTCACTCATCACTGCTTGCGGTTCTGCTGGCGCATCGGCATTTTTTATTTCCTGCCCCTCCAGAATAGAACTGCCGTTTCCTGGCTTCGGTGAGGCCTCCTCTTCCGCACCGGATACCGTCTGGTATGCGTAGGCACAACAGCCAACAATGACGCATCTCAACACTATGATTGCAGCATCCCGTTTTCGTTGCTCCACAAATTCACCCTCTAAGGAAAATCTTGCGCACAACCAAAGTTTCTTTTGAGTTTCCGCACGATTTCATGGGGTTGGTGAAATTAGCCATGCACTAACTCTATTTGTTCTTCTGAAACTGATAACGGCGCAGACAAACACAAAAGAGCAAAGCGTTGCAGAGGCTTCTCCTTCAATCAAAAAGGTGTGATGCCGGGGTATGCATAAGGGCACCCATATATTATTTTTATTTTATCATCCAAGCGCAACCGCGTTAATTCATTGCCGGATAGCGCATATTGAGTCCAGCAAGGTTACGGAAACACCCACAGCCTTGACAAGAAGCCGTTTGTATATAGCAAGCTATGGCTTACTACCGCTGTTTTTTTACCATCCTTTTTTTCCGCCGTCTTCTTGCTTGTTGCCGCTTGTTGGCGCAATTAATTGCGGCTCTCCAAGGCCGCCACTTGACTTAACGCTGTCATTGGCTATGGGTACAAGAATTTCAATCTTGGCATTTCCGCGTAAACGGTCAATAGCTTCCTTCCAGGCCTTCTCCACTTTATCGCGCACTAGCAAATCTTGCGCACGTTGCGCTACTTTCGTGAACTCACGCAAAACCGGAGCCACACGCTCATCCAGGCGGTACAGGGCAACTCCTTCTAGAATGGCAAGTGGCTCATCCACCACCCCAATCTGTAATTTATTTATTTTGCCCTGCAATTTTTCCGGCAACATGCCGGCATGCACATAACCGATATCCCCGCCGCTACCCGCAGACACATCGTCCGAATACTTGCGTGCCAGTTCGGCAAAATCAGCCCCGCCCTTGAGACGAAGAAAAATCCTTTTTGCCTCTTCACGCGCTTTGTCCCAATCCGCTTTTGGCGAACCCGGATCGACCTTTAACAGGATCAACGACAAGCGCAACTTTTCCGGTTCTGTAAAGAGTTCTGGTTTCTGCTCATAAAAAACGCGTACTTCGGCAGGGGTAGGCGGCGCAACCTCCCGCAATGCTTTTCTTGCCTGCTTGATCAGGTTTTCCCTTCCGACCTGCTCACGCATCGTTGCCAGCGCCTGCTCGCGGTCTTTCTGCCACGCCGGCATGGCGCCATAGCGTGCCTCCATGTCGGCGGCAAACCGTTTGATTTCTGCTTCATCCGGTTTGAAGCCGCGCCTTTCGGCCTCTTCCACGAGCAGCACGTTCTCAATCAGGAGTTCCATCGCTTCCTTGCGTACAGCCTCTACCTCACTAGACGAAGGAGCGCCGTGAAAGAAACGCTTGCGTATCATTTCGGCACAGAGCGCATCAAATTCCTTAATGCTAATGGGCCTGCCGTCGACCGTCGCGGCTAAAGTTGGCGGCACCGTCTTGGATGCCTCTCCCACACCCGTCGTGGCAACTCCAACCTCGCGCAACCCACTGTCTTGCGGCGGTTTTTGCGCTGTCCCGGTATCGGCTAAGGCACCGCTGCATATTCCCATGCATATGAGCGCCGACAGAATACGACAGCAATTGAAATGTAAATTCATAAAACAACCCTTAACAATATTAAATTCGGATACAAAAAGCGTGTGTATATGGAAAACTCTTCGCCATACCGGCAAAAAAGAAAAAATACATACTGCAAAAACATATTTAGCGTGAAATTCCGACTCCCGCACACAACAGTTCTGCCCGCTAATGCGCTTGGCAGAGCGGGGTTAAGCAATTGCCTAAAAGCGTCTTTTTGTCCTTTTCTTCTCCAACTTCGTGCCTGTCACCTCTCTATACTTGACCTCCCACTCTGCGGCCTGCTTCAGGTCTACTTCAAGCCCGTACTTACCCTTGCGATAGGCGTCGGCAAGCTCTTTTATCATCGGGCCATCATCAAACTCCGCAGCGCGCTTAAGCCATTTCACCGTCTCGGGGCCGTTTCGTTCCTTCTCGTCGAGACCCAATCCACCACTTAAATAGCTCTTGGCCATCACGATGGTGGCAGATTCATATCCCTGGTCAGCCGCCATGGTGAGCCACTTGCGCGCTTCGGCAAAATCAAGGTACGGCTTTTCCATGTGCATCAAGCCCAAGCCATACTGTCCGACGGCGTTACCCTGCTCCGCAGCTCTACGGAAGAGTTCTAACGCCTGTTTTTGCCCACTGCCATCCTTGACTATAAAAGCGAGCCTCGCCTGAGCCCCCGCATGGCCGCGTTCAGCGGCGCCGGCGAACAGTTTAGCCGCCGAAACCGGGTCGTCATCCATCGCAGCCTTGACGCCTGCCTGGTATTCTTCTTCCGCGCTCATGGACGCTGAGGTTGCGCCCCCGCTCACCGCCTGGTCGGCAACCGCCATTGGCGCCCAACAGGACAATACAAGCAATAACCCATACATGCATCCGCGCATCATTGACTCCTCCTACGCTATTACGGCATTCCGCACTTACTATCAGGCCACAATTCTAATACAAAGTTGCAGGCTTTGCCTATGCGTTGTTGAGCATGGGCATAGCGGCGCCCAAAAAAAAAGCGGGCCAGACGTACTCCATCTGACCCACTGTCATCAGGCATTGCTGCCTGATCTGCAACTGATTATTACTTGATGTGGCACGCCAAGCAAATCGCGCTGCCCTCACGAGTTACGCGCAGCAAGGCTTCATTACCGGTGCCGTGCGGGTTATGGCAGGATGCGCATTCCACAGTTCCGTTGTTGGTGGAGTCCGCAAAGCCTGTACCCGCGCCGGAGCCGCCGCCTTTTCTAGCAGTACCGAAGATCTTGATGGTTGTAGACAAGGATCCCGGTGAAACGAAGTTGCTTGCTTCCCAATCATCGCAAGTTCCAGCGGTAGGTTGCTTACCGCAGTAAGTCATGCCGATCGGGTGATCGTTGCTCAGGTCAGTACCGAGGATCGGGCCGGTCTCAAGGGCGGCATTGGTACGTCCGCCG
This sequence comes from Nitrosomonadales bacterium, assembly GCA_023259015.1. Lineage (GTDB taxonomy): Bacteria > Pseudomonadota > Gammaproteobacteria > Burkholderiales > Gallionellaceae > CAITJF01. Next base: position 40,305 of record JAHFRC010000001.1, on the reverse strand, counting down.
TTCAGTTTTCCGCCGACAACGTCAGCACCATCCGATACAGCGCCTGCACCTGTCCAGCTATAGCCAGCGCTTTGGGTCGTACCATCCGTTCCATTGATATGGATGCCGGGCGCGTTCATGAACACGTCCATGGCTTGCGTACCGTCGTGGCAGGTCAGGCAGGCGAGAGACATGCCGGCAACGGTGGCGGTACCCATGGAATCCCTACCCATCATGGTATATGCTGTGTAAGTATTACCGGTGGTTTTCTTGTTCCACAACGGTACTGGCACGGTGGTATCGGCTCCGTGTGGGGTGTGACAGAATACGCAAATCTGCGTTATGTCGCCATCACCGCCAGGGGAGTTGGTTACATAGATATCGCCGGGGGAATCAGCCCTGGTGTTGCTCAGGTTGTGCCTGGTGTTAACAACGCTGGTACCGGATGTGGCGGCAGCCATCGCGTCCTGCGCGACTGCAATCAAGCCCAGAGCCAAAGCGGATGCGGAAAGCCCGCTGGCGATGCGCTTATAATTACTTGTTTTCATAAAAAATCTCCTTAAGTTTAAGATAAAAAGTGGCGACCGCTATCCGGATGTTGATGTTGCTGAATCAGCGTACCGCAGCTACTTAAGAGCAGTTTTCGTGCCAGTAGCCACCCATCTTGCCAGTTCGCTGATGAAACACCTTTCATACGAACGCACGGAACAAAGACAGAACTCGGAGCGAGGATAGAAGAAGAAAAACTTAAAGTCGGCGCAGGACGCATTTTACACGACCCAGCATAAAAATCTTTGGGGTTCCGGCTTGCCCGGCTTTTAAGAAAGCGGGATCTACATAAGGAAACACTGAATAAGTCCCACATGGCCGCGCACTGTGTTTTGCGGAATGGGCTGCAAGGCGTGCGAGGCAGCGAATGGTTGATCCCCTTCGCAACGAGCACAACGCTGCAGACCGCCCGCAAAACCAGTGCCCATAAGGGTTGCGACAAAATAGCGCGCTCGCGGCGTTGCGCTCCTCGGCATCGTAGTCCGGGCTACGACCTTCGTCGCGCGTCTTGCGATCATCGCGATTTTGTCAGCAACGCGGCTCATGGAGGACTTATTCAGTGTTTCCATAATACTCTAATGTCAACGGACGGGGGTTTCCGCGCTTGGAAAATGACAAAAGGGGATAACCAGAAAGGCATCACCCAAATAACTTCAATTCATTCCAATTTCCGATAATTTTCCCGTTTTCAAGAATTGGTGGCGACAGCAACTAATACTCTTGCTCTTGGGTTAATGCCTCTTACCTATTTTTTATCTGTCGCCCTTTTACCCAGGTAACCATCATTTTCCCCCAGCTTATAAGGCCGGAAAACTTCTACTTTGTCGTACAACTGATCCGTCACGTAAATACGCCCATCCTCATCCACGGCAATGCCCGATGGCAAACTGAAGCGCGCCGGCATATTCACACCGCCCCGCTCGCCAATGAACATCAACAACTCGCCTTGCGGGTTGAAAATCTGGAAGTTGCCAAATGCCGTATCAATCACATAAAGATTGCCTTCCGCATCGGTATCCGCTTCTTTGGGACGCCCAAAACTGCCAAACGTCTTGCCGATCTGTCCAAAGGTATTCAGGAACTTTCCTTCCATATCAAAAACCTGGATACGAAAATTACCCCCATCAACGACATATATCTTGTCTTTACCAAGGGCCACGGATCGTGGCAGATTGAATTCGCCCGGACCTGTGCCACGTTTGCCAATATCGAACAGGAAGCTGCCAGTCTGCGCGTTAAACACCCGCACACGGTGGTTTTGAGAGGTGACGCCGCCAATATCAACAACATATGCCCTTTCGCCTTTCTTATCGACCTTGACACTCGCCAAGCGGTCAAAGTAGTCCGGCCCCCCAAACTTGCGCAAAAACTTGCCATCACGGTCATAGACTGCAATGTTTTTTGCCGTAGCGTCGGCAACATAGAGGTTGCCGGAGCCATCCACCGAGATGCCGATCGGCTTCGCAATGCGCTCCTTCGCTGGGGCTTCAGGGTCATTGCCGATTGTGAAATAGCGTCCTTCAGGTATGTCAAAAACCGCCACTGCGCGGCTGGCCGTGTCCGACACAAATATCCTGCCACGATGCACCGCTATACCGTAAGGTTTCCTCATTCCCTTGCCGACCCTGGGTTTATCCCCCAGCAACAACCGCCTCGCGGCTTCTTCCGCATTATCAGGCTCTATATCGAGAGAGCTGCGGATCATACGCTCATAGATGAAGCGCGGCTCATCTGGCGGCTCGGGAAACAATAGCTTGCGTTGCGGCTTGCTTACCGCTCCTTCTTCGCTCACTTGCACACAGCCAGCCAATCCCAGCACCAGAAAAAACAATAACCAAGCTAATAAGTTGTGTGCTGAAAAACGAGAGTTAAACGTCATAATCCAAACCCCTCTGCTATATCCAATATTTTCATTCCATTTTGCCTGAGGCTATTATATTGCGAAACCATAATAATTCAAACTCTCCGCCAAGTGCAATTGAAAATATTTGCTGTTAGCTGCCCTGCACCGATGATTACGTCGGGTTGAAGCTTGGCGTCCCTGCATGCCTACCTGCCTCAGCCAGAGGTTTATTAAAACCGTAACCAAAAACCACTACCCGAGCTTCACTTAAAACCTGTTATTGTTTTACCCCTACTTTTCCCTCTATTTTCGAGAGCATGTAATCGAGCGCCGCCTTGGCTTGCGCATCTGATAACGAAGCATTTCCGCCTTTCGGCGGCATTGCTCCTTTTCCATTGAGTACCGAATGCAACATTTCCGGCCGGCCGGAGGCTAAACGGCTGCTCCAATCCGTCTGCGAGCCGAGTCGTGGGGCGTTGGGAACACCCGGAACACCGACTGCATGGCAGACCGCACAGACCTGCCTATAAATGTCGCTACCCTCGTCCGCCAGTCCGGCGCCGTGCCATGCAAGCATGCTGCACCAGCATATTCTTAACCGAACTCTTAATGGCATCTTATTTAATTTCACATTATTATCCTTACCCCAATTTTT
>JAHFRC010000001.1:0-37269 GCA_023259015.1 Nitrosomonadales bacterium | reverse complement strand
TCCTTACCCCAATTTTTGCATTACAAAAAACTTGGATTCGTCCAACCAGCAAAATTACCTTTACTGACTCTTGGTTTTCTTGCTTACATGTCAGTAGTTGCGGCAGTGCATTAATGAAGTTTTTACGCGAAGAAGAATATTTGCAGTATTGCCTGCTTACTCCGCTTCTTGTTGGCAATACTGTATGAACTTTAGTCCGTATATCCCCTTAGTAGTGCATTTATGCGGACACTGAATTTTTAGGAAACTATCATAAAAATTTTTGGTCTACTTTGTTGCTTTAAACTAGCAAGCTCTTGTTGTAATTACACACCATGCAATGGCTGCAGAACAAAATATTATAAAAATCAATGTAAGTATCAGTTTGCCGCGCAAGTTCACGGGTATCTTGCAGCAGGCTGACAAAGTAATTGCCATGTCGATACTGTGGCAATATGCGTTGGCTTGTTATAGAATGCAACCTGCGTGCCAGCATATCAAGCAACGCTTCATTCACTTACTTAAATTCATTGCCTTAGCGCCAGGATCGGCTTGATTATTGCTGCTCCCAGCCAGCAAAGTTGCGACAGACCGAAGGAAAACATGTTAATGAAAACATCCCATATGATGCGCAAAGACACCCCCATGTCAAACAACACCAGCGTCCTGCGAGCCTGCATCACTTTGGCGCTTGGCCTGCTCCTGGCGTGTATTGGCAGTTTCTCTCCAGCCCAAGCCACACCCGGCTACCGTTCGCAAAGAACGGGCGATGAACCTGCTGAAGCCCTATATAAAAGACATTGCTCGGTTTGCCATGGTGACCGTGGTTCCGGCAACAGCCGGGCTGACACAAACCTGATTCCTCCACCACGCGATTTCAATGCGGCTGCCAATCTCACCCGCGAACAAATGATTAATGTCGTCACAAATGGCAAGCCTGGCACCGCCATGGTTTCATGGAAAACCAGGTTTAGCGAAAATGAAATTTCTTCGGTTGTGGATTACATCCGCGGCAGGTTCATGCTGGTAGCCCTTGACCCACGCATAGCCCTTGGCCGTGGTGTTTACGGCCACTTTTGCCAGGTTTGCCATGGTGACCGTGGCCAAGGCGTGCAATCCGACGAAATGACTGGCACACCACCCGACCTGACGGTACCCAAGAACCAGACAACCCTCACCCGCGAACGCATGATCGCTTCTGTCACCAAAGGACGTCATGGCTCGGTCAAGGCCGGTTTTGCCGACAGGATAACCGCAGAAAATATCGGGGCCGTGGTGGACTATATCCGCCTTGTAATGATACCCAGTCTCCCCAAATCCCCTTCCGACAAACAGGTTCCGGCCATCGCCCAAGCTACACCCGGCGCCAAAACTCCCGCCAGCCAGCTACCAACTGCGCCAACTGAATCCGATATGAGTTTGCCGCTGCCCAAAAAACTTAAAGGCAATGCACAGCTCGGCAAACAATTTTTCATGGCAAATTGTGCTACCTGCCATGGCATTGAGGGGGATGCGCAAGGGCCGCGAGCCTACTTCATAAACCCCAAGGTGCGCAATTTCAAGGATGACTACTCGCGTGTCACGCTTAATCGCCCGAGAATTTTTCTTTCTGTATCCGATGGGCGCCCTGGAACCGAAATGCCGGCATGGGGCAAGGTGCTTACCGAACAGGAAATTGCCAACATCACAGAATTCGTCTTCCAGACCTTCATTCAGCCAAATCTCGGGGCGAAAGCAAGCACCAAGTGAAATGGCGGATTTTGGCAACAGGCCTCTTGGCTTTCGCAGCCACCGCCCATTACGGCAAAATGGTGGCTGCCTCAAGCACCGACGCGCTTCACCCTGTTCCAACTTCGGCGCAACTTGAAGCCGGCCGGAAAATCTATAATTTCCGGTGTTATTTCTGCCATGGCTATTCCGGTAACGCGCAAACGGTAGCCGCCAGCTTCCTCAGGCCGCCGCCCATTGATTTTACCGGCCCCAAGACTGCGCAGTTTACCCAGGAACATATCGCCTCGATATTGCGTAACGGCAAACCTGGAACAGCGATGAATTCTTTCCGTAACGTGCTGAACGACACGGAAATGGCGCAGGTTGCCGCATTTGTGATGGATGAATTTGTACACCGCAAGGCTATCAACACGCACTACCATACCCCAGAGAACGGCTGGCCGGATCACCAACGCTACCAAGCGGCGTTTCCATTTGCCACGGGTGAAATCTCCGTCAGTTACCCGTGGGAAAAGTTAAGCCTGGAGCAGGCTCGCGGCAAGCGCCTATTCCTATCCAGTTGCGTTGTCTGCCATGATCGCGGCGGCGGCCCTGCTAATTCCACAGGCAACAGTAGCACCGGCATCACTTGGGAAGCTTATCCGCTATCCTATCCGCGCAATAACTACTCCTATACTGCTACCGTTGATGCAATGTCCAGCGCCAGCCCTTACCTGTTGCATGACAGGCCGCTACAACTCACGGGCATGACTCAGTTAGAACGCAAAGGCCAGAAGCTCTGGCAAAACAATTGCGCCTTCTGCCATGCCGCCGATGGCACCGGCAAAAACTGGATCGGCAGCTTTCTCGAGCCTCATCCGCGAAACCTGCGCGACCCCCTCTTCATGGGCACCATGACCCGAACCCGTCTGTCTGCAACAATACGCGAAGGCCTACCGGATACCTCAATGCCGGCATGGAAGTCCGTCCTCAACGATAGGGAAATTACCGCAATCATCGCTTATATTGCCAAGGCTTTTCATCCGCTACCTAACTAATGTTGTCTTTGGAGTTCATGTGGATGTTGTGCCATGATGTTTTAAATCATTTGACCTGCCCCCAGCTAGGCTTTGTCTTCCGCCAATACATATTGCACTGATGGTTGTCTCTCAAAAACTCGCAGGGGGATTTTAACTCGAGGCCATAATGCGGTCGCTCGGAGTTAAACCAAACCAGGTAATCGAACAGTTTATCGTTGAACAGGTCGATGTCCGTGAACAGCAAGTCCTCGTGGTAGGCAACGAATTCCTGCTGCAGGCTGCCGTTGAAGCGCTCGACGTGCGCGTTCATCTTGAGTATCCCGGGGTAGGTTAACCAGCGGCCCGAGCCACCTTTGACCACCTAGGCGTCGAAAGCCAACTTGAACTCGCTGCCGTTGTCCGACAACACCCGCTCAATCGGGTAGGGGAAACAGGCCTTGGAAAGCCGCCACAGGATGGTGGCGCGCTTGCTGCTCTTGGAGGTCGAGGCTACCGCCAAGGCAAAGCGGCTGTGAATATCGGTGAAGGGCTGATGTAGCTCTTGAGTCCATCGCGCTGTATCTCGATGGTGTCTACGCCCACACACTGCCCCGGGTGCGCAGCCTTGAACCCTTTGGGCTTGCGATCATGCGCCGCTTTGCGGCGGTTTGTCCTGGCCTTGGATGGTTTGGCCTTTTTGAACTCCGGTCGTTCGGCAACCAAGCGAATGACAGTGCGCACAGACGGCGCTGAAAGGTTGCGTGGCTCGCACCAGTCGGCCAAGAATAATTGCAGCTTTTCTGCCCCCAAACCGGGATGGCGCTTCCTCAACTCCCCCAAACGGTTCAATACGGCAGCAGGCCTTTGTCGTGTGCGACGTCGCTTCGGCGCTCGGCTTTGAGCATTCAGGCTCCCCGCATTGCCGTCGGACTCACGGTACTGGCGCTTCCAGTTGAACAGGATGCGCCGTGAAACCCTGTAAAAGTCCAATGCCGCTCCCAGTCCATGCTTGTCCCAGAACTTGAGCGCTTCCAGCCGTCTGGCGGCCTCTTCGGTAATCATCTCCATCCGGGCAGCATACCGCTTTATCCTCTGCAGCCCTTTTACTCCTTAACCCCAATTCCAGACCCCAATTCCAGTTGTTGCATCTGCCTTCCTCACTCCTCATGGGAGTGCAATATGTTTCTGGCGGAAAGCAATATTTGATGCAATAATTGTTTCAAATCAGGACGACTGCTTTGCGGTTACCCTTGTTCATTTGCAGTTCCTGATAACCGTTTAAAAAAGACAAGCATGAAACCAGGAAGTAACGATCCATGCCCCTGCGGCAGCGGAGAAATATTCGAAAGATGCTGCCAGGAATGGTATGAGTCCGCCAAGTCAAAGCCTTCCGCTAAAAAAGCGGCGCCACCCGCAGCCGAATGCCACCAGTTGATTACCCTGTTTAACGCTGGGCAACTCATGGAACTAGGGAATCTGGCGCATTTAATGCTCGAACGATACCCCGATTCAGGGCTCGTCTGGAATTTATTGGGTGTGTCGCTTCGAATGCAAGGCAAGGATGGCCTGCCTGCATTAAAAAATGCAGCCAAATTTTCTCCCCTTGACGCTGATGCGCATGGCAACTTGGGTAATGCCCTTTACGACCTTGGCAGGCTGGAAGAGGCCGAGGCCTGCCACCGGCGAGGGCTGCAATTAAATCGGCAGAGCGCCAACGCACATAACAACCTGGGCATCACCCTCAAGGGCTTGGGCAGGCTGGGTGAAGCCGAGGCGTGCTTCCGGCAGGCGATCCAGATCAAGCCTGATTTCACTGAAGCGCATAACAACCTTGGCATAGTCCTCGCCGAAGCAAAACGGTACAAGGAGGCGGCCACCTGCTTTAAAAAAGTATTGATGTCCATGCCGGATCATGCTGACACATACCAGAACCTTGCCGGCGCCTTATTCGAAGCATCGCTGCATGAAGAAGCTGCCGCCTGTTTCAAGAAATTATTATCGATAAAACCTGATTATATTTTCGCAGTTGGCTCGTATCTGGATAGCAAAATGCATTGTTGCGATTGGGAAGGAATTGAAAACGACTTTCATGAATTATTGGCCGGGGTTGAAGCTGGAAAGGAAGTATCCAGTCCTTTCTTCCTGCTGGCGATCCCCTCCACACCGGCGCAGCAAAAACGGTGCGCTGAAATATATGTTCGGAAACTATACCCTGAAGCTGCGCCCGATACAAAAACCAGCCACAGGCACTCGCACAACAAAATAAGGCTGGCTTATGTTTCAGCAGATTTTCGCGAGCACCCGGTTGGGGAACTGATAGCAGGGGTGTTTGAGCAACATGATAAATCACGGTTTGAGACCATTGCCATCTCGCTTTGCCTTGACGACCAAAGCCAGTTGCGAAAACGCATAGTCAAGGCATTCGACAAGTTTGTAGATGCCAGCCAGATGAAGACCGCACAAATAGCAGAACTGATGCGCGATTTGGAAATAGATATTGCCGTGGATCTTAACGGCCATACATCCGGCTCACGCACCGGTATTTTTGCCCTGCGCCCTGCGCCGGTGCAGGTAAACTATCTGGGATACACAGGGACGATGGGAGCGGGCTACATGGATTACATCATGGCTGACCGGCTTGTCATCCCGGAGAGCAGCCGTGTTTTCTATAATGAGAAAGTGGTCTATTTACCAAACTCCTTCCAGGCCAACGATTCCAACAAACATATTTCGAAACACAAGATTACCCGCAGCAAAGTGGGGCTGCCCGAAACAGGATTCGTTTTTTGTTGCTTTAACAGCTGCCACAAAATCACCCCAACCGTTTTTGATATCTGGATGCAACTGCTCAAGCAGGTTGAGGGAAGCATTTTATGGCTGCTCGAAAGCAACGCGCAGACGGAGCGGAACCTGCGAAACGAAGCAAGTAGTCGTGGCATTTCCCCGGAACGGATTGTATTTGCAAAAAGAATGGCCCTGCCAGATCATCTGGCGCGCCATCGACTGGCGGATTTATTCCTCGACACATTTTTCTATAATGCCGCCACTACGGCAAGCGATGCCTTGAGGGTTGGACTACCCCTGCTCACCTGCCTTGGCGATACGTTTGCGGGCAGGGTTGCGGCAAGCCTGCTCAACTCAATAGGGCTGTCCGAACTGATAACGCGTTCCCATGGAGAATATAAAACCCTTGCACTGGAACTTGCAACAAACCCTGGGAAACTCGCCTTGATCAGACAGAAGCTGGAAAAAAATCGAATCACGCACTCATTGTTCAATACTGCACTGATCACAGGGCATATCGAGGATGCCTACACCCAGATGTGGCAAAGACATCAAGATGCCCTTTTGCCGGATCACCTCTATGTAAATGATATTGGCTGAAGTGTATAGACAAACTAAACAGTTCGAGGAAGCTGCACGTGCCGAAGCCAGTTGCCCCGTTCGCGTTGCTAATGAAGAAGCAGCGCAATGAACCCGGAAAAAACGAACCCTACCCCATCCCGCGCACGGATGCGGCAATATGCTCCCATAGCGCTGATATTGGCTGCTGCGGCAATGGCAGTTGCCGCTTACTTGCAAGCACTTGACTACCCGTTCATTTCTGACGACATAAGCTATATCCCCGAAAATAAAAAGCTGCTGGAACTGCACCTGAGCGAATTATGGCGCCTCTTTATCGAGCCATATAATTGCTGTTTTGAATTTCTTCCACTGCGTGATTTCTCTTACTGGCTCGACATAAAGCTTTTCGGCTCAACTCCAGCAGCTTCCCGGACACAAAACATCCTGTTGCATCTGCTTTGCCTGCCCTTGGTATATGCAACCACGGCTGAATTATGGCGCTATTTCCGCCCGACGGACGCCGCCAGTGCGCCATGGGCGGCGGCGGCGGTTGCCGCCTTGTTTGCGCTGCATCCGGCGCTGGTCGAATCCGTGGTGTGGGTCAGCGGACGCAAGTACGTGCTGCCCAACCTGTTCTCGATGCTTGCGCTGTGGTTCACTGTGCGCTCGCGGCGGGAACATGGCCTTTCTGCGCCGCATGCCGCCGCAGCTTTGGCGGCATTTGGAGCAGTCATGCTGTCGAAATCATCCTATGTTGCCGTGGCGCCAGTCATTGCCATGCTCTGGGTGGTCTTCTGGCTCGACATCCCGGCGCCGCACAGACGCCGCTCCCTGCTGCTGTGGCCCCTCGCCATATTATTTCTGGCGGGATTGTTGACCCTTATTTTTATCGTCCATAACAAAGGTTTTGACGGGTTTCCATTTTACTTTGGAGTAGAGGCGGTCACTCGAACATTGGCCGTGCTGGGCTGGCTGGCCCGTCTTGCTGTCAGCCCGGAAGGCCGCCATTTCTTTTACCCGGTATTTGAGGATCCGCGCCTGCCCGCAATGGCCGCACTGGGGGCGGTGGTTCTGGCAGCAACATTGGCCGGCGGGATAATGCTCCTGCGCAAACGGTCGCTGGAGGGATTCGCCCTGGCTGCATTTTTACTGCTATGCATACCCTATATACAACTGCTCCCGCATGGAGCACCCTCGCTCGTTGCAGACCGTTATCTGGCCCTTGCGGTATGGCCTGCCGTGCTGTTGCTTGTTGCCCTTTGCTGGCGCTTAAGACCAGTATCACGCATAGTGTTGCTGCTTGCCATTGCGTTGCCTTGGGGTTTTCAAACCGCTGAGAGGACACGCGACTGGAGCAGTTTCGGAGCGCTGATGAGCGCCGATTTACGCACCTACCCAGGATACTATTTGCCTGCTATGTATATTATGGAGATTCAATTAAGGCATTCATTATTCCACGAAGCAAGTGAGACAGCCAACAGCATAACCGTCCCCGTGTTACGCGACATCATGAGCGGGATAACGCGGGCATCCATGCGCACCAAAGACGCGACAACTGCCAATCCACATGAAACGGTGACTCTCCTGCAAAATTTGGGGCTCACCCTTAAGCAACCGCCTGTCCAGGTCGAATGGAATGCGTCCATGAGCTACGCCTGGTATTACTGTAAAAACATATTGCTTACCTGGCAATGGAGGCGTTTGGCCGAACAATTTCCGGACGATGCACCAGTACGCTACAACGCCGGATTGTGGATGGTGGATACACTTAGACACAAGAACGCAGCAGCTCATTTGCGCGCCGCAACCGAGTCGCAACAGCTTCCGGAATCCGTGCGCGGGACTGCTTTCTATAGCCTTGGTCTTGCCTTGATAAACAGCGAGCAAGTTGCTGAAGCGGAAGCCCCGCTACGTGCCGCATTAGAGCAGCGGATACCCGACTTGCGGGCGCATTGTCTGCTCGCGGATGTGTACAAACAGACAGGGCGGCCGGAGGAAGCGGCGCGCGCCGAAGCAAGTTGCCCTAATCGCGCATCCAATAAGGAAACTGCTCGGTGAGCCAGCCACACCATCTTTCGAGCTAACCGCAACGGATAAAGCTGTTAATGGGACACGAGTCCCAGCGTTTGGCGACCTCGAACATGCCATGCTCCTTGTGTATAATCAGAATGTAGCGCAAGAAAGCCCACAGGTGAGCGAAAGCTATCGGTGCAAAAATGCATAGCAGGCATTCATCCAGAATTTCCGTTGCATGCCGCATTAATTTGAAGATTCGATTCCTGCCCTGAAATTCAAATTTCAGTAAGTTAGTTAGCCAAAAGGACTGCAAGAAGGTGAGTGCAAGCTTGAAGTACAGCGTGGTTATTCCTGTTTTTAACAGTGAAAAAATAGTCGGCGAGACCATTGAACGAACCGTGGCCTTTTTCCGGCGGGAAGGCTTGGAATTCGAGCTCATCATGGTCAATGATGGAAGCCCTGATGGCAGTTGGGACGTGATACGACAAAAGGCACATGAATATCGGGAGGTCATCGCGGTAAACCTGTTGCGCAATTATGGCCAGCACGCGGCAAACCTCTGCGGTTTCCGGCAATCTCATGGAGATTATGTCATCACTATGGATGATGACATGCAAAACCCGCCGGAAGAAATAAAGAAACTGATCGAGAAGGCTGCCGAGGGTTATGACTTGGTGGTCGGGCGCTTCAGGGAAAAGAAACATCCGCTTGTGCGACGCATTGGGAGCCGGATCGTTGGTTTAATCAACAGGAAGATATTTCACGGACAGAAAGATCTTGTACTGACCAATTTCCGCATTATCCATCGCGATGTCATAGCGCGCGCGTGCCAGTACAAAACGAGCTACCCCTATGTTCCCGGCCTTGTCCTGATGTTCTCGACAAACAGAGCGAATGTCCTGGTTGATCACCATGAACGCAGCGTTGGCACAAGCAATTACAATATATGGCGCATAGTCAAACTGGTTTCCGAACTGCTATTCAACTATTCCTCTTACCCGCTCCGGCTGGTGGCGGGAATCGGGCTACTGACGGCTGCATTGAGTTTTATGTTCAGTATTTTTTATTTATCGAGAGCTTTTCTTGTGGGAACCAGTGTACCCGGTTGGGCAACCGTCGTCGTACTCCTGTCATTCTTTAATGGCATGACGCTGTTTGTGCTCGGCATGCTGGGAGAGTATCTGGTTCGGCTCATTAACCAGGGCAGCCACGCCGAGCCATACCATATCAAAGAGATCGTTCGTGAATAGGCATTTGTTTATAGTGGGCGCCCAGCGCTCAGGGACTTCATATCTGTGGAATATCCTTGAAGCGCACCCGGGCGTATTCATGGCAAAACCCCTCCGGCCTGAGCCGAAATACTTTCTCGATCCAAAAAACGTTGCCGCCGGATACGACGCCTACCGCGAGCGGTATTTCCATGGTGCTGCGCCAGACATATGGCTGGGTGAGAAGGGCACGTCCTATATAGAGCGGGAAGATGTCGCCTGCAATATCAAATCGATGATTCCGGAAGCCATGATCATCGTGATGCTTCGCGATCCCGTTGAACGCGCCATTTCAAATTACTACTTCACAAGAGAGCATGGGTTGGAGCCGTATGATATCGAGCGTGCGTTGCTTAAGGAAGCGGAGCGTATTCCGATGTGGGACCGCAATGTTACCTCTGCCTCGCCGCACGCATACATGGAGCGCGGAAAGTATATGCAGTATCTGGAGTTCTGGGAGCGGCATGTCGGCAGGGAGCACCTTATTTTGCTCGTCACCGAACAGTTCATCGGCAATAAGGAAGCGATCGAAAACCTGTATATCCGGCTTGGCCTTGATAAAGCCGCACTGCCGTCAAGCCTTAATATGCGGGTAAACGCGGGCTGCGATGACCGCATGGAGTATAAAATTCCGGACAGCTTGGGCGACGCGCTGGCAGAACAGCTCAGGCCGTGGAATATAAGACTGGCCGAGCATTTCGGCCTGGATCTGTCGTGCTGGAGGGGCATGTCATGACACAACGTTTGTTACCGCTCCTGCTGGTAAGTATTGCGGTTGCCCTCAATCTCCTGAGCGCAATTGTGCTCAAGGAGGCGGCTGACATGGGGCATCCGGCTTTGCTGGTCATTGTCGGCATCATCATGCTCGTGGCACTCATCAACCTGCTGCGTGTGATGTTCTGGGCCGCCATTCATCGGCGTTTTCCGCTGAGCGATTCCTATCCGCTGACCAGCATCTTTTTTCCGATGATCCTGGCAATCTCCGCCCTGTACGGGGAGAGTATTGGCGTGGGCAAAATTGTGGGCACGCTCTTCATCACGTTTGGTGTTGTCGTTCTGGTGACACGTGAAGACGGCGCAACGCCCCGGCCTGGCAAGCCGATGATGCCGGAAGCGTGAGCCTTAAAGTGGCCTCGTCCTTGCTCTGCCTGGCAATCGCGTTATTCGCCACCGCAACCGGCCAACTGCTGTTCAAGATGTATTATGTGCGGGCAAGGAGAGTATTCCTCTTCTCGGCCCTGGGCACGTTTATCATTGTGCCTGCGTTCAGTTATCTGGCCCTGCTTAATCTTTCGCTGGCGGCTGTTTACATGAGCACAGCCTTTACGAATGTATTGGTGCTTGTCATGTCCCGCATATTTCTCGATGAAATCATCGCAAAGCGGCATATGATTGCGATGGCTTTTATCGTGGCAGGAATTTTCATATTCAATTATTGACGGGATGATTTTGCCAAAGGTGGTTAGTTATGCCGGTGTCTAAAAAATTCTTGTTCCGCAGCAAGGTTCGCATGCGCACATTCAATCAGCTGTATGTCTATTTCATCCACCTGCTACAGGCCTTCCTTGATTTGATGCCGCCGTTCATCAGGAACCTTGGTTTCCGGCTCATGCTTGGACGAACGGGAAAGCACGTTTTCTTTGACTATGGCATTTATATCAAATTTCCATGGCTCGTTGAAATGGGCGACGACGTGAGCGTCAACCGTGGCGCCCAATTTTTCCCGGCATTCAAAGGGAGCCACAAGATTGTGATTGGAAACGATGTTTACATTGGGCCTAACGTTTGTTTTTTTGCATCGGGGCATGACTTAAATGACTTGTCGCAGCTTGCCGGCAACGATATTGTAGTTGGTGACCATGTCTGGATCGGGGCGAACGCGATCATCTTGCCGGGTGTAAAGGTTGGATCAAGCAGCGTTATCGGCGCCGGTAGCGTCGTAACAAAAGATATCCAGGAGAACTCAATCATGGCTGGCAACCCAGCGCGCCTGATCAGAGGCAGGACGGAGAACAGCGGCGACACATCAGGCAAAAACGGATGAACCGATAAGTTGGATGTCAACATAAATGGATCCGTCACCCCTTTTCATCGAACGCCTGCGGCGATTTGCGCCCTTGGCGCTGGTATTGGCCAGCGTGATAGCAGCGGCAACCGCCTACCTGCAGGCGCTCGACTACCCGTTTGTTTCCGACGATAAGCTTTACCTCACTGACAACATCAAGCTGGCTGGATTGCATCTATCCGGACTGTGGCGCATTTTTACCGAACCATACACCAGTTTTTCCGAATTCCTCCCCCTGCGCGACTTTTCTTACTGGATCGACATCAAGCTGTTTGGCCTGAACCCATCCGCGCTCCGGATGCACAATATTCTGTTGCACCTGCTCTGCCTGCCGCTGGCATATGCGGCCACGGCAGAACTATGGCGCTATTTCCGCCCGGCGGACGCCGCCGGCGCACCATGGGCTGCTGCTGCGGTCACCGCCTTGTTTGCGCTGCACCCCACCTTGGTCGAACCCGTAGTGTGGATCAGCGGGCGCAAGTACGTGCTGCCCAACCTGTTTTCGATGCTTGCGCTGTGGCTTGCCGTGCGCGCCCGGCGGGAGAAAGGGCTTTCCGCGCCCCATGCCGCCGCAGCCATGGTTGCATTTGCGGCGGTGATGCTGTCGAAAGCATCCTATGTTGCCGTGGCGCCAGTCATCGCCCTGCTCTGGATGGCCTTCTGGCTCGACACCTCAGCACAGCACAGGCATCGCTTCCAGTTGCTATGGCCTCTCGCCATATTGCTGCTGGCAGGGCTCCTGTTCCGGATATTTATTGCCGCTAGCGGCGGCACGGGAGATACAGGAGTTATGGGAGTTACAGGGGTTCCCGTTTATTTCGGAACTGAGGCAGCCACCCGGACATTAGCCGTGCTGGGTTGGCTGGCCCGTCTTGCCGTTTCACCGGAAAACCGCCATTTCTATTACATGGTGCTGGAAGATCCGTATCTTCCAGCCATGGTCGTACTGGGGATGTCAATTCTGGCGGCGGCCATGGCCTGCGGGGTGATGCTCCTGCGCAAAAGGTCGCTGGAATATTTTACTCTGGTTGTTTTTTTATTATTTTGCATGCCCTACATGCAACTGGTTTCCTATGCATCGCCCACGCTTGTTTCCGACCGCTACTTAGCCCTCGCAGCATGGCCGGCCATATTGTTGCTTGTTGCCCTTGTCTGGCGCCTGAAACCCTTGCCGCGCACGGCCATGTTGCTCTTAATCGCATTGTCGTGGGGCTTGCAAACCGTTGAACGGGTACGCGACTGGCGCAGTTTCGAAGCGATCATAGACGCCGATTTGCGCGCTTACCCTGGATACTACCTGCCTGCCACAATTAAAATAAACGATTACCAACTGCCCCAAAGATTGTATCGCGATGCGGGCGAGACAGCCAATAACATAAACTCTCCCGAGCTGCGCAATGTATTGCTTAAACTGGTCTATACCGACAATGCCGTGCATATCAAAAGCGTATCAACTGGCAATCCTCATGAGGCTGCGGCTCTTCTGCAAAATCTGGGATCCATACTCAAGCAACCGCCTGATCTGGTCAACTGGAATCCATCCATGCGCCACGTCTGGGGACACTATCAACAGAGGCTCAAATTGCTGTGGGATCATCTGGCAAGGCAATTTCCCGATGATGCATCGGTGCGCTACAACGCCGGGCTGTGGATGCTTGACATGCATGAATATAAACACGCCATATCCCACTTGCGCTCTGCGGCCGGGTCGCAAAGCCTCCCGGAACCGCTGCGTGGGGCGGCCTTCTATAAACTTGGCCTTGCGCTGATGAGTTACGGGCAACCTGTTGAAGCGGAAACTGCACTACGCGCCGCATTGTTGCAGGAGAGTCCCGACCGACGGGCATATTGCCTGCTCTCGGAAATATACAAACAGTCCGGAAGGCTGGAGGAAGCGGCACGCGCCGAAGCCACCTGCCCAAGCCCGGTACCAGATGAGGAAACAATACAGCAATGAAGCCATGGGGGATATATCTAACCTCCCTATTGGGGTTTACATAATTGAAGACAACGCTGCATCACCCGGAATGGAATTTGGAAAACAATAAAATTGCTGCGTCATTCCCGCGAAGGCGGGAATCCAGTGGGTTTAAACGAAAAACTTCTTGTCTTGCTGGATTCCCGCCTTCGCGGGAATGACAACATGTGTGTCGTGAATTATGTAAAGGTCAATAATCTAAACCACGAAGAACTGTGGGAACCTAGATACCCCACAAAGTGACCAACTAGGATCTGCGGTGGCATAAGGCGCGGGGATGCCCAAGAAAGAAACCGTAATTACATTACTTTTGCACTAAAATTAGTCGTACTGCAAAAGAACTGCAACGCACTATTAATGGGCAAATTTAATCGTATTTTTATACATGGCGACAGAAATCGTAGCGAGCGGCTCTGGGGTGGGTGAAGCCGGAGCGTTACATGGCCATTCGACTAAGCTGGCAAAATACGCCAGCCAAGTCGCTGGTCAGCACAGCGCCCGGAGCATACACAGTAGTATTGAGGAGCGCGACAACAAAGTTGCGGCGCAGGCTCACATGCGTAGCATGTTATGCTGGAACCAACACCGCCTGATCCAGCCCCAGAGTTATACATAACCAGCCACTTAGCGCATGTTTCATCGCGCTTATAACCAGCGACTTGGCGAGCGTACTTTGCTCGCTTAGTCGAGTGGCTAGTAGTTCCATCAGTGGAATGGTAGTTTTATCAGTAGATTTATGTCGCTATGTATAGAAGCGCCCATAACTTGATCAAGGGTAGCAATGAAACCGGAAAGAAATGCCCCGTGCCCCTGCGGCAGCGGAAAGACATTTGAAAAATGCTGCCTGGAGTGGTACGAATCCGCCAAGCCCAAAGTTGCCTGGAAGAAAGCGGCGCCCACCGCCGTCGAATGCGATCAGCTTGAAGCCTTGTTTAATGCCGGACGCCTTGCAGAGTTGGAAAGCCAAGCGCACCTGCTGCTTGAGAAATATCCGGAATCCGGATTTGTCTGGAATTTATTGGGCGCATCCCTTCAAATGCAGGGCAAGGATGGCCTGGCTGCCTTGCAGAATGCAGCAAAATTCTTGCCTGATGATGCCGATGTACATAGCAATCTGGGCAATGTCCTCGGCGACCTGGGACGGTTGGATGAAGCCGAGGCAAGTTATCGGCGGGCATTACAGATCGATCCGCATAACGCCAATGTGCTCAGCAACCTGGGCATCACCCTCGGCGACCTTGGTCGGCTGGATGAGGCCGAGGCAAGTTACCGGCGGGCGCTGCAAATCAAACCCGGTATCGCTGAAACGCATTACAACCTGGGCAACACCCTCAAGGGACTTGGCAGGCTAAACGAGGCAGAAGCCAGCTACCGGCGTGCCCTGCAAATCAAACCCGACTTTGCCCAGGCACACTGCAACCTTGGCATCACTCTTCATGAACTGGGCCGGCTGGATGAGGCAGAAGCCAGCCACCGGCAAGCATTGCAGATCAATCCAGATATTGCCGAAGCATACGATAACCTGGGAAGCATGCTCTTAAAACTAGGAAAATTGTCCGAAGCAGAATCCTTGTGCCGACGTGCGCTGGATATAAAACCAGATTTCTTCGAAGCTCACATCAGTCTCGGCCGCATATTACTGAAACTTGGCCGGCTGAATGAAGCAGAAGCCTGCTATCGACAGGCACTGGAGATCAAACCGGATTACGCTAAGGAATATAATAATTTTGGCAACATACATCGTTACTTAGGCAATACTGATCAGGCTATCTCCATTTTTCAAAAAGTTTTGACCATCGACCCGCATGGCGAGGGGGTAAATGCAGCCGTATCTTTGACGGTACTATATTACTTGAATGAAAATATCGGGCAAAGCAGACGCATGCTGGATATTTCACAACCAATAAATGCAACCTCCGGTTTCGAACAACAAAATGCTCGTGCTTACTGGAATTATATGGGTTTTCTTTTGTCGAAAAAACAAGAAGATAACGATAAAAAACATCAAGAAAAAGGTGCTGGCCAGCTATATGTTATCGGCGACAGCCACTGCCTGTCTGCCCATGGTGCACTGGTTTCCTACCGTGATCGAGAAATGAAATGCTCTGCGGAATTGATTGTGGGGTGCAAACAATGGCATCTTGGCAATAATAGTCAGAACAGGTTCAAATCCCAATTCCAGAACATCGTGGAAACACTTCCACACGCTTCTGAAATCTTGCTGCTCATCGGTGAAATTGACTGTCGCCACGACGAAGGTGTTATCAAGGCATGGAAGAAATCACCGGAAATGACTATGGAAGATATAGCAAGAGCTACAGTAACTTCGTACATTTCTTACGTGGCCAGAGTTGCAGCCAAATTTGGGCATCGAGTGATAGTTGGCGGCATACCCGCAGTCAATATTGTTCGATTGCATACGTTGGATACAGAAACGGCAGATCAGCTTGTAAAGCTAATAAGGCTTTTTAATGCAATTCTCAAAGAAAATGCCTTGGTTGCAGGCTTGGATTTTCTTGACGTATTTGCACTTACTGATCGAGGCGATGGCATCGCCAACGGGGAGTGGCATATCGATCAGTTTCATTTACAACCCTCAGCAATGATTGATGCTTTCGGCAAATATCTGGTTGCTTCTGAACATTCGGCACTGCAACTGGATTAATAAAACAAACTTGCATGACACAATAATCTTGCCACTCCGATGACCCCTTCCAAAATCAGATACTGCACAAAAACGTTTCAAGAAAACCCTCAATAACTCAATTTCCATTAGGGAAACACTGAACAAGCCCCACATGGCCGCGCACTCGGTTTTGCGGGATGGAATGCAAGGCGCGCGAGGCAGCGAATGGAACCCCCCTTCGCAACGAGCGCAACGCCGCAGACCGCCCGCAAAACCTGTGCCCATGCTGGTTGCAGCAAAATCGCGCGCTCACTGCGTTGTGCTCCTCGGCATCGTAGTCCCGGCTACGACCTTCGTCGCGCGCCTTGCGATCATCGCGATTTGGACAGCAACGCGGCTCATGGAGAACTTGTTCAGTGTTTCCTTAGATTAAACGCAACGACCAGTATTTTGCCGTGGAGAAATTGAAAATGACGATGAAAGGAATCAGCCCCGTTTGCACATAAAAGGGGTCATAACCAGTATGTTCAACGATATAGCCCAATGCAACAAGATTCAACAAGATTGACACAAAACCGGCAAAAATATATTTTAAAAACCGCCCCCTGAACGCCAATTTTTGCTCTGGCTTAAATACCCAGATATGGTTTAACGCATAGGTAAGGATCATGCCCAGCAGTGACACCGCGACAAGGGAAATCAAATAATTCCATTTGATTATCTTGACTGACAGGTAATACAAAACGAAGGTAAAAACAAAATTCACCGCACCCACCACAGTAAACTTCGAGAATTCAATTCTCAGCTTATGCATTCCATGCCCTGTGCCATCACTGCCTTACAGAAATTTATCCCGGATGACATAGTTCGGCCTCTTGCGCACCTCTTCATTGATACGCCAAACATATTCCCCGATCACGCCCAGCATCACCATGATCAACCCGCCCACCAACAGGATTGCGATCATGATGGGCGCCCAGCCGGAAAATGGAGTCTCACCGCGCATCCAACTGATGACAATACTTATGCTATACAACACCCCAAGCATGGAAGTAACTATCCCTGCCAGGGAGATGAACCTGATCGGCAGATATGAAGCATCCAGTACCGCATCCAGGAAATTTTTCAGCTTCTTCCCGAAATTATATTGCGATTTCCCGATCGTTCTCTTCAGGCGAACATACGGAATGAAGCTGGTGTGGTAACCGGTCCATAGCAGATCTCCCTGAAAGAACCGATGTCGCACGTCGATCGCATTGAAAGAGTCCATTACCTTCCTGTCCATCAACACAAAATCGAATCCGCCAGGGGGTATTTGCGGCAGCGACATGCGCAACACGCCGTAGGCAAGGCGCGAAAACAGTTTTGCGGATAATGTGTCCGAGCGATCCGTCCGGTAGCAAATAACAATCTCGGAACCATCCTGCCATCTCTTCACCATCTGCGGGATCAGTTCAACCGGATCCTGCAGGTCGGCAGATATATTGATGACCGCATCACCGGTGGTTTCCCTGAATCCGGCCAGCATGGCAGCCATCTGGCCGAAGTTTCTGGTGAAAGTGATCACCTTGACCCGAGGGTCGCTTTCCCTGAGGTTTAATATTTCCCGCAAAGAGCCATCCTTTGATCCATCATCCACAAAGACGATCTCGTATTCATGCTGCGCAAGTTCATTCGAGAATACCGACTGTATCTTTTCATGAGTTTTGGAAAGGGCGCCCTCGTTGTAATAAACGGCAACAACAAAAGAAATTTTCATTTGTTATCACCCCGTTCACACAGAAGAAAAATGCTGGAGCACAAATCCGGATATTGTTGCCCGAGTTTGTAGCAGCCTTCAAGATATTCATTAGAGATAATGTCCGTTTGCAGCAACCGATCCCACTGGAAGTTCGCCAACGCCTTGAAGAATATCCCGGAGCGGTGCACCACCTTCAGCCCCGCCGATACTGCATCCCGCTCCAGCGTATCCAATGAATAGGTACAGCGGTGACCATGCTCCGCCTCGGCTGGCGTAACGGCAGCGTTGTGCGGAATCAATCCCATCTTGACGGCGATCTGCCGCGATGGTGCGTTTGCATTGGGGCACACCAAGAAGAACCGGCCGTTCTCAGCCAGCCACTCCTCATTGATGCGTTTCAACACCAGCACCGGATCATTCAGATGTTCCAACACATGAGTCAGCACGATATTGTCATAGCGTTTGGACAGGTGCGCAGTCTCAAAAAGCGAATTTACGAATTTTACTTTATCGCCCAACTTCCGCTTTGCTTCTTCAATCGCGACATCTGATGCTTCTACGCAAGTCACATCATCGAAATAAGACAGAAATCGTTTGGTGAAATCGCCCTTGAAACTTCCCAGTTCAAGCAGGCTTCCCTGGTTGAAGAAAGGCTCAAACGATTTGATCATGAAAGGGTGTATCACGTCGAAGTCAAAATCATATGCATACCTATGGTTATCCGCATCATTTATTTCGGCGTTGTAGTCACGTTTGTTATCCATGTTCATCCCCATTTTTCAAATACAGATGCATGCTGGCGAGCGGCGCATTCTCCCTGCCCCTGACAAAACCATTCTTCTCATATAAACTGATGGCTGGCGCATTCTCCTGCGCCACCTCCAGGCTGACTTGCCTCATTCCCAGTGTTTGCGCGTACTCGATGCACCGGCTCATTAAACATGTGGCGATGCCCTTGCCCGCCCACTCCTTCAACACACTGATGCTGGTGATATAGGCGATGCGCTTTTCATGATCGTTGCAATAGGCCGCCACCAGCCCGACCAGCGTGCCATCTGACCATGCCTCAAACCGTGTGGCAAAGCTTGCAATCTTTTGCGCATAGCTGTTTATCTCGACACGCCCACTCAGGAGCGGCACGAAATTGGCATCACAACGCGCCAAATGTTCGGCGATTTCCGCCGCGGATGCCTTGTTCATAAAATATCGAACTCCTGCGCTCATCGCTCCAATACCGCCAACCCGAAGCCGTGGCGCCCGAATTCGTTGCCGTTGTAGAGCAAGTACACTTCCCCGTCACACTCGAATACATGCGGGTAGCACAGCATATCAGCATCCCAGTCCCCCGCCGTGACGTCGAGCAGCGGATTATCATCGTCCCGCGTCCAGTTAACCAAATCGTCCGACCATGCATGGCCGATGCGGTAGCCGCGATCCTTGTTCTTCCTGAAATCGAACGAATGGCGATAGCAAAAAAACATGTGGTGCCTGCCATCAATCGCGATCACCGTCGGCAGCGCCTGGCTCTCATCCGCACCCAGGCGATCCGGAATGATCTGCCGCGCTTCTTCCTTGACCCAGTTAATGCCGTCGCCGGAAACCGCATGGCCGATCTTGTAGGTGCGATCCGGCGCTACGCCCGGCGAAAACCGTTTCCAGCCGGTGCCGAAGATGTACCACATGTGGAATACGCCGCCGATGACTCTCACGAAACCGTCGCCGACCAGGCACGGCTCATGCAGCGACGACGCCAGCACAGGGCCGTCGCCGATACGCTGGAAGGTGATGCCGTCATCGCGGCTGATGGCCAGGCCGATGGCGGTATCCACCGAGACGGAAACACGCCGGCTCCAGCCGCAGGTATAACCATACACGGCATCGCCGTGGCGCATGACGCTCATCGGGAAGATACCATGCTCGTCAAAACAGCCAAGCTTGCCGAGCGGGATGGCCGTCTTGTCGGAGACGCGGATGACATCGCGCAGGTTCTTATGCATCTCGACAAAGGCAATGTGGCTGAGGTATTTGCCATTACTCTTGTCTACAGAGCGGGTGGAAAAATAAATGCGCACGAAATCATCGAACACCAGCGCCTGTGGCGACTGGGCGAATTGCGTGCAATCGTTCGGCAGCTTGTACTGCGCCGGGTCGAATATCTTGCCGAGTTTCTTCCACTTCATCGCACCCATGCCTTACTCCAGCTTCCCGTCCAGTACTGCCAAGCCAAAGCCGTGCCGGCCGACCTGGTTGCCCAGGTAAGCCAGGTAGGTTCTTCCATCCAGTTCGAACACATGCGGGTAGCTGATCATCTCCGCATCCCAACCTTCTTCCGACACGTCGATGCCCGCTTTCGCATCATCGCGCACCCAGTCGGTCAGGTTGGCGCTGGAAGCGTAACCAATGCGGTAACCATTCTCCTTGCCCCGGTAGTGGCTGCTGTAGCGGTAGCAGAAGAACATGTGATACTTGCCGTTGGCATAGAATACGTCCGGGCTGGCTTGCGCTTCACCTTCTTCGATGCGGCTCTCGATCAGATCCTTGTTGGCCTTATTCCAATGGATGCCGTCGTTCGAAGACGCCATGCGTATTTTGTAGACCGGCTCCGCGCGCCCATCCACCAGCTTCCACTTGCGCCCGGCGATGTACCACAGATACCAGATATCGTTGAAACGCCGAATTTTTGGCCCACTCAACACAAAAGGCTCGTCCGGCGAATACGACAATACCGGGCCATTACCGAGCTTGGCGAAAGTCTTCCCCCCATCGCGGCTGGTCGCGACACCGATCGCCACGTTAAACGGCACCGATTCGCAACGCGTCCATCCCGCATAATAGGCGCGCACTTCATCGCCATTGCGAATGACGGAGACCGGGTAAGTGCCGAACTCGTCGAACTCGCCCAGCCCACCCAAGCTTAATATGGGTTGCTCGCCAATATGCCGTACCCTGAACAGATCAGCGCGCTCCAGATCGACATAGGCAGAATGGCTCACATACTGGCCATTCTCGTCCACCGGCGGGCGGCAGGAAAAATACACGCGCACAAAATCATCGAACACCAGTGTAGCCGGAGCTTGCGCAAATTCCTTTAGCCAACTGCGCCCTTCCACTTCTTGCGGCGTAAAAACCTTGCCTAGTTTCTTCCACTTGAACATGGTTCAAATCAACTCATAGTCAGTCGTGATGGCGGTTCGTATCACATCAAGTGGATTGAACATCATCACGTCAACGATCGACAGCGATGGCACGAATTCGCCGCCGAACTGCGCATATCCGAATGGCTTTGCCTGGATGAACTTCAAGTCGACGCCATTCTGCCGGAATATTTCATTCGAATACAGGCTCATCCCTCCAATGGTGTTCACATAGGTGTTTGCGCCGACCGCTGCACACATGGCAAGCACCCTGTCCTGATTCTTCAGGCCATGGTCGATGGCGATGCCGGAAGATATCCTGATTTCCGTCGCAATACCCAAATGCCCGCAAATACTGCCGATAGAGTGATACAGGAAGTGAAACAGATTCGTATTTTCATACCGCACAATCTGCTCCAGCAGCGGGAACGTCTGCACAAAATACGGCGCGCGCCGATAGGCTTCCTTGAACTGGTTCAGCAATTTGTCACGGTTGAAATCCGCCGCCAGTTCCCGGTCGCGCACATCCAGAGAGTCTGAGCCACTTTTCAGCGGCAGCGAAAACATCACGTCCTTGCCGTTCTGCAATATGCGGTTGCGGTTAATCCATCCCTTCTTGGTGTATTTGATGTTGTCGTACACGATGAACATATCCACCGCCGCGATGAGCTGGAAATAACCGATGTAGGGAAAGAAGTACGGCTGCATGATGGCCAGCCTCATCTCGCCACCCCCGCAAAGCCGCTCAATAGCATTGGATCCACTGCTATTGGGCCGCAATGAAACTGGCGATTTCATCGACTACCGACATGTCCATATCTGGATAGATCGGCAGACAAAGAATTTGCAGGGCCGCTGCCGTTGCCACTGGCAGATTTTCTTTATGTGCGGAAGGCAAGCCGCGATACATGGGAAAGTCCGATATCAAAGGGTAAAAATAGCGGCGAGGATGGATGCCGTTGTCCTTGAGCCTCTGGTAAAGTTCATCCCGGCAGATGGGGTAGCCTGCATCCACCATGACCGGAAAATATGCATAGTTGGCAATTTTTTCGCCCGCATCGTTCAAGCAGCGTATTCCCTTAACCCCTTGCAGCCGCTTACGGTAAGCAGCATCAATCTTCTTGCGGCTTGCGAGCGCCTGGCCTATATATTTCAACTGCAATAAACCCAAGGCCGCGTTGAATTCGCTCATCTTGCCGTTGATGCCGGGAGCCACCACAGTCACTTCTCCGACATGGCCGAAGTTTTTCAGTTGGTCAATACGCACCTTTGTCTTGGCGTCGGGACACACGATAGCGCCGCCTTCAAAGGTGTTGAACACTTTTGTGGCATGAAAACTCAGCACCGATAAATCACCATGCCTGAGTATGCTGCCATTGGCGTCTTGCACGCCAAAGGCATGCGCCGCGTCGTAAATGACCTTGAGGTTGTAGTTGTCGGCGATTTTCTGGATGGCATCGACATCACACGGATGCCCATAGCAGTGCACCGGCATGATAGCGGTAGTTTGCGGGGTGATGGCAGCCTCGATTCTGTCCGGGTTGAGATTTAGCGTGTTCGGGTCAACATCCACAAATACCGGCTTGATGCCATTCCACAGCAGGGAGTGGGTGGTGGCCACGAAAGAGTATGGCGTAGTAATGACCTCGCCAACTATGCGCAAGGTTTGCAGGGCTGTAACAAGTGCAATGGTGCCGTTGGTGAACAGGGAAATGTGCTTTACGCCAAGATAATCGCACAGAGCCTGCTCCAGTTGCTCATGAAATGGGCCGCAATTGGTGAGGATTTTCCTGTCCCATATTTGTTGCAAATAGGGAATGAATTCTTCCAGCGGAGGCAGCATCGGCTGGGTAATATAGATAGGCTTGTTTGAATTCATCGCTTAACCGTCCCTGTAGCATAATGGTTCGCCAAACGGTGAGTAGCATCGAAGGCGCAAGAATAAATCATCACGCAGACTTTCATGTAAATGCAAACGGTCAACTGCGATTCCCGGGATCCGCCTTCCCCTTTGGCAAAGGGGTATGCAACAGCTCCAAACAACATTCCGGAACAAGCCCGCCGCACAGGTCAAACTTTGGCGAATTTCGTTGGGCGAATCCCCCGGCAGAACCGGATACTTATGCAATGCAATTATACGTTGATCATGTCACAGTTGGCTATTGCAACCCGCCGCAGGTATGGATATCAGGGCATGAATGCAACAAGAATGCAACAAGTTTTTGCCAGGGTTGGTGGACTAGGGATACTATCTGCTCATCGAATATGCTATGGCGAATATGCCATGGCCTGATATATGCCGCCATCTATCAGGTTTTACAACCACAAAAACCATAAGGGCAAACTTGGCCATATGAAAATAACGCGAATAGCTCTTCCTGAAATATCAGTGGAAAAACCAATCAATGATTGATGAAGTATCGTGCACTGGAGCCAACCATTCTGGCAACGCACGCGATGAAAGAACAGCGCAGTGAACCCGGAGGAAATGAACCCGCGCCCCTCTCCTGCCCACATGCGGCAATTTGCACCCATGGCGCTGGTATTGGCCTGTGCTATGGCGGCGGCGGCCGCCTACTTGCAAGCGCTCGACTACCCATTTATTTCTGACGATACGATTTACCTCACCAATAATCCCAAACTGTCAGGGCTGCACCTGACAGAACTATGGCGCCTCTTTACCGAGCCATACAATGGTTTTTCCGAATTCCTCCCCCTGCGTGATCTTTCCTACTGGCTTGACCTCAAACTGTTCGGCCTGAACCCAGCCGCGTTCCGGGCGCACAACATCCTGCTGTACCTGTTCTGCCTGCCGCTGGTTTATGCCACGACGTCGGAGTTATGGCGCTATTTCCGTTCGGTGGACGCCGCCAGCGCGCCATGGGTGGCGGCGGTGGTCACCGCATTATTTGCGCTGCATCCCGCCCTGATCGAGCCCGTGGTTGCGGTCAGCGGGCGCAAGTATGTGCTGCCCAATCTGTTTTCGATGCTTGCGCTGTGGCTTGCCGTGCGCGCCAGGCGGAATCACGGGCTTTCCGCGCCCCATGCCGCCGCAGCCCTGGCGGCATTTGCGGCGGTGATGTTATCGAAAGCATCCTATGTTGCCGTGGCGCCAGTCATTGCCATGCTCTGGATGGCCTTCTGGCTCGACATCCCGGCGCCGGACAGGCGCCGCTCCCTGTTGTTGTGGCCCCTCGCCATTTTGCTTCTGGCAGGACTCATGCTCCGTATTTTTGTTGCGACCAGCATCGGGAAAGAGCAGGGTTATTTCGGGATTGAGATGGCCACCCGAACACTGGCCGTGCTGGGGTGGCTGACCCGCCTTGCCTTCAGCCCGGAAGGCCGCCATTCATTTTATCCGGTATTCGAGGATCCACACTTTACCGCAATGGCCGCACTGGGGGTGGCGTCACTGGCAGCGACGGTGACTGGCGGGGTGATGTTCCTGCGCAAACGGTCGCTGGTGTGGTTTGCCCTGGCTGCTTTTTTGCTGCTCTGCGTACCCTACTTGCAACTGATCCCCTATGGGTCGCCCACGCTTGTTGCAGATCGTTATCTGGCTATCGCGGCATGGCCGGCGGTATTGTTGCTTGTCGCCCTGTCCTGGCGCTTGCAACCCGCGCCCCGCATCGCGCTGCTGCTCGCCATTGCACTGCCATGGGGCTTCCAAACCATGGAAAAGCCGCGTGACTGGCGCAGTCTTGAAGCGGTAATAGATGCCGACTTGCGCGCCTTTCCCGGACACTACATGTCTGCCGTATTCAAAATCGTTGCCATCCAATTGCCGCAGGGATTGCATCGCGACGCAATGGATACGGCCAACAGCATAACAACTCCCGAGTTTCGGGATATCGCGGTCAAATTGGTTGAGGCTGACCATGCCGTGAGTGTCGATGCCGTTGCAACGGGCAATCCAAACGAAGCAATGGCGCTGCTGGAAAAACTGCGGCTTGCCTTGAAGCAGCCTATTGCTCAAGCCAGATGGAATTCGCCCATAGTTCTCTCCATGGAACTTTGCAAAGATAATTTTGTATATGAGTGGAATTCCCTGGTTAAGCATTTTCCCGATAATGCATCGGTGCGATACAACGCAGGGCTATCGCTGATAAATTTCAATTTTTATGCAGATGCCGCAATGCATTTACGCGCCGCAACCGGGTCGCAACACCTGCCTGAAACCTTGCGTGGAACAGCCTTCTATAATCTCGGTCTCGCCTTGTTACTCAGTGGGCATGTTGCCGAAGCAGAGGTTCCACTGCGTGCCGCCCTGGAACAGCAGACGCCAGATTTGTGGGCTTATTGCCTGCTCTCCAGAGTGTATAAGCAGGCTAAGCGGTTTGAAGAAACGGCACGTGCCGAAGCCAGCTGCCCTGGCCGTACACCCAATGAGAAAACAGCGCAATGAAACAAAATAACTCGTCCCCATTACGCGCCAGTATGCGGCGGCTGGCGCCTCTGGCGCTGATATTGGCCGGTGCTGTGGCGGCCGTTGCCGCCTACCTGCGGGCGCTTGACTACCCGTTTATTTCTGACGATGCAATTTACCTCACCGAAAATACCAAGCTGGCGGGGCTGCACCTAACCGAGCTATGGCGTCTCTTTAACGAGCCATACAATTCTGTTTTTGAGTTCCTTCCGTTGCGTGACCTTTCCTACTGGCTCGACATGAAGCTGTTCGGCCTGAACCCCGCCGCATTCCGGCTGCACAACATCATCCTGTATCTGCTGTGCCTGCCGCTGGTGTATGCCACGACGTCAGGTTTGTGGCGCTATTTCCGCCCGGCGGATGCCGCCAGTGCGCCATGGGCTGCAGCGGCAGTTGCCGCCTTGTTTGCGCTGCACCCCTCGCACGCCGAAGCGGTGGTGTGGGTCGCCGGCCGCAAGGACGTGCTTTCAGCCCTGTTCTCGCTGCTGGCGCTGTGGCTTGCCGTGAGGGCAATTCGGGAAGGGGGGATTTCCATAGCGTACTCCGCCGCCGCACTGGTTGCGCTGCTGGCGGCAATGCTGTCGAAGGCAACCGCAGTTGCGGTGGCGCCGGTCATTGCCATGCTTTGGCTGGCCTTCTGGTACGGTATTCCGGCGCCTCGCAGGCGCCGCTCATTGCTGCTGTTGCCCCTGTCCAGCCTGTTGCTGGCAGCGTGCATAGCCCTTGTTTTCGCGACGATCAATACGCAAAAGGTTCCGATCTATTTCGGGGTCGAGACAGTCACCCGCACATTAGCCATTCTGGGGTGGCTGGCCCGTCTTGCCGTCAGCCCGGAAAGCCGCCATTTCTTTTATCCGGTGTTCGAAGACCCGTACTTTTATGTCATGGTCGCCCTCGGGGCGGCGGTTCTGGCAGCGGTAACGGCTGGGGCGATAATGTTCCTGCGCAAACGCTCGCTGGAGGGTTTTGCCGGCATCGCTTTTTTGCTGCTCTGTGCACCCTCCCTGCAACTGGTCCCGTACATGCCGCCCTCACTTGTTTCAGACCGTTTTGTGTTTCTCGCAGTATGGCCTGCCGCATTGTTGCTGGTCGCCCTGTCATGGCGCTTAAAACCCGCGCCACGCATCGCCGTGTTGCTCGTCATCGCTTTGTCATGGTGCTTCCAGAACGCCGAACGTCCGCGCGACTGGCGCAGTTTCGATGCGCTCGCCGATGCCGACCTGCGCGCTTACCCAGGCTACTATATGCCTGCCTTGTACAAGATCATCACTGTCCAGTTGCCGCAAGGGTTATATCGCGAAGCAAACGAGACGGCCAGCAGCGTAACCATCCCGGAATTCCGCAATATCCTGATCGAGTTGATCGAGACAGAACATGCCGTGCATGTCGATGCTGCAACTTCCGGCGATCCCCGGGAGGCAATGGCGCTGCTCCGAAAATTGGGCTTTTCCCTCAGGCAATGGCCTGCTCAAAGCAAATGGAACTTGCCCGTGGAAAATTTCTGGGGGCATTGCAGGGATGTTTTTGCGGCGCAATGGGATGATCTTTCCAGGCAATTTCCTGACAATGCACCGGTGCGCTACAACGCCGGCTTGTGGCTGTTGGATCTCTATAATTACAAGGATGCAGTAGCCCATTTACGTGTCGCAGCCGAATCGCAACGCCTGCCGGAATCCATGCGTGGAGCAGCCTTCAAAAACCTCGGCTTTGCCCTGCTGCGTAACGGGAACGTTGCCGAAGCGGAAGCTCCGCTACGTGCCGCATTGGAGCAAAGAATACCTGACCTGCGGGCGCATTGCCTGCTGGCGGAAGTGTACAAGCAGACAAAGCGGCCTGAGGAAGCGGCACGCGCCCAAGCCAGTTGCCCCGGCCGCGTAACCAATGATGAAATATCGCGGTAAAACAGCCAAGCCTAATAAGCTCACTTCACCACGAAGAACACAGAGATCACGAAGATTTTTCATGTCGATGTACGATGCCAGGTTATCACCAGAAAGACATTTTCCATTGAGCGAGCAAGCCGTTGTTCTGCTTCGCAGCCTTCGTGGTTCAAATAGGAATACAGATTAATTCATCACTCCTTTATCCTTGATACAACCACCTTCTTTAGAAAATCAATCATTAACAGAAAATAAATGACACCACACGCCGCCGGGCAACATCACCTGACCCATCCCAAATATCGCGCTGACATTGATGGTTTGCGGGCTGTCGCCATCCTGTCTGTCGTCGGCTACCACGCTTTCCCAGGCTGGGTTAAGGGCGGGTTTATCGGAGTCGACATATTCTTCGTCATCTCCGGCCTCCTGATCTCCACCATTATTTTCGGCAGCCTGGACAAAAACGCCTTCAGCTTCAGGGAATTTTATGCGCGCCGCATCAAACGCATCTTTCCCGCATTGATCCTGGTAATGGCCGCCAGCTATGCATTGGGCTGGTTTGTGCTGCTCCCCGATGAATACATGCAACTGGGCAAGCACATCGCTGCCGGCGCGGGGTTCGTATCCAACTTTTTCTTCTGGCAGGAAGCAGGCTATTTTGACAATGCCGCCGAAACCAAGCCCATGCTGCACCTGTGGTCGCTTGGCATTGAAGAACAGTTTTATATCGTCTGGCCGCTGTTGCTTTATTTGACCTGGAAAAGGCGGTTCAATCTCCTGTTCCTGACTGTCGCGATCATTACAATTTCCTTTACCGTCAACGTCGTGAAAGTGCATGATGACTCCGTCCAGGCGTTCTATTCCCCGGTCTCACGTTTCTGGGAGTTGATGCTTGGCAGCGTATTGGCCTATCTCACCCTGCATAAAACAAGCTTTACAGGCAAGGCAAAGCAGCGCATTGCGCTGTTATGCAACGCACAATCCATGCTGGGTGTTGCGGCCATCGGCATTGCAGTGCTGGTTATCAATAGGGAAAAGGCATTCCCCGGCTGGTGGGCGCTGCTCCCAACGCTGGGCGCTTACCTGATTATCTCGGCAGGGCCGCAAGCGTGGTTAAATCGTGTAGTGCTGTCACACCGTGCAATGGTTTGGCTTGGGCTGATCAGCTATCCGCTTTATTTGTGGCACTGGCCGTTGCTGTCATTTGCCAGAATCGTCGAATCCGGCGCACTTTCTCGAGAAATCCGCATCGCCGCTGTTCTGACTTCAATAGCCCTTGCGTGGCTGACCTACAAACTAGTTGAAAAGCCAATTCGATTTGGCGACCATGGCAGAGCCAAAATTACTGTGCTGTGCGTTTTGATGATGATAATTGGCTATGCAGGATTTGGCACTTACAAATACGAAGGGTTGAGTTTTAGGAATAATAACGGAAAGGCGCAAGAC
Source organism: Nitrosomonadales bacterium (assembly GCA_023259015.1). Classification (GTDB taxonomy): domain Bacteria; phylum Pseudomonadota; class Gammaproteobacteria; order Burkholderiales; family Gallionellaceae; genus CAITJF01. Next base: position 8,636 of record JAHFRC010000001.1, on the reverse strand, counting down.
CTCTTGTGGCAACCAAATGCAAATAATAAATTCATCCCTTGCCCAGCAGATGTCTTGTCGTACTATTCTCACCTGAATAATTGTGCGCTCTCATCCAACAATGTTCCTACTCTTGCAATTTTTGGTGATAGCCATGCGGCACATCTTTTTCCCGGCATTGTCGAGGCAGATAAAAATAATACCTGGCAAATAATCGGCAGCAATGCCTGCCCGCCCATAATCGGTATTGAAGTTACCATGCCATTGATGTATGACCCGCAATTCAAGTTACCTCAAAACTGCAAAAGGAGAAGTGAAGAGGCTGTCGAATACCTTCTAAATACACCAAGCATCCACACCGTTGTTTTTTCTTTTTTTGGCGGCTATATTTTAAACACAACATTCAGCGCAGATGATAAAACTGCTCACTTTAAACTTGCTGACATTAAGCTATCCTTGCCGGGGCATACCGCCCCATCAGAAAACAAGGTTGACTTGTTTTACTCCGGCATCGAGATGGCAATAAGTGCGCTCGAAAGAGAAGGCAAGTCAATCGTAATATTCATCGACATCTCAGAACTTCCATTTTTTCCCCGTGATTGCATCAGGCGCCCTGCGTTTCTCATGTCTGACAAGACTTGCAAACTCCCAAAACCAATTGCATTGGAAAGGCAGGAAAAATTGAGGGGAATGCTGAACAGGCTTGTCACCGCACATCCGAAAGTCCGTCTTTATGACCCGTTCAATTTGCTTTGCGATAATGAATATTGCAACTTTGAGAATGACGAAATGCTGTTTTACCGGGACTCAAACCACTTGAGTTTTCGCGGTAGTACATTTGTTGCAAGAGATTTCTTAAAATGGTTGTCGAAGAACTAGTGTCGCGGATCAAAAATAACGGGACAAATGAAATGGACAAACTTCTTGAGCGCCGCATGAGAGTGATGGCGCATGCCATGGGATCAACGGAGATTCTGCGTGCCTTTTCCTGCATGCAAGAACCGGCAAACCGGCATGCGTCTGAAAGACGCTTATATTTGCGTAAAGCAGCCATCGCAAAGTCATGCCAGTTTACACAGCAGCATCAACCTTCTGAAACCCACATTCAGTAAGGCGTTCAGGCGATATCATGATCATTTTTACTCACACCATTACGCCAAGACCCAAATGAATAAGGGTTTAACATCATTCAGGGCATTGGCTTTTTTTGCCATTTTCCTGTTTCACATTGGCAGCTGCAAAGGCGGTTATATTGGTGTCCTGGCTTTTTTTGTTTTGTCCGGATTTTTGCTGACGCCCATATTGGTAGACATGAAATCCAGCTTGAACAAAAGGGATTTCTTTACCCACTTTTATGGCAGACGCGCACTCAGGATATTTCCGCTCTACTATTCATACCTGGTCATAGTTGCAACCATATCTTTTTTTGCAATATCCAAGTATGGGCATTTCATCCCAATGAATGAATCCATTTTTGCGAATTTAGATGTATTCATCGAAAGTTTGCCTTGGACGTTGACATACACCTATAACTTCTTTCATGCCAGCAAATATTTTGAAGGAACACGCTTAGCTACTCATTTCTGGTCATTGGCGATAGAAGAGCAGTTCTACCTGGTATGGCCATTGGCGATATTCTTTATTCCGGCTAACCACCTGAAGAGGTTCTTGTTGTCTGTAATTGTGGCTGGGCCATTAATACGCTTACTGCTGGCGGTGATCTTGGATGCAAATATGTTTCCTGTTCTTCCCGAAACAGACTTGGTTATTTACGTCCTGCCTTTTTCACATGTCGATGCCTTTGCGATAGGTGGTTATTTTTCCCTGTATGTGAAAAGCAGGCCGGGTTACCTCGTGTGGGCGTCCATATTGCCTGTATTCATGCTGGGCATGATAACGGATTGGTTATCGACAAGCCAGATTCATTGGAATCAGCTTGGTTATGGGATGTTCATGAAGGATTCATACAAGTATGTTTGGGGATATTCGGCCGTTAACTTGATGTTCTCATATATGCTGGTTCACGTGCGGGATAAGACTTTTATGCCTGTATTTTTTGGAAACCCCTTATTGGTTTATCTGGGCACCATCAGCTATGGCCTGTATGTATTTCATTTCCCCATTCTATGGATGGTAAATAACATGGTGCCCAGCTATCCGGAAGTTGTGCGGATATTGATGACTCTTCTGATTACCATCATGGTTAGCGCGGTCAGTTACGAGTTTATGGAGAAAAAAATTATCAGGTTAAAAGATAAATATTTTTCCAGATATTGACGTGGAATTACGCAATTAAACACTAGAATAAGAAATGCTCCCACTCCATCCACGCATGCCGCAACTTGCACCCTTGGCGCTTGTGCTTCTCAGCGCTGCGATAGCGGCCGCCTCTTACCTGCAGGCGATTAGTTACCCGTTTGTTTCTGACGATACAGTTTATCTCGCCGACAACACCAAACTGGCAGGGTTGCATTTGGCTGAGCTTTGGCGCCTGCTTACCGAACCATACAACCCTTTCTCCGAATTCCTCCCGTTGCGTGATCTTTCCTACTGGTTCGACATGACGCTGTTCGGCCTCAACCCGTCTGCGTTCCGGCTGCACAACACCCTGCTGTACCTGCTTAGCCTGCCGCTGGCTTATGCCGCAACGCTGGAGTTATGGCGCTACTTCCGTCCGGCAGATGCCGCAAGCGCGCCATGGGCGGCGGCGGCAATCACCTCCTTGTTTGCGTTGCACCCCACCCTGGTCGAGCCTGTGGTATGGATCAGCGGGCGCAAGTATATGCTTCCCAATCTATTCTCGCTGCTTGCGCTGTGGCTTGCCATGCGCGCCCGGCGGGAACAGGGACTCTCCGCGCCATATGCCGCCGCAACGCTGGCAGCTTTTGTGGCGATGATGCTGTCGAAGGCATCCTATGTTGCCGTGTCGCCAGTCATCGCCATGCTCTGGATATTCTTCTGGCTCGACACCCCGGTGTCACACAGGCGCCGTTCCCAGTTGCTGTGGCCTTTAACCATATTGCTCCTGGCATGGTTGCTGGTTCGTTTTTTTATTGCCAGCAGCATCGGAAAAGAGCCTGCTTATTTTGGCATGGAGACGATCACCCGGACATTGGCCGTGCTGGGCTGGCTGGCTCGCCTTGCCGTCAGCCCGGAGAGCCGCCATTTTAATTACCCGGTGTTTGAGGACCCACATCTTCCCGCCATGGCCGTCCTCGGGGCAACAGTTCTGGCGGCGGTCGCCGCCGGCACGGTATTGCTCCTGCGCAAGCGGTCGATCGAAAGTTTTGCCCTGATAGTTTTTTTTCTGTTCTCCATCCCTCATTTGCAACTGATCCCCTATGGGGCGCCTTCACTTGTTTCCGACCGTTTCCTTGCGCTTGCGGCATGGCCGGCCGTGCTTTTGCTTGTCGCCCTGTCTTGGCGTTTAAACCCTGCGCCACGTGCTGCCGTGTTGCTCGTCATCGCTTTGTCATGGGGCTTCCAGACCTTTGAACGGCCACGCGACTGGCGAAGCGAAGAAGCGCTGCTAAATAACGATTTGCGCGCCTATCCTGGATATTATTTACCTGCTGCAATTAAAATCATTGAGCACCAACTGCCAAAAAACTCGTACCAAGATGCAAATGAAACGGCCAACAGCATAACAATCCCCGAATTCCGGGATACCATGCTCCAGTTGATCAAGGCTTACCATACCGTGCATGTCGATGCCGTAGATACAGGTGATCCCCAAAAAGCAATGGCTCTGCTCTGGAACTTGTGGTCTAGCCTTAAAAATTGGCCTGTCCAAAGCAAATGGAATTCGCCCGCAAGGAATTTCTGGGAACGTTGCAGGGATATTTTTGCGGCGCAATGGGATTACCTGGCGAAACAATTTCCTGATAATGCGTCAGTACGTTACAACGCTGGATTGACGTTATTGAATTTAGATGTTTATGCAAAAGCAACGGCCAATTTACGTGCAGCAGCAGAGTCGCAACGCCTTCCGGAATCCATGCGTGGCACAGCCTTCAAGAACCTGGGGCTCGCCTTGCTGTTAGACGGGCACGCTGCCGAAGCGGAAGCTCCGCTACGCGCCGCATTGGATCAATGGATACCCGACTTGCGGGCGCATTGCCTGCTCGCGGATGTGTACAAACAGGCAGGGCGGCTTGAAGAAGCGGCACGCGCCGAAGCCAGTTGCCCCGGCCGCACAACCAACGAAAAATAATGCAAGAAACCCAATGGAAATAAATCCACCACCATCTCTTGTCCGCATACGGCAATTTGCACTTTTGCGGAAATGGCCTGATTATTATGGGCGCTTTTATTTGGAGTTGATATTTAACTGGTATGGATAAGCGTGAGTAAAGGTCTTACCTCATTCAGGGCATTGGCGTTTTTTGCCATCTTCCTGTTCCACATGAACGTGTGCGGCAGCCGTGAACTTGGCATTAATGGGGGTTACCTGGGAGTTCAGGCTTTTTTTGTCTTATCTGGATTCCTGCTGACGCCCATATTGATAAACATGAAATCCAGCTTGAGTAGCATGGATTTTTTTATCCATTTTTATGGCAGGCGCGCGCTCAGGATATTTCCGCTTTACTATTCATACATAGCCTTGGTCGCATCTGTATATTTCCTGACAAAATCCCGATATGGATATCTCATTCCGTCGGATGTACACCTCCTCGGTATCGGGCTGGATAAGTTCATTGATAGCCTGCCCTGGACGTTGACATATACCTATGATTTTTACCATGTGAGCAATGGTTACAATGGCTCCGGTTTCGATACCCACTTCTGGTCTTTGGCGGTCGAAGAACAGTTCTACCTGGTATGGCCATTGGCAATATTTTTTATTCCGGCTGATTACTTGAAAAAATTCCTGTTGCTGGTGATCGTGTTAGGCCCATTAATGCGCTTATTGCTGGCTGTGGCGGTGGATGCGCACCTGCTTCCTGTGGATGACTTGAAGGATAGTGTCATATACCTTCTGCCTTTTTCATATGTCGATGCGTTTGCAATGGGTGGATATTTTTCCCTGTATGGAAAAAGCAAAGCAGGTTATTTTGTGTGGATGTGCATATTGACCGTGTTCATGCTGGGGCTGGCGACGACCTGGTTGACGGCAGGGCAGATTCAATGGGATCAGCTAGGTTACGCGCCATACATGAAGGATTCATATAAATATATATGGGGATATTCGGCGATGAACCTGATGTTTTCATATGTGCTGGTTAATGTGCGGGAGAAGGCTTTTTTGCCCGCGCTTTTTGAAAACCCCCTGCTGGTTTACTTGGGCAATATCAGCTACGGTATGTATGTATTTCATCTTCCGGTTCTGGCAGTGATATATGTAAAGATGCAAAATTTTCCGGAAATCGCGCGAGCCGCAACGACCCTTTTGATTACTGTTGTGATCAGCGCTGTGAGTTACGAGCTTATGGAGAAACGGTTCATCAATTTAAAAGACAAGTATTTTTCCAGGACATCTGCCAATAAATAGCCCAAACCCGGCCAAGGCTCTGCCGGGAAGTATAAATGCCCAACTCTTGACTGACTTGACTGCTGGAGGAGTAACAGATAATGAGTGAATCCCGGCCTTGCCCGGTCTGCCACACAGATTCAGCGAAAGCAAAGCTGTTTATCGAGCAAAATATTGATCCGGCCAAATTGTCCGGATTCAGCTTTGCTTCGCGCAAGGAACCGGAGTACATGTGCCACCGTCTGTTGCAATGCCAAAACTGCGATCTGGTCTACGCAGACCAGCCTCCTGATGAGCGTGAACTAGCACACGCGTACCATGTGGCTGACTACGATAGTTCAGAAGAGGCGAACGATGCCGCAGCGGCTTATATTCTGGCCATACAGCCGGTGTTAGGCATGCTCGCGGGGCGCCGGAGCGCGCTGGAGATAGGCTCCGGCACCGGTATTTTTCTTGAGCACCTGTCACATGAGGGCTTTGCTGAACTCGTCGGCGTCGAACCGTCATCTGCCGCAATTGCGGCTGCACCGGCGCACCGGCAAGCGTGGATACGCGAAGGCATGTTCGAGGAAAAAGATTTTGCCCCGGAATCGTTCGATCTGGTCTGTTGCTTCATGACCATGGAGCATGTGCGCGACCCGCAGCTCATTGCCCGCGCGGCATTCAACCTGCTGCGCCCGGGAGGGGCTTTCGTAACCGTGACGCACGACTACCGCAGCCTTGTCAACAAGTTGCTCGGCAGGCGCTCGCCCATTATTGACATTGAGCACATGCAGCTTTTTTCCGGCCGCAGTGTGCGCTATCTCTTCGAGAATTCCGGCTATGCCGACGTTGCGGTAAAAGCCTTCGTCAATACTTACTCACTGCGCTACTGGGTGCGCCTGGCGCCGTTGCCCCGCAGCATCAAGTCGGCAGCATCCGGCTTGATGGCATCCCTGGGATTAGGTAATGCAAAGCTGGGTGTGAACGTGGGCAATCTCATCGCTACCGGTTTCAAACATGTTTGACCGATTCTGCCGGTTTGTAGCTGGTGTTCATGACGACAGTTCCAATCCGCGCAGGGATAGATTCCTGCGTTTCCTGGTTGCAGGAGGCGTTAATACACTTTTTGGTTTCGTGGCCTACAGCCTGTTGACCGTAACCGGAATGGAAGTATGGCTTGCCCTGCTGGTTGGCATGCTGCTGGGAACCGTATTCAATTTTTTCACCACTGGCGGTTATGTATTCCGAGAGCTCTTGGCAGCGCGTTTTCCCCGTTTTGTTCTTTGCTATCTGCTTATCTATTTCATTAATCTTGAGCTAATCGAGTTAATTATTCCATTGCTGGGCAATAAGATATTGGCTCAGGCCATTCTTGTATTTCCAATGGCAATCCTTTCATATTTTCTGATGGCGCGATTTGTATTTTCATCGAAGTAATGCCTGCGCTTCACTCGACGCTGGCTTATGTCAGCCCGATACGGATCGAACAATACTGGTTTGCAACCGTTGAAGGGAGCCGCATAATGAGCCCGTTAAGAGATACGGAACGCAAGGGCAAGATCATGCGGTTTGGCCTCATGAGGCTGTAAAGGGGTAAAGCTTGAACATCAACATCAACGAATCAACACTAATCCAAATTCAGCTTGCCATTGTTGTTGTCGCATTGCTGGTGATATTGGTCAGGTCATACCCAAGGTTGAGTGACGGCAAGGTTTGGTTAACAAGGGCATGTAATTATGCCCTTGTGGGGCTGGGGGTTTTCGCGCTTCTGGCTTATGTCAATTTCCAGCCATTTTCCCCAAGGCAACAATACCGGGACTCATTTCATTACTACATCGGATCAAAGTACTTTCCCGAGCTTGGTTATACCAGACTTTATGCCTGTGTAGCGAGGGCTGAGGCAGAAAGCACTGATCCATCGGTGAGGATCAGTGCGTATTCACGCTTGATTGGCGATATCGGCATTGCCGAAGGTCAGGCTAATGTCGTGACAAGATTGGTTCCTGCAAGACGTTATATTTTCGATGATGCTTTTTGCAGATCGCGTTTTTCAGCTTTGCGTTGGGATAACTTCAAGAGCGATGTTGCATTTTTTCATTCCAGGATGAGTGACTGGAATTGGACGGCCACCCAGGGAGATCATGGGTTTAACCCCCCTCCTGCCTGGACGCTCATGGGGGGATTCATTTCCAATATGATCCCATTATCCGATCCGGCGTTAATGGGGGTTACACTGATCGATATTGCCCTCTTATTCGGAATTATTGCTTGCATGGTTTGGGCCTTTGGGCTGTCGACAGCCGCATTTGCAGTCATCATCGGCACCGCAACGATAGATTCATGGGACATGATCGGTGGTTCGATGTTGCGTTTTGACTGGCTCTTTATGGCAATCTTTTCGATTTGCACGATGAAAAGGGAACATTATGTGCTTGCGGGTGCTGCTTTGGGTTATGCGGCGATGCTGCGGCTTTTCCCGGCAGTGTTTGCATTAGGGCCTTTTGCCGGTTTGCTTTATGCGGTCTATAAACGGCAGCACGATCTTAAGGCGACTTACGCCAATTTTTTTGCTGGAATGGTTATCTCTTCGGCTGTCCTTGTGGCTTCTGCAACCGCTGTTTATGGAGGGGATGCTTATAAAGGATTTTTCGACAACAGCAAGAGGCACGCGGCAGTTATCGCGCTAAATAACGTCGGGCTGCGGCAAGTATTGGTCTATGGCTTTGATGAGAAATCGCACCAGAGAACTTTCAAAACCCTCGATGACCGCATACCGTGGCGCACAGCAATAATCGAGGCAAGAAAGAAGGTGGCGCCAATCTATGTTGCCGTAGTTGCAGTTGCATTACTCTTGTTTATACCTGCGGCCCTCTCGTGCGGACCTTGGCAGTCTGTCGCCCTGAGCGCGCTGTTTGTCCCGTTCATGTGGACTGAGCTTGCCAGCTACTATTACCTGCTCCTGATGATTGCGGCAACACTTTTTGCGGACAATTGGAAAGTGGCTTTCCCCCTGTTGGGGGTTGGCGTCGTTTCAGGGATTGGGCGGCTCTATGGAATGAACATGGGTGATTTTCATGTCCTGTTATCTGCTGTTATTTGCATCGGAGCGTTGGTTATCTGGTGGCAGATAAATACCCGGACGCTATTCTGGAGGCAAGCGCTTTCGATTTTCAGAATAAGGAAAACCTGATGAGCTGGCGCAAGC
>JAHFRC010000019.1:24612-30172 GCA_023259015.1 Nitrosomonadales bacterium | reverse complement strand
AAGCGCCCCTTGCTATTGCAAGGGTGTTTGTTCGTTGCCTCTATGCCGGTTAATTGTTGCGGGGGGGGGGCAGACTTCGGGTGGTCAATGTTTTGCAGCAGCCCACACGTTGCACGTTGCTGCGGCTGTGCGCGGAGAAAACCCATAATGGCAGGCGCGACGTGGCCGGCGGGTGGCGGGTGGCACAAAGGGCTGCACTTGGTAAAGTAATGCAATTCGGAATCATCAGGCCACCCCATAATTTGACTTCTTTATTTTTCAGCGATGCTGTCTTTAAGAACCGAAAACTCGAAAAGAGTTTTCAACAAACAGACCACATCTTACCATCATCCATATCTCTCAGACCCCCTTTATTTTTGTCAAATAGTCCAAAAGGACTATGTAATGGTTGCGTCTCAATACAGTTCGGTTAAGCCCGTTCGGGCTGAGCTTGCCGAAGCCTCGTGCCAAACGCCTGCCCTTCGACAAGCTTGTATGGTGTTTATGGCTCATTCTTGCGAAACTGAGAGGAGCCGGGGTGGAGGGACATCGACAAGCATCTGCCGCGTTGCGGACAGACTCACTGAGAACTCTCCCACCCACACCGCCAACGTCGATGAGGAATCTAGCGGCTATGTGCATTGACCGCCGATTTGATAGCAAGCTAACGTCAGCGTGTGTCCACCCCAGCGTCGTTAATTTACTACTGGAGGCCACTATCATGCAAACCTTTCTGAATATAGGTGTGGATGTCGCCAAAGACGCGGTCGCTGTTGCTTGCGCCGCGCAAAGCTTTCCTGTCCACAGCATCACCAATCAGCGCGCGCCTTTGTTGGCCTGGCTGAAATCCCTGCCCGCAGGCAGCCGCATAATGGTCAACACAGTAGACGTTAGTGCACCAAATGAGATATTGTGTTTACATGGTTTCAATTACCAACAAAAATTTGCCTCCATTCGGAAGACACTGGTTTGCCTTGGCTCTTGTCCTGCTTGTTTCAGGGTGTGCCGGGGAGCGCGCCTATCGCGAGGGGATGGAGCTGATCAATCAGGGGCAAATCGAGAATGGCCTTGCCAAGGTGGAGGAAGCATCCAAACAAGCTCCCGACAAAGCCCTGTATCGCACCGCCTTGCTGAATTTACGCACCGATGCGGTCAATCGCTTGCTGCTTTCCGCCGACAATGAATTGACCGAAGGCAAATTATTCGAAGCCGAGAAATCCTATTCCCGCGTGCTGAAGCTGGACATGAAAAACCCGCGCGCCAAGGCCGGCATGGATATGGTGGTGCAGGCGCGCAAGCATGCCGATTTGATCGCCGCTGCACGCACCAGCTTTGATGCCGGCGACTTCGATTCTGCCGATGAAAAAATACGCCCCGTTTTGCTTGAGAACCCGAACCAGCGCGAGGCCAAGGCGTTGGCGGGAAAAATTGAGGAGGCTCGCGCCAGGGATATGTTCAAAACGCCCTCCCTGCGCCCCCACAAAAACCTGATTACGCTGGAATTCCGCGATGCCGGCATCAAGCCGGTATTCGACATTTTATCCAACACTACCGGCATCAACTTCATCCTCGACAAGGATTTACAGCCAACGCAACGGGTCTCAATTTTTGTCAAGCAGGTCACGCTGGATCAAGCGCTCAACCTGCTGCTGGAAACAAACCAGCTTGGCAAAAAAATTATCAACGACAACACGGTGATGATCTACCCCAGGACGCCGCAGAAAACCAAGGAATATCAGGATCTGCTGGTGAAAACTTTTTACCTTTCCAACGCAGACCCCAAACAGATTTCAAACATGGTCCGCGCCATCCTCAAGGTCAAGGATGTTTTCGTGGATGAGCGCCTGAATTTGCTGGTCATACGGGATACGCCGGAGACAATCCAACTGGCGGAGAAATTGATCGCAGCCCAAGACCTGCCGGATCCGGAAGTTTTGCTGGATGTAACGGTGGTCGAAGTCACCCGCGACCGCCTGCTCGATCTCGGCATTCAATATCCGCTGCAATTCGGCGTGCTCAACCCCAGTACGACGGCGCCCCTTACGGTTGACGCATTAAGGAAACTGACCGGCGCCACAACTACCATTATTCCCTCGCCGACCGTCAACCTGAAATCGCAAGTGTCCAATGCCGACATCCTGGCCAACCCGCGCATCCGCGTGCGTAACCGCGAAAAAGCAAAAATCCACATCGGCGACCGCGTGCCGATCATCACCACTTCCGGCAACCAGACCAATACCGGCTTCATATCGGAGAATGTGCAGTATGTGGATGTAGGGATCAAGCTCGAGGTCGAGCCCAACATTTACCTTGAGGGCGATGTCGCGATCAAGGTTAGCCTGGAGGTCAGTTCACTCGGAGCAAAAACAACCACCAATAACGGCTCGGTGGTCTATCAGGTGGGCACCCGCAACGCCTCTACCCTTTTGCGTTTGAAGGATGGTGAAACCCAACTGCTTGCCGGCTTGATAAATGACGAAGACCGCACCTCGATCAACGGGTTGCCCGGTTTATCCGACCTGCCGCTGATAGGCCGTTTGTTCTCGAGCCATCAGGACAATAAACTGAAAACAGAAATCGTCCTTTCCATCACGCCGCATTTGGTGCGCGAAATTGTCCGCCCGGCTGCGGGAGTCACCCAATTCTGGTCGGGTACGGAAGATAATACCCGGGCTGGTTTTGCCGGAATGCCTGCGCCGCCCCAGGCAATAGTTTCACCTGTCCCTCTGCCTGCTCCACCAAACATGCCCAACGTGGAACAGCCGCCCGTTGGCATCCCACCTAACATGAGGTCTTTCCCGCAGCCGGTGCTATGAGGTTTTTTCCACGGCAACGGCGATCGGGCTATAAATAAACCGCCATTCCTCGTATTTGCCTTTTCCCTCGAATGCGCTATCAATCAGGCGAAAATTGCCGGTTTTTACCGGTGTTTCTTGCGACAGGCTATACACACCCATGATGCCGCCTTCGGGCGACTGCACAGTGCCCCACTTGGCTTCTTTGGTCATCGGGTCGCGATAGATTTTGCGCAGGTAGCGCTGCGCCCCAATACCGCGCGGATCGGCCAATAAATCCTCGAGGCGCTGCGGATAGCGTTTCACGCCGCCGGGTGAGCGTTCATAATAAAACCCAATTGCCTGGCGGAACTGGTTGCCGATGAACAATAACTCCTGCTCTTTTTCGCGCTGGCTCGCCTGGTGCCAGAAAATTCCCGTTGCGGCCAGCGCCACACCCATGACGGCAATGGCAAACAATAGCGCCATATAGGTAAAACCGGCTGATTTCGATCTCATGATGAACGATGACCCTTCACCATTCGCTGTATAACGAACCATCCCTGCTCTTTCCCGGCGCCCCGCTTTTCACGTCATACACCACGCCCAGTTTCACGTCTTCCGGCGGTACGACAATCCAGCCGCTATCGCTTTTCAGCACCGGGTCCATCGGCAGTTTGCGCAAATATTTTTTTTGCGCCAGTTCATCAAGGCTGTCCGGATAGCGGCCCGAGTCGGCATGGTATTTGTCGATCGCATCGCGGATCAGGGTGAGGTTTTCACGCAAGACTGCCTCTTCCGCCTTCGACACGCTGTTGAAATAGCGCGGCGCCACAATGGTCAGCAGGATGGCGATGATGGTCATCACGACCATCAGTTCGATCAGCGTGAAGCCGCGTTTTTTCTCCGGTTCCGTCAACATCACCATTCCCGGTACGGCATGCCGCTCAGGCCGGTCTTGTCGCTTTTTGAATATACATCGAACACGTCTTTGCCTTCTTTCGGGTCGTCAGGAGGGCTTTCGTAACTGCGCTTGCCCCAGCTATCTTCGGCTTCGGACTGGATGTCGTCCGCCATCGGCTCGCGTGGCAACCTGCGCAAAAAATAGATTTTCTTTGGCTCCGCGCTCTTGACGTCATTCACTCCCTCGACCAAGACTTTCAAAGAAGGAGGATAGCCGGATTGATCTATGGTTTTAACGATGCGCCCATCGTCAACCGCTTGCTTATAGGCATCAATCGCCGAACGGATCTCGCGCAACGCACTTCGTAAATCCTGTTCCTTGCTGCGCTGTACCGCCACTTCAGAAAGAGGCAAGGCAATTGAGGCTAGCACCGCGACGATGGCAACCGTGATCAGCAACTCAATCAGCGTGAAGCCGGTGTTTCGCGTTTGCCTCATTTCTCCGCCATTACAGGAAAGCACACAGGCATTCCTAGTTTGCCCGGCCAATATTGAGCGTCTGCTGGGTGTCGAGCGGAAGATACGTAATTACCACGCGGTCATCGCCAATTTGTTCGATACGGTAGGTGTTGTCCACCACATCGTTCAGCTTGAGGTTGTAGTCCTGATTTTGTTTTGCAAGAAACACCGTGACAACATCACCATCAATCATCTTGCCGATATAGGTGAAAGGCAACGGTGGCGCCGATGGGGCTGCAACAGCGGGTGACGGCGGTGGCGGCGCAGGGTGAACCGACCTGTTTGCAAACAAATCCACGTTGACCACCTCCACCTCTTCCCGATGCAGCCTGGCGAGATCAAGTTTTGCATCTTCCACCGGCATCGCGTCTATTGTTGTGTTCCTGGGTTTGTCCGCCGGCTGAACAATATTTATTGTCCCGTCGGTTGTGTCGGCATCCTTGCCGGAAACAATGTTTGCCACGCACAACAGCACGGCAGCAACGAGCGCCCAGCACCATTCTTTACGCAATGATTTTTTCATGTTTGCACCATATACAAAGTAAATTTGATTTCTGCTTCCACATTCTGCTCACCCGTGCGTTTACGCTCGAAACGAATCTGGTCAAGCGATGCAGTCGGTATCTTGTTCAATACTTGCGCGGCAAAAGTGCGTATCTGAAGATATCCCCCTCGCACCGGCAATACAATCTGATATTGCGCAAGCCGCCCATTTTTTTCGTTCTGCAGCTTGTATTCGCCATGCCTCAACACCAGCCCATTTCCCTCTGCCAAGCTGTAGATTTTAGCCAAGTTGTCCGTAACGGCCTGGTCGGTCGCAAAGAAAGCATAAAACCTTTCCAGCATGACAGCGGGTGATTTGAGTTCCGCATCCTGCATGCGCGCTTTGAGTATCATATTCCTGCTCGAGGTATCAGCTTTTGCCCGTGCCCACCTGGCCCGCTGCTCAACCGGCTCCAGCACAACCGAATAAAACAGGTAAGCTACAGCCAATAGCGCAATGCCCAGCATGCCCTGCCAGCCGAGCCTGTTCCTGAATGACAGCCATTGCGCCTTCATGATTTCGTTCCCCAGCGCGCCGTTATCAGAAACACCACTGTATGCTTCGGATCATCTTGCCGGATTTCATGGCGCTGCAGATAGACGTCATGCAGCGTTTTAACTTGCCCAAGCCGCGCGACATAGGTCAACAGCCCCGGCAGGTCGCGCGCTTCACCGGACAGGCTCACCATGCCGGTTTTCGGGTCTGGTTCAAGCGCAAGCAGGGCCACCTGCTCTACCTCCACCGTTTCCACCGCATTGAACAACGCGTTCCACGGCACGGCAATTCTCTCGATGGTTTCGCGCGCCTTGGCCAATTCCGCAGGTGAATAATTTTTGCGCGC
>JAHFRC010000019.1:0-24512 GCA_023259015.1 Nitrosomonadales bacterium | reverse complement strand
TTGTTCTGTGCCAGCGACTGGCGTACGGCTCCAAGCAAGCCGGTATCCACCGCGCTCGCCAGGGTTGGTGCATCACCTTGCGCATGGCTCAGGCGTAATTGCCATTCCTGCGCCGCATCGCCATATATTTGTGTGAAACGATGCCGCGCCAAAGCAAGCTGCTCATCCTCGCCGCTCACATTTTTATTCCATGGGATACAGGCATAACGCACAAAGTGATTGGACAATACCACGGTCGCACCGGCATTCTGCCACTCCGGTTCGCCAAGTATTTTTACCAACTTGTCGAGCGCGGCACGCCACGGCTCCCCGCCTGTTTGCGGCGCCACCGCCTCGCATCGCTTTGCCATCACTCGTGGGCGCAAACCGCGCGCAAGGCGCACCAGCGCGACCCGCTCCGGGCCTAGTGCAATGCCGATGCGGTCACACCACAAAAGTGACACGATTGATTTCCTCCAAAGTGGTTTCGCCTTTGCATACCAGTTCAAGCGCAGCCTCGCGCAGGAAGCGTATTCCCCCCTGGCGCGCCACTTCTTTTAAGCGGCGGATCGGCGCACGCGCAACGATCACTTCGCGGATTTCGTCGTTCAGCAACATCAATTCTGAAATCGCCTTGCGCCCCTTGTAACCGCTGCCGCGGCACTGTCCGCAACCGCCACCTTTCATGAAGCGGTAGCCCTGCAAATCCGCCTTGTTGATTCCGGAAACACCCAGTTCGTCATCATTGGGTATTGCCTCTTCGCTGCAGTGGGGGCAAACAAGGCGCACCAGGCGCTGCGCCAAAACGCCGCTCACTGCCGATACAAAGCTGTATGGATCCACGCCCATGTGGATAAAGCGGCTGATCACGTCGAATACGTTGTTGGCATGCACGGTGGTAAACACCAGATGACCGGTCAATGCCGCCTGCACCGCGATTTCCGCGGTCTCCGGATCGCGCACCTCGCCCACCATGATCTTGTCCGGATCATGGCGCAGGATGGAGCGCAACCCGCGCGCGAAAGTAAGCCCCTTTTTTTCATTCACCGGGATTTGCAGCACGCCGGGCAACTGGTACTCGACCGGATCCTCGATGGTGATGATCTTGTCTAACCCCTTGTTGATTTCGGAAATCATCGCATACAGCGTGGTCGTCTTGCCGCTGCCGGTGGGGCCGGTCACCAGCAGCATGCCGTAAGGCTCTGCCGCCAGCTTGCGCAATTGGCCCAGCACCTTCCCTTCAAAGCCGAGCGTATCGAGCCTCAGCCCTTTGAGTTCATCGGACAGCGACTGCTTGTCCAGGATACGCAGCACCGCGTCTTCGCCAAAAATACTGGGCATGATGGAGACACGGAAATCCACTTCACGCCCCTTGACGGTGACCTTGAAACGGCCATCCTGCGGCACGCGCCGCTCCGCGATATCGAGCTCGGCCAGAATCTTGATGCGCGAAATCGCCTGCTCGGCGGTTTCCATGCTCTGCATCACACCGATGGTTGCCAGCACGCCATCTATGCGGTTCTTGATGGTCAGGCCGTTCGCCCCGGTTTCCAGGTGGATGTCGCTGGCGCCCGCCTTGAGGGCATCGTAGAGGGTGGAATTCACCAGCTTGACTACCGGGCTGCTGTCCTCGCTGATCGCGCGCAGCGACAACTCCTCCACCTGCCCGTTTTTTGCCGCGCCATCCTCTGCCACGGCAAACATGCCGTCCATCGCGCGCATGGTTTCTTCAAAACGTGTGAGATAAGCCACGATGTCGGCGCGCTGCGCCAGATGCCACTTGATGGGACAATGGAAGTGCTCTTCCAGCCACGCCCGCAGTCCGGAATCAAAAGGATCTGCGGCAACAGCAATGATTTCCCCATGCTCCCCTTCAAAAGCGACGCACTCGCGCCGCACCGATTCGGCGTAAGGCAAAATATCCGATGCCAATTCCAGCCGCTGCATCTCCGGCAACGGCAGCACAGGATAATGGAAAGCATCGGCCAGCCTGGCGACAAAATCCCCTGCTGGCAGGTTGAGCGTATCTTCCAGTTCGTCAAGCACACGCCGCCCGCTCTTCGCTGCATTGCTGCGCGCCTTGGCAATCATTTCATGTGAAATTGCGTTCATCATTTTTCTATTGGATGCTGCCGGCCAGTTCAAAAATCGGCATGTACATCAATATTACAATACCGCCGATAACAATACCGATCAATGCCATCAGGGCCGGCTCAAACAGGCGCGTGAACCAATTCATCCAGCGCGCCATGTCTTCGTCGTGGAAAGAAGCGATGCGCTCCATCATTTCCCCCATGCGGCCGCTACGCTCCCCCACCCGCAACATGCGCGATGCAACCGGTGTGGTCAAGCCATGTTCTTCCATGGCGCGGGATAACGGCAACCCTTCACGCACCTTTATGGCCGCAAAGCCCATCCGATCACGCAATTCAGCACCAAGCAGCCCGGAACTCATGTCAAGCGCCTGCAGCACCGGAATGCCGCCGCGCAGCAGCATACCCAAGGTGCGGTACAAGCGTGCGAGCTGAAAAACCCTGGCACGCTCGCGCACCACGGGAATTTTCATCAGCATGCCCGCAACCCAGGCGCGCCCCTGCGGCAGCGTCACAAGATAACCCGCAAAAGCAAAAATGGCGATAGCGCTAAAACCCACCCATACCCAGTGCGCTTCGAGCAATTTGCCCCATTCCAGCAATATCCGCGACAGCAGAGGAATGTCGCCGCGGATATCATCATAGATACGGCTGAACCGCGGGATCACAAAAAACATCAGAAACAGCACCACCAGGCCGCCGACCACCAGCAGCGCAACCGGATATATCAATGCGCTCACGACCTTGCCGCGCACCAGGTCGGCTTGTTCACGATACGCGATATAGCGCCTGAGCGCTTCCGGCAAATCGCCGGTGTGCTCGCTGGCGCGTATGGTAGCGGCATAGAGCGCAGGAAACTCGGCGGGAAAAGCTTCGAGTGCGGAAGACAGGGACTGCCCCTGACGCAACCGAAGCAGGACAGAATCAAGGATCTGGCGGCTGTCTTGGCGTTGCTCTTTTTCCACGATAGTTTCTATCGCCTCGACCAGCGACAACCCGGCGGAGAGCAACGCCAGCAACTCCTGGCTGAACAGCAAAACAGGGAAGCCGGTTTTCATCTGCCAAAATGACATTACCTGCACCGGCTTTACCGCCAGCACTGCATGTCCTTGCTGGCTCGCTTGCGCGTGCGCCGCAACCTCGTTAGCCGCCTCTATCTCGAAGGAGAATACTTCATTCGGCTCACGCAGGGCTTTGACTTGGTAGCGCATGATCTACCAGTTGGTAATGTCGGCGTTTTCCCCGCTACCGCCGGGCTGACCATCCTTGCCGTAGGAATAAAGATCGTACTCGCCATGCTCGCCCGGGATCCGGTAAATATAGGGTTTGCCCCACGGGTCATCCGGGGCGGTTTTTTTCAGATAAGGCCCATCCCATTTTGCTTCATTCGAAGGGCGCACCGTTAACGCCGCAAGCCCCTGCTCAGTGGAAGGATAGTGCCCCGTGTCGAGGCGGTATTGATCGAGCGCTTTCCCGAAAGCGTCTATTTGCGCCTGCGCCACCTTGACTTCCGACTTGCCCACCTGCGAAAAATAGCGCGGCGCAACATAGCCCGCAAGCAGGCCAATAATGACAATTACCACCAACAATTCAAGCAAAGTAAAACCGTCAGTTTTTTTTAAAAAAGTATTTTTCATTTAAAACTACCGGAAAAACTAACGAACACATCTTTCAATTCACATTTGAAAGCCACCACTGTTGCAATTTACCTGCTTATTCCCTTTGGCGAAGGGTATTTTTGACAGATGATTCCATTTCGTTTATTCCGATCATGGTTCGGCATAACCAACGGCCGGCCTGACAGTTTCATCAGGCTCACCACGAACGGAATAAACCTGTACTTCCCTGCTTTAATTTTACACCATAGGCACCGCATTCCCCGGCTGCTTTTCGCTCCTTCACCTTTTGGGAGCCGCCCTGGGGTGGATAGGCAGTGGTCGGACAACGCGGCGGCAGATCCGGCTTATCCGGCGCAGGCCGCGCTCTTTGCCACACCCGACATGAGCCTGTCGGGCGCCAGTTGCCGCCCCGCCAGATCAGCCACACCAATAAACTGCCCCGCGCCATACAGGCGGATTTTGCCATCCGGCAACCCAGCGTCAATGGCGAGCTTTTGCCCTTGGGCCATGCGCGTCACCTGCACCGCATCAAGTTCGAGCATGGGTAAATCCTGCAACAGGCAATCCAGCGGCAACAGGCAGGCTTCACGTTGCGGCATGCTCATCGCTTCAAGCTGATCCCAACCATGCGCATTTTCCAATTTGAATCCGGCAATGGCCGTGCGGCGCAATCCACGCAGATGGGCGCCGCATCCCAACGCATGGCCGATGTCTTCGGCCAGCGTGCGGATGTATGTGCCCTTGCTGCAACGCACCGTGATTTCCATTTCGTCACCGATGAAACGCTCCAATATCAACTCGTGTATGGTCACGCTGCGGCTTGGGCGTTCTATGGTTTCACCCTTGCGGATGTATTCGTACAGCGGCTTGCCCTGATGCTTGAGGGCGCTGTGCATGGGAGGAAGCTGCTGGATTTCGCCGATGAAGTTGCACAACACGGCGCGCACCTGCTGCTCATCCGGCAACGCGGCGCCCGTTGCGGTTATTTCACCTTCGGCGTCGCCGGTGGTGCTGGTCTGCCCAAGTTTGATCAGCGCACGATAGGTTTTGTCGGCATCCAGCAATCCCATGGAAAATTTGGTGGCCTCGCCGAAGCAGATGGGCAGCAATCCGGTTGCCAGTGGATCAAGCGTACCTGTATGCCCCGCCTTCTCCGCCTGAAACAGGCGGCGTACTTTTTGCAGGGCAATATTGGAGCTAAGAGTGATGGGTTTGTCGAACAGCAGAACCCCGTCCAGCGGTCGCTTGGTGCGAACCATGAGCAGCTGCCTTTCAGTCCTTGGATTTGGTATGGTCGCTGGCGACCGCCTGGTCTATAAGCTGCGACAAGTGCATGCCGCGCTCGACAGATTCATCGTAAACGAAATGCAGTTGCGGTGTGATGCGCAGCTTCATGATATGCGCAAGCTGGCTGCGCAAAAAACCGGCAGCATGCTCCAGCCCCTGCTGCACCTTGTCGCTCACACCCTCCAGGGTGGTATAAAACACCTTTGCGTGTGAATAGTCACGCGCCACTTCGACACCGGTCAGGGTAACCATGCGCACACGCGGATCCTTCACTTCCAGGCGCAACAATTCTGCCAGTTCGCGTTGTATCTGCTCGGCGATGCGGTCGGTTCTGGCGTAATCCTTGGGCATTACAGCGCGCGCGCCACTTCGACGATCTCGAATACCTCGAGCTGATCCCCCACCTTGAGGTCATTGAAGTTATGCAACGACAGGCCGCACTCGAAATTCGCCCTGACTTCCTTGGCGTCATCCTTGAAGCGTTTCAGCGAATCCAGTTCGCCGGTGTGGATCACGACATTGTCGCGCAACACGCGCACCTGTGAATTGCGCTTGATCATGCCTTCTGTCACATAGCAACCGGCCACGGTGCCAATCTTGGAAATGTGGAACACCTGGCGGATTTCCACCATGCCGATGACGCTTTCTTTTTTCTCCGGCGCCAGCATACCGGTCAGGGCTGCTTTGATTTCATCCACCATCTCGTAAATGATATTGTAGTAGCGCACATCCACGCCGGTAGTTTCCGCCAACTTGCGCGCAGTCACGTCGGCACGCGTGTTGAAGCCGATCACGATGGCCTTGGAAGCCAGCGCCAGGTTGATGTCGGATTCGCTGATCGCGCCCACGCCGCCATGAATGAGGTTGACTTTCACCTCGGCAGTAGACAGCTTTTGCAGGGATTGCGCGATGGCTTCACAGGAGCCTTGCACATCGGCCTTCACGATCAACGCCAGGTTGCGCACTTCCCCTTCCGCCATCTGCTCGAATATGTTTTCCAGCTTGGCGGCCTGCTGCTTGGCCAGCTTCACGTCACGGAATTTGCCTTGGCGGAACAGGGCGATTTCGCGTGCTTTCTTTTCATCCACCAGCACCAGCACGTCTTCACCGGCTATCGGCACTTCGGACAGCCCCTGGATTTCCACCGGGATCGAAGGCCCCGCTTCTTTCACCGCCTTGCCGTTCTCGTCCAGCATGGCGCGAACACGGCCAAACACGGTGCCGGCCAGCACCGTGTCACCACGCTTCAGGGTGCCGGATTGCACCAGCATGGTCGCCACCGGCCCCTTGCCCTTGTCCAGCCTGGCTTCAATCACGATGCCCTTGGCGTTGGATGCCCTGGGCGCTTTCAACTCCAGCACTTCTGCCTGCAGCAATATCCCTTCCAGCAAGGAATCGATTCCTTGCCCACTCTTGGCTGACACTTCTACAAACATGGTGTCGCCGCCCCAATCCTCGGGCACGACTTGCTCCGCAACCAACTCCTGCTTGACGCGTTCGGCATTGGCCTCCGGCTTGTCTATCTTGGTCACCGCCACCACGATGGGTACGTTGGCCGCCTTGGCATGATGGATCGCTTCCCTGGTTTGCGGCATCACGCCGTCATCTGCGGCTACCACCAGGATTACGATATCGGTCACTTTCGCGCCGCGCGCCCGCATTGCGGTAAACGCCTCGTGGCCCGGCGTATCGAGGAAGGTAATCATGCCGCGCGGGGTGTCCACATGGTACGCGCCGATGTGCTGCGTGATGCCTCCCGCCTCGCCGGAAGCCACGCGGGTGCGGCGGATGTAATCCAGCAATGAGGTCTTGCCATGGTCGACGTGGCCCATCACGGTCACCACCGGCGGGCGCGGCTCGAGGGGCGCATTCTTATGCTCTTCAGACTCCGCCAGGTAAGCGCCTGGGTCATCCGCCTTGGCAGGTTTGGCGATATGCCCCAGCTCTTCCACCACGATCATCGCGGTTTCCTGGTCCAGCACCTGATTGATGGTCACCATGGAGCCGAGGTTCATCAGCGCCTTGATGATTTCGATGGCCTTGATCGACATCTTCTGCGCCAGCTCGGCGACACTGATCGTCTCCGGCACCATCACCTCGCGCACGACCGGTTCGGTCGGCAGCGAAAAAGCGTGCGGGGTCACTTCCTCCTGCTTGGCCTGTTTTTCATGATGGCGCTGGCTCCGCACATGTCCCGCCGTCCATCCGCCACCGGCTCTCGTGTCCGTGCGGGTGGGCATGCGTTTCTTGTGCCCAGCCTCATTCCATGGGCTGTTTTTATCCGGAGCGGTTTTTGCGCCTTTCTTGGCGGCAGGGCGAGTAACCCTGTCTCCCGGTTTGGGCGCTGGTTTGTGCAGCGTACCTTCAGCCAGATTGGCGGCAGGCGCTGCTTCAACAGCCGGCGCGGACGGTTTGGTTTCTGCCGGGGGTGCGGGCTGCTCCACGGGTTTTGCAGGCTCTGCAACCGGCGCTGCCTTGCGCTTACTGCGCTCCTTCTTGACCTGGACTTCAGCGGCCTGGCGCATGGCCAACTCTGCCTGAAGCCGCGCTTCCTCCTCGCGCAACGCAAGTTCCTGCTTGTCCACCTTCTTCGCTGCGGGTTTTTTCGCTGCCGGCCCAGGCTTCACCTCTGGCAAAGCTGCGGCAGGCGGTTCCGGCTTCTCCGCCGTAACCGGGGCAACCACACGTTTCTTGCGCACTTCGACCTGGATGGTGCGCGGCCTGCCGGTGCTGTCCGCCTTCTTGATCTCCGTAGTCTCACGGCGGGTCAGGGTTATTTTTTTGCTTTTGGCGCTGCCCCCATGCGCGGTGCGCAGGTGCTCCAGCAGTTGCGCCTTATCCTGTTCCGATATCGGATCAGACTCCTGCTTCTTGGCAACTCCTGCCGCCTGCAGTTGTTCCAGCAACAGCGCAACCGGCAAGCCAAGCTCGCCAGCAAACTGCGCTACATTCATTTTTGCCATCAACTATCCCTTAACCACAAAACTTGATACTTGCAAGATTCACCTTCATGCAAACCAGGGCGCACGCGCAGTCATGATCAGCCGGTTGGCGCGCTCGCCATCCATGGCCGTCAGCTCGACCAGTTCATCCACATCCAGGTCGGCAAGCTGGTCTTGCGTGCCGATTCCTTTCCCTGCCAGGATGCGCGCTGTTTCTTCATCCATGCCTTCAAGCTTAAGCAAGTCTTCAATGCCGTGTTCCACCTGCTCCTCGTTCGCGATCGCGGCGGTCAACAGCGCATTGCGCGCGCGGCTGCGCAGCTCATTGACTGTCGCTTCATCGAAAGACTCGATCTCCAGCATCTCTTCCAGCGGCACATAGGCCACTTCTTCCAGCGTATTGAATCCCTCCTGCACCAGGATGTCCGCCACCTCTTCATCCACATCGAGCTTGTCGATGAACAGGTCGCGCACTTTGGAAAATTCCTGCTCGTTCTTGTTGCTGGATTCCGCCACCGTCATGATATTGAGTTCCCAGCCCGTCAGCTCGCTGGCCAAGCGCACATTCTGGCCGTTGCGGCCTATGGCCTGCGCCAGGTTTTCTTCTTCAACCACCACATCCATGCTGTGCTTATCCTCATCCACCATGATGCTGGTCACATCCGCCGGAGCCAGCGCATTGATGACGCTGGTGGCGGGATCTTCCGACCACAGCACGATATCGACCCGCTCGCCGGCGAGTTCATTGGTCACCGCCTGCACCCGCGAGCCGCGCATGCCGACGCAGGTGCCTATCGGGTCTATCCGCGCATCGTGCGAACGCACCGCAATCTTTGCGCGCGCGCCGGGGTCGCGTGCGGCGCTGACGATCTCGAGCAAA
This sequence comes from Nitrosomonadales bacterium, assembly GCA_023259015.1. GTDB lineage: Bacteria > Pseudomonadota > Gammaproteobacteria > Burkholderiales > Gallionellaceae > CAITJF01. The sequence goes on along the minus strand of JAHFRC010000019.1, from coordinate 15,712 downwards.
CCCTCCTCGATTTCCGGCACTTCCAGTTCAAACAGCTTGATCAAGAATTCCGGCGTAATGCGCGACAGGATGATTTGCGGCCCGCGCACGGAACGATCCACGCGCAACAAATGCGCGCGCACGCGATCGCCGACGCGCATGTTCTCCTTGGGGATCATCTGGTCGCGCGGCAGAAGCGCCTCTATCTTGCCGAATTCGATGACGGCGCTGCCGCGCTCGATGCGCTTGACCGTGCCGGACACCAAGTGCTCCTTGCGCTCCATGAAGTCGTTCAGCATCTGCTCGCGCTCGGCGTCGCGGATTTTCTGGAAAATCACCTGCTTGGCGGCCTGCGCGCCGATGCGCCCGAAATCAATGGACTCCAGCGGTTCTTCGATGAATTCTTCCAGCGCGATGTCAGGCTTGCGCTTCTGCGCTTCGCTCAGCTTGATATGGAGTTCCGGGGTCTCGAAAGTTTCATCATCCATTACCTGCCAGCGGCGGAACGAATCATATTCCCCCGTAACACGGTCGATGCTGACACGCACATCCGTCTCCTCGGAATAGCGCTTCTTGGTAGCCGAAGCCAATGCGGACTCCAGCGCGGCAAACACGGTTTCCTTGTCCACGTTTTTCTCACGCGCCAAGGCATCCACTAGCAACAAAACTTCACGACTCATCACCATCTCCAACTGAACAGTCCATCCACCGCGGGCAACAGCCGAGGCAAACGGCCCACAAAACTCAAAATATCGGCACCAACCGTGCTTTATCCAGATTGGATAACTCAATCGGAACCTGGTTGCCATCCACCTCCAACTGCAATACGCCGTCCCGAACCTCTCCCAGAATGCCGGTAAAGTTTTTACGCCCCGTGATCGGCATGCGCAATTTAAGCTGCGCCTTCTCTCCGCGAAAGCGCACGAAATCCGCTTCCTTTTTCAGCGGCCTGTCCAGGCCTGGGGACGAAACTTCAAGACGCTCGTAATTCACCCCCTCCACCGCAAACAGGCGCGTCAACTGGTGGCTGACCCGTTCACAATCTTCCAGCGTAATCCCTTCCGGTTTATCCATGAGTACACGCATCAGGCCCCTTCCGGACACTTCCAGGTCAACCAGCTCATACCCCAAGCCGGTCAACGTCGTTTCCACAAGCCTTGCCGCATCCATGATTCGCGCCCACAAATAAAAAACGGGCCGAGGCCCATCTGAAAAACTGCGCGGATTATAGCAAACTAAATCGTCTAATGGAAAAAACTATATTATTTCCATTATTTAAAACTTGTCCGTAAATAATCCAACTATGCGACAGTGCCGACTTTAAGATGCAGTCCACGAAGCAAGACGCGCGGTTGTGTCATTCACAACAAGCGGCTTGCGACGCAGGAATGCGCTTAAATCGGCCTGTCCCTCCGGGTTGCGGCCAAAAGCGGCGTCTGCTGCGTTACTCGGCTTGCCAATGGAACGACCATTGGCTTCACCTCGCGCCTTGCATTCATCCGTTTTTGGCCAGCAACGCATGGATGGATTATTTACGGACAAGTTCTTAGTGCCCAGCAATTATAAAAGTAGCAATGTCATTCCAGTTGAATACCGGAACAACGAGACCAAATGCCGGAGTTTCGAGGAACGGTCATCCGGTGTTCTAATCAACCGGCCCCAAACCGCATTACATAACGATCACGCCGCGCGCCTCGTAAACCACATTCACTTCAGGCTCCGTGATCTTCTCGATTTCAGCTATGCTTTTGCCCGCATCCTGCGCGTAATGGCGAAGCTGGGCCACGCTGGTGGTGCTGCTGTGAGCATAACCATCCAGGACAACCGTTTTGCCGGAGATATCTTTCGGGACGAAGAAGCCGTAATTTTTAAATGTCACGCGCATCGATTTTCCCCCGCCGATATCGACCTGCATCCAGCAGCCTTTCTTCTGGCAAACGTTGACAATCGCCCCGGTTACCTTGACCGCAAGAGAATCATGGCCTTTTATTTTCGCGGCAACCGAGCCGGCAGGAATGGCGCCATCCGCAGTGATCTTTTCGCCGTAGAAGGATTGTCCAAAAGCAGCGGTTGAGGTGATGATGGCAAGAAGGAAGAGAATATTTTTCATGTTGCTCCGTTGTGTAAAATTCCGGGGTGCGAAAAATACGCTACCGTGAGCTCGTCAGTCAAGATGGTTAGGAGTCTGGTACATCTCCTTAGACCAGTTCAGGCAATACAGGAGCTATAAGTACATTCTCGCAAACTATCAGGTTATTCCTTAGGTTGGCAAAGGTATGCCTTACAGTAATGCCGTCATGAAACTGGCGTCTGGTGTGGCACAGGCTTATAATCCGCGCCTCACCGCAAGGCTAGAAAAAAGGCTATGTCCATGAACAACGAGCAACCTCAATCCGAACAACTTTTGGCCGGGCACCCGCAAGACCACAACCAGATCATCGCCGAGCGCCGCGCCAAGCTGGCTGCGCTACGCAAGGAGGGCGTGGCCTTTCCCAATGATTTCGAGCGCAAGCATCTGTCCGCCGATTTACATGCTGCTTATGACGCGATGAGCCACGATGAGTTGGAGGCGGCGCATGTCAGCGTGGCCGTGGCCGGGCGCATGATGTTGAAGCGCGTGATGGGCAAGGCCAGTTTCGCCACGGTGCAGGATATGGGTGGGCGCATCCAGCTTTTCATCAGCAACAATGACGCGGGCGAAGCGGCACATGATGCGTTCAAGCATTACGACCTGGGCGACATTCTCGGCGCGACGGGCGTGCTGTTCAAGACCAAGACCAATGAGCTTTCCGTGCGCGTGACCAAGCTACGCCTGCTGACCAAGGCGCTGCGTCCGCTGCCGGAAAAATTCCACGGCCTCACCGATCAGGAACAGAAATACCGCCAGCGCCATGTGGACCTGATTACCAACGAGGAAACGCGCAAGACATTCATCATCCGTTCCAGGGTGATCCAGGCGATACGCGAATTTTTCATGCACCACGGCTACCTCGAGGTCGAAACGCCAATGATGCATTCGATTCCGGGCGGCGCTTCGGCCAAGCCTTTTGTCACGCACCACAACGCACTCGACATGCAGATGTATTTGCGCATCGCGCCCGAGCTGTATCTCAAGCGGCTGGTGGTGGGCGGCATGGAGAAGGTGTTCGAGATCAACCGCAATTTCAGGAACGAAGGGCTTTCCACCCGGCACAACCCCGAGTTCACCATGATCGAGTTTTATGAAGCCTATCGCGATTACCGTTACTTGATGGACTTCACCGAAAATTTATTCCGCGAAGTGGCGCGCAAGGTATTGGGTACCACGGTGATCAGCTATCAGGGGCGCGAGTTCGATCTGGGCCAGCCGTTTCACCGCCTCACCGTGGTGCAGGCAATCCGGAAATATCATCCGCAGTTTTCGGATGCGCAGTTGAACGAACGCGATTTTCTCGTCAACGAACTGCAAGACCTCAAGGCCAAGTATAAGCCGGGGGATGGTGTGGGCGGTTTGCAGCTCTCACTGTTTGAGGAACTGGCCGAACACCAGTTGTTCGAGCCGACTTTCATCATCGACTATCCGATCGAGGTTTCGCCGCTGGCGCGCGCCAGCGATACGCACCCCGGCATCACCGAGCGCTTCGAGCTATTCATCGTCGGGCGCGAAATCGCCAACGGCTTCTCCGAACTGAACGACCCGGAAGACCAGGAGGCACGCTTCGATGCGCAGGTCGCGGCCAAGGAAGCGGGTGATGAAGAGGCCATGTTCAAGGACAGCGATTACATCCATGCGCTGGAATACGGCCTACCACCGACCGCCGGGGAAGGCATCGGCATCGACCGGCTGGTGATGCTGCTCACCGACAGCCCGAGTATCCGCGATGTCATCTTGTTCCCGCAGATGCGTGCGGAAGCCTGATCCAGATATTTGAAAATGGCTCCACTCAGTACAGACTTCAAACCCCTCCCAACCTCCCCTTGTCAGGGGAGGAGGCCATCCGCCCCTCCCCTGACAAGGGGAGGTTGGGAGGGGTTAGCTCGCTCAGGTTCTGACTCTCATTCGGCTTAGAATGCTAGACAGCGACACTCAAGCCCTGCTGCTCCAACACTACCCGATGCTGCAATCGCTGCCTGCGTCGCAACTGGTGGACTTGCAGGCCGGCGCCATGTTCATGTGCCTGCCCGCAGGCACGGTGGTGTTCGATGAAAACCAGCCATGCCAAGGGTTTCCGCTGCTGCTCTCCGGCAATATCCGTGTCATCAAGGCGGCGGCCAACGGGCGCGAGTTGCAGCTTTACCGCGTCGAACCGGGCGAGAGTTGCATCCTTACCAGCAGTTGCCTGCTGGGGCATGCAAGCTATCACGCGCGCGGTGTGGTGGAGCAGGATGTCGAAATCGTGGCGCTGCCGCCAGCGATATTCAGGGCGCTGCTTTCCAAACATGAACCGTTTCGCGATTACATTTTCAGTTTGTTTTCGGAGCGCCTCACCGACCTGATGCAACTGGTCTCCGCCGTGGCCTTCCAGAAACTCGACCAGCGCCTTGCCGCGCTGCTCGTTGCCAAGCCCAACCCGATTAATACCACGCACCAGGCGCTGGCCGACGAACTCGGCAGCGTGCGCGAAATCGTCAGCCGCCTGCTGAAAAACTTTGCCGAACAAGGGTGGGTCAAGCTGGGGCGCGAGCAAATCGAAATTGTCGACGCACCGGCGCTGAGAAAACTTTCCACTATGTGACTTTTCTTACAGACGCCCTGCTCCATTTTTCTTAACCTGTACGCGGTTTGAATATTTTCCTGTAACCTAAAAGCCATGAAATCAAACAAGATCGCATCAATAGCCATTTTGCTTTGGGTTGTCACCGTTACCGTTTTCGCGTGGTTTTTCATTCGCGGCAATACTGTTTCCGGAACCGATAACAGGACCGTCATAGTGCTGACGGCAGGCGAACGTGAAATGGTGCTGTCAGAGATGCGCAAACTGCTTGCTGGCGTTCAGGGAGCGATGGACGGAATCAGTCGCGGCGACATGAAACAGGCGGCTAGCGCAGCCCGTTCGGTGGGCCTGCACGCCGCAGAAGATGTCAATCCGGCGCTGTTTGCCAAACTGCCCATGCCGTTCAAGCAACTGGGGGTGGGCACGCATCGCGATATGGATGAAATCAGCAAAGCCGCCGAAAACGGCAAGCCCGCATCCGAACTGCTGAGCATGCTTTCCGGCGTGCTGGCAAAATGTGTCAGTTGCCATGCTGCCTTTCAATTCAAAACCGGAAATTAAACTTTCCAGAACCTGTGTGACTATCCTCACTGACAACTGCCATTAATTTCTTTATCTTGTATTCACCGCTGACAACTTTAAATAAGGAGGAAATCATGAAAGCAAACGTGGGTGGTATGGATCGCGCGATCCGTATAACAGCCGGCTTGGTCCTGATCGGATTGACATTAGCAGGGCAAATAGGCGCATGGGGCTGGATCGGCGTAATACCCTTATTCACCGGCATCTTCAGGTTCTGCCCTGCCTATACGCTGTTCGGCATGAGTACTGGTTGCTCATCAGAAAAATGCTCAACTGAAAAGAAGAACTAGGGTTCACGTAACAGCAAATACGCCCGATGGACAAGTCTGTCCATCGGGCGTATTGTTATGCACTGCACCAGGGCTACCTGATCCAGAAAACCTGAAAATGAATAATTTCGATATTCCCCATTCGCCCGATGTCTATTCACAGACGGACCTGGTAAAGCTGCAAATATTCGAAAAAATATTGAAGGGTAATGTCGAGGCGATTGCCATCACCGACTCGTACGGAAATATCGAATGGATCAATAACACCTTTTCCACGCTCACAGGTTATGGCGAAACCGATGTGCTGGGAAAGAACCTGGGCCTTTTGTTCGCCGGCGGACAAAAGGTATACGAAAGCATGCGTCCGAAGCTCAATGAGGCTAATCATCATGAGGATGAAACATGGATGCGCTGCAAGGATGGCAATGAATTCCCGGCGGAAGTAACCTTAAGCGCGGTGCGGTGTGACGCGGACATGATCACCCACCATGTGCTGGAATTTTCCGATATCACGGAATTCCTTCACGCCCAGATCGAGCTTGTACAGCGCACCAAGGAGTTGAGCCGTTCCAACCAGGAACTGGAACAGTTTGCCTATGTAGCCTCACATGACTTGCAGGAGCCGTTGCGCATGGTGGCCAGCTACACCCAACTCATCGCCCAGCGCTATCGCGGCAAACTGGATGCAGATGCCGACGAATTCATCAATTATGCGGTGGATGGCGCCACACGCATGCAGGCAATCATCAACGATCTCCTCGCGTTGTCCCGTGTCAGCACACGCAGCGCAACCTTTTCCAGAGTAGACGCGAAGCAGGCACTGAACAAGGCGCTGGCCAATCTGCGTCTGATTACCGTGGAAACCGGGGCAACGATTGTTTGCGATTCGCTGCCGGAACTCAATGCGGATGTGTCGCAACTCACCCAGTTATTCCAGAACCTGATCGGCAATGCCATCAAGTTTCACGGCAGCAGCCCGCCCCGTGTAGAGATAGGCGCGGAGCGGAAAAACGAGGAATGGATATTCCATGTGCGCGACAATGGCATCGGCATCGAGCCGGAATACTTCGAGCGGATTTTCCTCCTGTTCCATCGCTTGCACACCAGAAAGGAATACCCCGGCACCGGCATCGGCCTCACCATCTGCAAGAAAATTGTTGAGCGCCACGGTGGGCGGATATGGATCGAATCGGAACCGGAAAAAGGCACGACGTTCTACTTCACCATCCCGATCGCTTTATCATAAAAAATACAATGCATGAAGGAGGAACGAGAAATGGATATTGATTCTTTGGGAAGACCGGCAAATTTCCTGTTGGTCGAAGACAACCCCGGCGATGTGCGCCTGACGCAGGAAGCCCTCAAAAGCCATAAGGTGAAAAATAACCTGCATGTGGTGGCCGACGGTGAAGAGGCCATGGCCTTCCTGCTCAAACAGGGCAAGCATAAGGATGCGCCCCGCCCGGACATCATCCTGCTTGACCTGAACCTACCCAAGAAAGACGGGCGCGAGGTGCTGGCGGAAATAAAATCGAATCATGGCCTCAAGACCATACCGGTGGTGATCATCAGCTCCTCCGAAGCCGAACAGGACATCATCAAGTCGTACGATCTCAATGCAAACTGTTATGTGACCAAGCCGGTAAATTTCGACCAGTTCATCAAAGTGGTACAATCCATCAATGACTTCTGGCTTACCATCGTCAAGTTGCCAAGCAGTTTTGAGTAGCCTGTTTCAAATACGCCCGAGCAAGAGTATGCAGTGAAAGGGATTTGAGCTATGAACATGCACCAAAAGAAGGTTAACCATTTGACGTTGATGCATGCAATTTCCGCTGAAAAACCGGCATCCTGGCTGCAACCGGACGCTGACAATACATCGCTTGCAGACAGCGGAAATGCCCGGCACGGCAAAGCAGAACCTATCAATATCCTGCTGGTGGAAGATAATCCGGCTGACCGTCGGCTGGTCACGGAGCGGCTGGGCAATCACCGCAAGAACCATTTCCACCTGGTGCATGCCGAACGCATCAGTGAAGCGCTGCAAATCCTGACTGAGGACAAAATCTCGGTCATCCTGCTTGACCTGCAACTTCCCGATTGCCGCGACCTTGAAGCCCTCTCCAGGATCCGCGCGGCCGCCACCGGGATACCGATCGTCGTGCTGAGCGAGATAGAAGATGAAGCTCTGGCGCTCAAGGCGCTCAAGCTCGGCGCCCAGGATTTCCTGGTAAAGTGGCATACCAATGAGCATTTACTGATCCGTGCCGTCCAATATGCGCTGGAACGCAAACAGGTAGAAGAACACCTTTATCATCTTGCCCATCATGACGCCTTGACCGGCCTGCCCAACCGCAAATTATTCTATGACCAGTTCAAGCAGGCGCTCGCCATGGCGCGACGGCATAATCATATGCTGGCAATCATGTTCCTGGATATGGGCGATTTCAAGAAAGTCAATGATGGCCTGGGGCATCATTGCGGCGATCTTTTGTTGCAGATGGTGAGCCAGCGCCTTTCAGGGTGTGTACGCGAGACAGATTGCCTGGCGCGCATGGGCGGCGACGAATTTATCATCGCGTTTACCATAAGCCATATAGAAGACGCCACTGCGGCGGCAAACAAAGTGCTGGAGATTTTTGCCGAACCTTTTACGGTGGATATACACTCGATTCACGCCCGCGCAGGAGTCGGCATCAGTATTTACCCGTCCGATGGTGAAGACATGGAAAGCCTGATCAAGAATGCGGATATGGCAATGTATCGGGCAAAAGCCGAAAGCAGCGATACCAGCCGGTTCTGGTTCTATTCCCCCAGGTTCAATGCAAGGACTGCAGAGCTCGCGAGGATTGAAAGGCAGTTGCACATGGCATTGGAAAACAACGAATTCCTGATTCATTACCAGCCGCAAGTGGATATCCACCATGGCAACCTGATCGGAATGGAAGCGCTGCTGCGCTGGCAGCATCCGGAGCGCGGGCTTTTGATGCCGTCTCATTTCATGCCTATGCTGGACGAAACCGGTTTCTTGGTCATTGCCGGAGAGTGGGTGCTGCGCGAGGCCTGCAAACAGAACAAGGCATGGCAAGAAGCCGGGTATCCTTCAGTTATCGTGGCCGTGAATATTTCAAGCCAGGAACTGCAACACAGGGATTTCGTAAACACCGTGAAGCTGACACTGGAAGAAACAGGGCTGGATGCGAAATGGCTGGAGCTGGAAATCAGGGAAGACGCTATTGAGGATGACGAAAGCATGGCGCTTGCCCGCCTGACCGAGATCAGCGCGCTCGGCGTGCGCATTGCGCTCGACAATCTCGGCCACAGCCACATTCCCCTGAGCTTTCTTACGCATTTTCCCATCCATGCAATCAAGGTCGACCGTTCCATCGTGAGCGATGTCGCTACCGACGCCAACCATGCGTCAGTGGCAAAAGCCGTGATCGCCGTAGCCCGTGTGCTCAACATAAAAGGGCTGGCTGAGGGAGTGGAAACCCAGGAGCAGCTCAATTTCTTCAAGGCCGAACACTGCGAAGAAGCACAGGGCTACCTGTTCGGCAAACCGCTTTCACCTTCTGCATGCGACGAGCTTTTGCAAAGATTGCGAATGGGCCGCACGGCATTCATGCCTACCTGAAACAAGCGCTTTTCTGGATGACTGAGTCAAGGTTAACCAGCTTAGAAACATCATGACCCAACCCATAGAACACACGGAGTTGCAAGTATCCGGCATGACCTGTGTCGCTTGCGCTGCGCGCATCGAAAAAGTGCTCAACCGCATGCCGGAAGTTTCAGCTGCGGTAAATTTCGCCACCGAAAAAGCCCGCATAGATTTCAACCCCCAGTCCACCGCTATTCCCGCGCTCATAGCAGCAATACAGCGCGCCGGTTATGACGCCCATCCGTTGCGCGATTTCGCGGCAGAAAAAGAAGAGCGTGCGCAAGCCTATCGCCACGAGCGATTGCAGTTCATTCTCTCCCTGCTGCTCACTGCTCCATTGCTGTTGGAAATGGCGCTGATGTTTTTCGGTTTCCACAACATGCCGCAACTGCTGCTGCCGTCCTGGCTGCAATGGCTGCTCGCCACACCGGTGCAATTCTGGATCGGCAAACGTTTCTACGTCGGTGCATGGCACAGCCTGCGTGGCGGCGGTGCAAACATGGACGTGCTGATCGCGCTCGGCACCAGCGCGGCCTATCTGCTGAGCTGCGCCATGCTGTTGCTGCATATCGGCAAACCGGTGTATTTCGAAGCGAGCGCCACCATCATCACGCTGGTGCTGTTGGGCAAGCTGCTGGAAGCGCGCGCCAAGGGCCGCGCTTCCGCCGCGCTGGAAGCGCTGATAAACCTGCAACCCAAGCTGGCGCATGTGGAACGCGATGGCATCATGCTTGATGTTCCGGCAACACAGGTGAAAGCGGGAGACATCTTTCTGGTGCGCCCCGGCGAGAGCGTGCCGGTGGATGGCGTGGTGCTGGAAGGCGCATCCAGCATGGACGAGTCCATGCTCACCGGAGAGAGCATGCCGCAGGAAAAGCACGCCGATGACAAGGTGTACACCGCAACATTCAACCAGCACGGCCTGCTCAAATGCCGCGCCGTGGCGGTCGGCGCACAAACCCAGTTGTCCGCCATCATCCGCCTGGTGGAACAGGCGCAAGGTTCCAAGGCGCCGATCCAGAAACTGGCCGATAAAATTTCCAGCGTCTTCGTGCCGGTGGTGCTGGTCATTGCTGCCATAACATTTGTTATATGGTGGGCGCTGGGCGCAGGTTTCGCCACGGCGCTGATCAATGCGGTGTCGGTGCTGGTCATCGCCTGCCCGTGTGCGCTCGGACTGGCCACGCCGACTGCCGTGGTGGTCGCCACCGGGCGCGCGGCGCTTGCCGGCATCCTGGTCAAGGATGCCGCCGCGCTGGAGCACGCACATAAACTTGCCGTGCTTGTGGTGGACAAAACAGGTACGCTAACGGAAGGCAAACCCAGCGTCACCGACCTGCTGCCCGCAACCGACAGCAACGAAAAAGACCTGTTGCAAATCGCCGCCAGCATGGCGCAAGGCTCCACCCATCCCTTGTCGCGCGCTTTGCTGGAATACGCCCAAACACAACAAGAGACACTTCTAAAAACGGGCAGTTTCAACGAGCTTTCCGGCAGCGGGTTACGCGCCGAAATAAACGGCACAACTTATCTGCTTGGCTCTCCGGCATTCATCGCAAGCGAAAACATCGCGCTGGATGAAATGCAGGTTCTGGCTTTGCAGCGGCAAGGAAAAAGCGTCATCGCCATAGCGCGAGGAAAATCCCTGCTCGGCTGTATCGCCTTTGCCGATACGCTACGCACCAGCAGCACCGATGCCGTAGCACGACTGATCGCAATGGATGTCCGCGTGGTCATGCTGAGCGGCGACAACGCCGCTACCGCACAGGCCATCGCACGGCAGGCAGGCATCCTGGAATTCCGCGCCGAAGTCCTGCCGCAGGATAAGGCCGCACACGTGCAATCCCTGAAGAATGGCACGTCCACAACCCCTCCCAGCCTCCCCTTATCAGGGGAGGAGACGGCTAGCCCCCCTGATAAGGGGGGTTGGGGGGTTGAAAGCAGGAAGGAGTTTGTGGGCATGGTGGGTGACGGCATCAACGATGCGCCGGCACTGGCGGCGGCAGACGTCAGCTTCGCCATGAAGAGCGGCAGCGATATCGCCATCGAAGCCGCTGACATTACCCTGATGCGCAATGATTTGATGAGCGTGGTGGACGCCATCGACCTGTCGCGCACTGCGCTGAAAAAAATTCGCCAGAACCTGTTCTTCGCCTTCGCCTATAATGTGCTAGGCATTCCGCTGGCGGCGCTCGGCATGTTGAATCCGGTGATTGCGGGCGCAGCGATGGCGATGAGTTCGGTATCAGTAGTCAGCAATGCGCTGCTGCTCAAGCGCTGGCAGCCCCATAATGCGAAGCGTTGAAGGAAAATTAAAATGGAAACCATGCAACTCAATATCAAGGGCATGACCTGCGGCGGCTGCGTGAAGAGCGTAACCGGCGTACTGCATAAGATTCCCGGTGTGGCCAGCGTGGAAGTCTCGCTGGAACAAAATCGCGCCACCGTAGTCTACAATCCAGCACAGGCCAATCCGGCACAGTTTAAAGCGGCAGTCGAAGATGCCGGGTATGATGTGGTTTAAGACAAACACCTGACCAAGGAGGCACCACCATGAATAAAATCTTTCTGCTGCTGGGAATGGCCATTGCCATCGGCGGCTGTGCCAGCAGCAAATCCGGCGATACTTACACCCGGGACGAGGCGCGCCTGGTGCAAAATGTCCAAGTGGGTACGGTAGAAGGCTCGCGGCCTATTAAAATTGAAGGCACCAAAACTGCTATTGGCGCAGGCGCAGGCACGGTTGTTGGAGCCATTGCCGGCAGCTCTGCAGGGCAAGGCAAAGGCAGTTCTATCGGATCAGTTCTCGGCGCGGTAGCCGGCGGTATGGCAGGGGCGGCGGCGGAAGAAGGCCTTACCCGCACGGACGGCATGGAAGTTACGATAAGGCTTGAAAATGGGCGGATTATCTCCGTCGTGCAAGCGGGCACGGAGCAATTCCAGCCAGGAGACAGGGTGCGCATATTAGAAATCGGCGGTGAAACCCGCGTTACGCACTACTAGATTCTGGTTTTAACCACGCCAGTTTTTTTCTGAGCGTGACGACACCGCCGACAGGCAAAGAGCAGGATAAATTACGCACATCCAGCTCCTTGTCAAAGTTCATCGTTTCATCTCCCATAGAATTTCCAATCAGGTGAGCGTCCATAAAAATTCGTTCTATCAAACTTCCAGCGCCGGTGAACTCAAAAAACCAACCGCACCAAAGCGCTTTTTCGTATTGGTGATTGCGTAAAATACCCCAAAAGAAAAATGAAACATGACAGACAAACAACCGGCTGAGGAACTCAGCGAAACGAGCATATTTACTATCCGCAGGCAAAAAGTCATGCTCGGCATGCACTTGGCCAAAGCATATGAAATCGAGCCACGGGCGCTGAACCGGGCTGTCGAACGCAACATCGAACGCTTTCCGGAGGGCGCTGTATTGCGGTTGAATGCAGAAGAAATTGCCGGCCTGAAATTGCAGCCTGCGACATCAAGCCAGACAGCGGCTTATTCCAATTCCATTTCGAAGGTCAAACAAGGCGGCGACGAGCGAACGACGAAGACAGTGCAGGTAGCACGGCTAGGAGTGAGCGAGGAAGCCAACACAGTTTCACCGATGAAATGGAATTGGAATTACGCTTTCACCGGACAGGGTGTAGCCACGCTTTCCAGCATCCTGCTCGAAGAGCTGGCAATGCGCGATCATGAAGCATGCGCGCCCACGTGTAGTTGCCGCAGATGATTGCGAAATGCAGTTTTCTATTGATCCGGCATCTATAAAGTATGAAGCCGTTCGTGGTGAGCTTGTCGAACCATGAATGGCTTCGGGCCTTCGACAAGCTCAGGCCAAACGGAGTTACTCCTCTATTCGTGCCGGATCAATATTTCCCCGGATTTCGTGGCATCCCATACCAGGAATTATTTGGCGATATCGATCTTGGCCTGGGTGCGCAGGCCGTCAATTAATTTGCCGATCTGCTGCGCTCTCAAACGCTGGCGCAACTGCTCCTTGACCTTGTCATAGTCCGGAGCCTGAAGGTCGCGCACGCCCTCCAGCTTGAGCACATGCCAGCCATCGCTGGTCTGTAAAGGCACCGTGGTGAACAGCCCCTTCTGCAACCGGGAAAGCGCCATACCCAACGGCGGCTTGAGCGCATTCTGGGTAACCCATTCGACCAGCCCACCCTTGTCCCTGGTGGAAGAATCCAGCGACCTTTCTTTCGCCAGCTTGGAAAAATCCGCGCCTTTGGCCAACAGTGCAATCACATCCTTGGCCTCATCCTCGGTCTTGAGCTGGATGTGGCGCGCGCTGTATTCCTTGCCGCCGAGCTGGGTCTTGAAGTTCTTGTATTCCGCCTTGAGCATGTCTTCGGTGATGGGGTTCTTTTTTTGGTGCTCGTTGATGAGAAGCCCGGCGAGCAATTCCCGGCGCCTGATCTCCTCCCGTGCGGCAAAACCCGGTTGCCTGTCGATGCCGAGGCGGATGGCCTCCTGCGCGAGCAACTCGTTCCTGATAAAGTTCGCGAGCAGCGCTTGTTCGTCCAGCGTCTTGCCGGACTCTTGCGCCTCTTTCCTGGCCACATCCAGCCATGATTGTTTGACAGGCTGCGCGTTAACGGTGGCGACCGGTTTGTCGGCGACAAGCACCGCAGTGGTGATGAACGATTTGTCGGCGGCTTGCGCCACTGCGGGCAGCAGCGCAAACAGGGTTGTCAGTAAAATCTTACGCATGAAACACCTTTCTTTCTTCGGTTAATCCCAGGCCGGACAAGCCGGGACCATGAAGGGGAAACAGTTACCTTATATTCGCTGGACACGCTGTACTACCCAAACTTCACTGCCGCGTCAGCAAACAATGGAATCCAAAAAACAAGGGACACCCGAGGGTGCCCCTTGTGTTTGTTGCAGTGTTGCCTAGAACGGCACTTTCACCTTGATCGATGCAGTTTGGTCGTTGTAGCCGGAACGTGCCGAGAAGTCGTAACGCGCCGTGACCTCCACTGCCTTGCTGCTGTTGATTACCACACCCAAGCCGCCCTCGACCGTAGTCCGGGATGGTTTTATGCCTTGCGCCGCAAATGAAGCGCCACCACCAGGGAAGGTCACGTTGAGCGAAGAATCATTATTGCCGGTTTTGTAATCCACACCCAGATTGGCAATCAGCTTGGTTGTATCGCTCAATGCGTGCGATACCTTGCCATCCACTCCGATCACAAACTCGTTGGTGTTTCTTGAGTCAATGGTGTTGCCGAGCGAGTCGGTGTAGCCATCTTCGTTGATGTGAGTGTAGTCGGCCCGGATTGACGGAACGAATACCGTCGCCGGGTTGCTCATCGGTATGCTGCGCCCTACCCCTGCACCCACATGGAAGCTCGAGCTGTTGTAGCTCGCCGAGGCAGACTGGTTCAGGAAGGTGATGTAGCGGTCGCCCCTGTTCCTGTTGTGGCCGTAGTCAAGCTGCCAATCCACGCTGGTGTTTGCATTCAGGCTGTTGCTGCCGTAGCCGACAAGCTGATAGCTGTCCAGCTTGGCGTGCTGGTTATTGCCATTGCTGTCCACATTGGTAGTGGAATAAGCAAACGCCAAGCCCACACGCGCGGCCGGGGAAAGTTCGCCATCCGCGCCCGCAATCACGCCTGTGGTGTTCGCCTTGTAACCATGCACCACGCCGTCGTCATTCTGGTCGGCGCGCGAACCCAGCACCTTCACCCAGCCATTACGGTTGGTGACGAAGCTGTCGCCGGAAGCTATGCCATGGGTGACATCCTGGCGCGCACGGATGGTGCGGTTGAGGTCGCGCAGAATATCGGCCGTCACCTGATTCATATCAGCCGAGATCAACGGCTGGAGATCATGCATGAGGCCGTTCATCTGGTCTGCTGTGGTATATCCCGCCAACAAGTTTTCCAGTGCAATCACAGTTGGGTTATTGCACTGAGCAAGATTGACATTGGCGGGGTCGGCGCAAGTATCGAGCAAGCTGCCGAGACTGCCCAACGCACCGTATACGCCATTCATGGTGCTGGCCGAGGTAACGGTGAGGTCGATGGTGTTGCCATCCTTCACGCCGGTGAAAGAAACCAGCGGGGTGCTGATGACATTGATCGCGTTACCGGCGGCCAGTGTCAAGGTTCCGGCGCTCACGACGTCATTCAACACATCGCCTGCATGCAGGTGATGGTTCAATGTGGCGCGTTCGTAGATGGTGTTATTGACCAAGGAGAGGTCAGCCGTGCCGCCCACTGTCAAATTGCCGTAATTATCAACCGTGCTGGTGGAACTGCTGGCGGCGCTGAACTGCAATTTACCGGTAGCGGACTGGGTATAGCTGCCGCCGATGTAAGCGCTGGCGCCGTAGTTGGTTTCCACCCTGACTGCGGATGTATCGACCCCGGCCGGGATGAAGATGGTACCCGCGTTATTGACGGTGCTGACATCCGCATACAGGTTGCCGTACAGCATGCCGTCCGCCAGGTTGTTGATGGTGCCTGTGCCGCCATTGGCATAGATCGAGTAGCCATATTTGCTGTCGACGCCGTTGA
>JAHFRC010000068.1 GCA_023259015.1 Nitrosomonadales bacterium | reverse complement strand
CAAGTCCCTGAGCCAGATGCGACAGGTACTGTTCGAATTCATTGAATGCCTCCATCAGCCCCCCAGCAGTGAATGATGATCGATATATTATGCCTCATATTTTGTGACACAGTAAGATTAGCTTCACCCTGAAAATATTCATCCTCCGATGAGCAGGAAGAGATTTCTTGCGCATGCAATTCATTTCTATGGCTGGAACAGATATTTTCAGTTACCCAAAATAGCCAGCGGCACAGGCCACAGCATAGATCATGATCGCCAGCAATATCACCACAGCAAAACCCAGATGAATAGCCAGTAAAGTGGCGAGAACGGCGCCCACCACCGAGGCAAAGCCGTTGATCGCCCATGCCCACGGAATGGCTTCTTCGGCAGTGTTTGCCAAGCGCATCATGCCGGTGGGGAAGGGCACCCCCATGCATATCGCAAGTGGCGCAATCAATCCCACGGAAATAAGTATTTTTGCCGCATCGGGCAAGTGGGCCAGCGCATGGAACAGGTTGGGCAGGGTGGCTAAATAGAGCAACGCCAGGACGCCCATTGCGATTACCGCCAGCATGACTTTGTGCGCAGCCTGCCAGCGCCCGGCAAGCCAGCTTCCCGTGGCGGCAAACAGCAGGAAAGCGCACAGCACAACCGCGACGGCATACAGCGGATGTGCCAGGAACAATACGAATTTCTGGATGAAAGCGATTTCCATGAACATGAAAGCAAATCCGATGGCCAGAAAATACAGGGCTACTGGCGCTGTTGGCAAAGTACGCCGGCAACGCGACAAGGCCAGCGGCGCCAGGATCAGTAAAACGCTTGCCGCAACGGCTTGCCCCAGCGTTGCAACCAGCAGCGGATAGCTCCAGTCGAGCAGCGGCATGCCGCCTTGTTCGCGCAAGGCGAATATTTCTGCGGCTGCATTCCATTTGAAAAAACGGAAGAAATGCGGGCGGTCATCTGTCGCCGGTTCGATATAAAATTTGTATTGGTCGATGAAGTCTTGTCTTTGCGGCCCCAGCAATGCAACGGCGCTCTCGAAGAAGTAGGGCTGCGACAGGATGTTGTAACGGTTTGCTTCATCAGCGTGCATTCCGGGGTAATAAGCCAGGTCAAAAGAACGCATGCGGCAGAATTCCCTGATCGCTACGATTTCCTGTGCCGTGAAATCGCTGTTTTTTACCAGCAGCGTAACAGTCTTCCAGCCACGTACCATCACCAGGCGTGCGGCAGGATTGGGTATGCCATCCCGCTCCAGCGCAGTCACTGCCGTGGCGAACAGTTTCAGTGCATCGCGCGGCGGTAGCGTGAGCCAGCGGGTGACGGCCAGTATGCCGCCCGGTGTGAGGCGGTTCAGATAGGCCTGAAGCGCTTCCACCGTGTACAGGTAATTCTCACTCAGGCCATACAGTCCGGCCGAGGCCGTGCCGAATGAATCCAGCAGCGCCAACTGGATCAGATCATAGCGCGCATCGCTGGTGTTGACGAAGCCGCGCGCCTCGGCTGCGTATACATGCACGCCGGGCTGGCCATACAAGTTTCCGGCATAGCCACTATAACGTTGGTTGACCATGTCGATGATGTTGTGATCCAGTTCCACTGCATCGACTGCGGTGCTGCCGTGGTACAGCGCCTGCAACACTTCGCTGCCGGCCCCGGCGCCCAGCGCCAGAACTTTCGGGCGCACCAGCACATGATAAGGCAGCGCCGAGGTGAGTTGATCGAGATACGCCAGAGGCTCGAGCTTGCCATCGATCCGGGTTAATGCAGATGGCCCGTCCCCGTCTACAAACACACCTAACTGCGGCGGCGGTTCACTCTTGGCGTTGAGGCTCATCCCCGGCGCATGGCGCAACGGAACGCGGGTATTTTCCACCACCGTGATTTGCCCCAATGGGCTGCTGCGTTCCTCGATTACGCGCGCCCCGGCGATGTTAAGGGCCTGGCTCAAGTCCTTATAAGCGGATGGATGCACTTGAATGTCAGGTAACGCCATGGCTGCGAGCACGGCCAGCCCGATAAATAATTCCACCAGCCATTTCGGCCGCATCTTCAATTCGGCGACGGCAATGGCGGCAGCCAGAAACGCCAATGCCGCAAGGGCGCTCAGCACCTGCTGGGGCGGCAGCAGGAACAGCACGCCGATGACACCCAAGCTGCCCACGCCCGCGCCGAGAATATCGCAGGCATAGATGCGTGATGCCTGTTTGCCGAAGTGCGTCATGACGAGGCAGATACCCATTCCTCCGCAAAAGAACGGCAGCATCATCAGCAGGTAGATGGCAAGCAACTTAGCCAGTTGTGTTTTGTCCCACAGCAATTCGAGCGGATTGAAGGAAACCTGTTGTGTCAGAAGGAACGCAACTGGCATAAGAAAAGCCAATGCCGTTGCGGCCATGACATATAACGCGCCAGGGTATTGGGCGGTTTTTTCCTTCAGCAGGGTCAGCGCCGTGCCGCTTGCCCCGTAGCCCAGCATTGCCGCGCTGATGATCATGTAGGCAAAGTGATGCCAAAGCACGATGCTGAACAGCCGTGTCAGCAGCACCTCATACGCCAGCACGCAGGCGGAAAGCATGCTGATCGCGATGAAAGGAGGACGTGGCATATGGGTCATCTTTAAAAATTCAGAGTTTGCCCAAATGCCCCACAAGGGGACGCCGATCCGCTACGGACAAAGGCAGCCCGTGCGGAGTCGTCAGCAAGGCGCGGAAAAAATTTCGTAGCGCCGCATATGTGGGATATGTAAGCAAGAAATTCTTTCCGCAACGCAGCAGTTGGGATGAAGCGGGGTAAGCAGGCAATCCGCATAGCGGATGCTCGCAAATCTGGATTTTGAGAGGTGCCCATTAATGTCCGCCGGTAAGCGGAACAAATCGCACCGGCAGAATCTGGCGCGTGGTCATCGAACCATCCCCCTGTTTTTCCACCAGCATCAAGTACTGGGTCATGAATTGCGTACCGAGCGGGATTACCATGCGGCCACCCGGTTTCAGTTGCTTGATGAGGGGAGGCGGTACGTGGCTTGCGGCAGCCGTCACCATGATGGCGTCGAACGGCGCCGCTTCCTGCCATCCATAGTAGCCGTCTCCGACCCAGGTTTTTATGTTGTGGTAACCGAGAGAGTCCAGCCGCTCGCCTGCCTGTTTTCCAAGCGGTGCGATGATTTCGATGCTGTAAACAATGCTGCCCATTTCTGCCAGTATTGCCGCCTGGTAGCCCGAACCGGTGCCGATTTCAAGCACCTTGTCACCCGCCTTGATTTTCATTAAATCGGTCATCAGCGCCACGATGAAAGGCTGGGAAATCGTCTGCCCATGACCGATGGGAAGAGGGCGGTTGAGATAGGCAACAGAGGTTAGCGTCGATGGCACGAAAAGATGGCGTTCCACTTTTCCCATCGCCGCAATGACGCCAGGGCTGAGCGCAGAACTGCCGCTGTAAGAAGATGTGGCGGCAGCATCGGCTAATACTTCCTGCATCATTTTTTGGCGTTCAGCATCAAACTCGCCGCTTTGCGAAGGGAGCGCACAGCAGAAGAAAAGGAATGCACTGCCAATGGCGAAAGGGCGTTTCATCTAATGCCCTCCGGTGAGCGGAACAAAGCTTACCGGTAAAACATTTTCCTGGTGCAGCATTCCATCCCGTGTTTTAGTGATCAGGATCAGTTCCTGCACATATGGCCAACTGCCCACCGGGATCACCATGCGCCCGCCCGGTTTAAGCTGGTCCAGCAGAGGCTGCGGCACATGGTCCGCCGCTGCGGTAACAATAATGCCGTCGAATGGGGCATGTTCCGGCCAGCCCCGATTGCCGTCCCCGAATTTCACCTGAACATTGGCATAGCCCAACTCTCCCAGCAGATTTGCAGCCCGCGCGGCAAGCGGTTCGACAATTTCCATGCTGTATACCTTGCCTGCCATTTCGGCGAGGACGGCTGCCTGATAACCCGATCCGGTGCCAACCTCCAGAACGCTATCCTCTTTGCCCAGCACCAGCAGCTCAGTCATCAGGGCCACAATGTAGGGCTGCGAGATAGTCTGTCCATGACCGATGGGCAACGGGTGGTTGTAATAGGCGCAGGAAGATTCTTCTTGTGGTACAAAACGGTGGCGTGGCACCTTGGCCATGATAGAGAGCACTTTTTCTGAAATAGGCCTTGGGGTATAGCCGCCGGCTTCACGCGCCATCGCACGGATTTCCTCGACCATCAGGCGTCGCGACATCTCATGGTTATCCTCGTCACCGTGGTTTTTATCTGCAACATGCGGCTTCAGGAATTCCATGATCATCTCGGCTGCTCCTTTGCTTAACGGCAAATCTATTTGCGGCTAACCTCTGTGCCCGATGGCGATGCCAACCGCTTCGATAAGTATGCCCAGAGCCAATAGCAATACACCTGCCCACGTCTCCGGGGCCAGAAATAGCAAAGCTGCTCCCAATATCACGAGCAATGCAGCCAGAAATCGCCGGGTATGCGGTTTTCTCAACATGGTATTTCAGGTTCCTTGCCACCAATGGCCAGCAGATGTTTTATGGGGCTTGCCGCTGAGGGCGCGCAACCGTTCATACAGCTCCCGTTCTTCGCGGGAAAGCTGCTCCGGTATTTGCACCTCGATGCGCAAGTACATTTCACCATGACGTCCGCCGCCGAATTCCGGCAAGCCTTTTTCCTTGAGGCGCAATATCGCGCCGGGCTGGGTGCCGGGCGGTATGGTCACGCTGACCGAACCTTCCAGGGTTGGCACTTGCAGCGTGGCGCCGAGCACGGCATCGGTCAAGGGGATGGTTTCCCGGCGCAGCAGGTTGGCGCCGTCCCGCTCAAAGCGCGGGTCACGCTTCGTGCGCACCACCACGAACAAATCTCCGGTGATGCCGCCTGCTTCAGGGCTCGGCATCCCCTTGCCGGGAATGCGCAGCGCCATGCCTTCTTCGACCCCCTTCGGTATTTTCACCGTCAGGTCTTCTTCCTGCTCCACTTCTCCGCTGCCACGGCATTTCGGGCAAGGGTGCTCGATGATATTGCCGTGCCCATGGCAGGTAGGGCAGATGCTGATCTGCTGGATCAGGATATGCTCTTTTTCCTTGCGGCTGCTGCGGGTGATGCGCCCCGTGCCTTTGCATGCATCGCACGCTTTCGGCGCCGCGCCGCCTTCACCACCCGTACCGTGACAGGCAGGGCAGGAGGAAGGGCGTCTCAGGCGGACCTTCTCCTCGCCTCCGCTCGCCACCCGTTCCAGCGGGATGGACAGTTCCACCTCGATATTCGCACCGCGCGCCGGCCCTTTGCGGCGACGGTGAAAAAATCCTTCGAACGGGCCGCCGCCGAAGTCTAAGTTGAGTCCGCCGAAAATATCGTCGAAATTGATGCCGCCGAACAAGTCTTCCTGGCTGAATTCCTCGACGGCGGCAAACCCGCGGGCATCGTATTCGGCGCGTTTTTTCGGATCGGACAGGACGGCATAGGCTTCGGCGATTTCCTTGAAGCGCTCCTCGGCTCCCGGCTCCTTGTTGCGATCCGGGTGGTATTTCAGGGCGAGGTTGCGGAAGGCGTCCTTGATCGCCTTTTGCTCGGCATTTTTGGCAACGCCGAGCACCTCGTAGTAATCACGTTGGGCAGAAATGATCGCTCACCTTGAAGTTGCTTAACCCCATCCCAAGCCGGACAAGTTCTTAGTCGGGCTCTTTTTTTGCTTCTGGTTTTTTACCGGATTGCCGCGCAAATGACTTGCTGATCTCGGTCAACTCGGCCAGCCGTGCTGCAACTCCGTGGTTGACGCTGCCCTCCGGGTACCTGCCTTTTGCATCGGTTTCACCGGCCGGCATGCCGGTCAGGAGGGCGATCGCCTGGTCGACATTTTCCACGGCGTATATCCTGAATTTTCCGGCCTTGGCGGCAGCCACCACATCGTGGCGCAGCATCAGGTGCTTGATGTTGGCGGCGGGAATCAATACTCCCTGCTCGCCGGTCAATCCGCGCGCTGAACAAATATCATAGAACCCCTCGATCTTTTCGTTGACTGCACCGATCGCTTGTGCTTGCCCAAACTGGTTCACCGATCCGGTTATTGCCAGCGACTGCTTGATCGGCGTATTCGCCAGATTGGAAAGCAGGGCGCACAACTCGGCCAGCGAAGCGCTGTCTCCTTCGACGAGGCCGTAGGATTGTTCGAACACCAGGCTGGCGGAAAGCGCCAGCGGCTGGTTCCTGGCATAGCGTGCGGCAAGGAAGGAAGAGAGAATCAGCACGCCCTTGGAGTGAATGGCGCCGGACAGCTTCACTTCACGCTCGATATTGACCAGTTCACCTTCGCCAAGCCGCGTGGTGGCGGTGATGCGGGTCGGCTGGGCAAAGGTAAAACTACCCAGATCGATCACGGAGAGGCCGTTGACCTGGCCCGTCACTGCGCCTTGCGTGGCTATCATCAAGGTGTCGCGCAGAATTGCCTCATGCAGCCGATCCCTTAGCCGATCCTGCCGCCGTATTTGGGCGTCAATCGAGCGCTGTACATCGTCTGCTTGCACCGCTGTCCGCCCAGCCTCACGCGCCCAGTAATCGGCCTCGCGCAGCAAATCCGCCACGCTGCGCATGCGGGTGGAAAGGCGCTCTGCATCGCCGACCATGCGCGCACTGTGCTCGATCACCCTCGCCACGGCGCTGCGGTCGAACGGCAACAATGCTTCCTTGCGGGCGAGCGTGGAAATCATGCGGGCATAAAGCAGGTGAGAGCCGGCATTGCGTTCGATGCGCTCCTCGAAATCCGCAGCCACCTTGAACAGTTCTTCAAATTCAGGATCGTATTCCTGCAGCAGGTAATACAACAGGCGATCGCCGAACAGGATGATTTTGGTATGCAGCGGGATCGGTTCCGGCTCCAGCGACACGGTGCTGACCAGGCTATACATCTGCCCCAGCGATTCGATGCGGATCTCGCGCGATTGAAGCGCCCGCTTCAGTGCCTCCCATGCAAAGGGTTGCATCAGCACCTTGCGCACATCCAGCAGCAGGTAACCGCCGTTCGCCCGGTGCAGCGCGCCGGGTTTGATCAATGTGAAATCCGTGATTAGCGCGCCGAGTTGCGCGATATGCTCGACCCGCCCAACCAGGTTGCTGTAAGTCGGGTTGTCCTCGTTGATGATTGGGGCGCCGGATTCTTTACCGTTGGTCACCAGTACGTTCACCTTGTATCGGTGAAAGCTCTGGCGCGTAACGATGGTCATGCCGTCGACATTGGCAGTCTCTTCCTGCTTGCGGAAATCGTCCGCATTGTCGACCATGTCCCGCTGCACCTCGTCAAGGTATTTCAGCACTTCGGGCATGCTGGCATAGGCTTCCTTCAACTCATTTGCCAGGTGCCCTACCGTTGACAGGGTGGTTTCGCGGTCAAGTTGCCTGATCTGCTCATGCCGCTCCCTGCGCCATTGCGGCACCTGCCGCAGAATCTTTTCCAGCCGCTCCTGCAACCCCGTGATTGCCGCTCCCATCCGTTTTTTTTCCTCATCCGGCAGCTTCTCGTATTCGCCTGGGGGAATCACCTCATGGTTGCGGGTGGGCGCAAAAGTGAACCCATCCGGGGTGCGCAGCAAAACGATTTCCTGCTTAACGGCCTCCTCTTCCAGTTTCTCGAATGCCTGTTCTTGACGTTTGCCGAATTCCTCCTGAATCGCTTTTGCCTTGGCGTGGTATTCATCGCTCTCGAACAGCGCGGGAATGGCGGTGCGCAAATAAGCCACCAATTGCTCCATGCGCTGGCGCAATTCCGCCCCCCTGCCGGATGGCAGCCTGAGCGCCTTGGGCTTGTGCGGATGATCGAAGTTATTGAGGTAGCACCAGTCGGCTGGCTCATGCTCGTCCTTCGCCTTTTTTTCTAGGAGCTGCCGCACCAGGCTGCGTTTGCCCATGCCGGAAGGGCCGAGCACGAAAAGGTTATAGCCATCGTGACGGATACCGGCGCCGAAACGCACCGCGTCCATGGCGCGCATCTGGCCAATGATTTCCGTCATGTCCTCCAGGTCAGCCGTAGTCTGGAATCCG
Organism: Nitrosomonadales bacterium; assembly: GCA_023259015.1. Taxonomy (GTDB): domain Bacteria; phylum Pseudomonadota; class Gammaproteobacteria; order Burkholderiales; family Gallionellaceae; genus CAITJF01. The sequence goes on along the minus strand of JAHFRC010000068.1, from coordinate 1,009 downwards.
AATTGTTCCGGGTCACAGGGTTGGTGAAGCTGCTGCGGCTGCAGAGGGGAATGGGTATTCATTCTTTCCTTGTCTGATAGTTGGAGAGAGCAGGGCGCCCAACATTCTATTCCTATTTACACCGCACATCATTTTTTCCAGGGATGAAATCATGAACATGGCATCAACAGCAATTGGCCTGCAGTCCGTGTTTGCAGGCGGGCGAATTCCAACAGTCTGTTTCGTTTCAACAGGCAAAACAAATATGGCGATAGTGTTCCTGGCACACGAAAAGCGCTATCGGTGTTTGTCTGATTATGGCGTAGGGGAATGGAAAATTCTGCTGTCAGTGTTTGCCTGACAGGGCAAAAAGTGTAATAGGGGTATTGGCGGATCCGTCCAGAAACACATCTGCTGGCGCGCCACCGCTGATGAGGATGCTACTCACGGAAGGAGTGCGCCCGGCAGCGGGCAGGTTGATGTTATTGGCCAGTGCTGAATTTCAGAATCCGGCCAGTCACGCCCGGTTAAAATTTACTCATTTTCCGGAATAAAAATTGATGGATGGGTGCAACTTGAGTCCGGCAAGAATCAGCACATCACCAGGCGCTGTTCCGGATATATCGCGGGCATTGGCGCAAATGCAATAGAGGTTCGGTTTAGCTCAAGGCCTTCTCTGCCTTCATGAAAGCAAGGTTGATAAAATCTGTTTTGGTGTAATCATTGTTGTTGATGTTGAAGCCTTGCTCGACAATCAGGCGCCGGCATACGGCGGCGACATCCGCATCGTATTTGATGCCAGACCACCTGGTGATTTCATCGAGGGCGGCTTCAATACCCTCAGCGTCACGGTAGGGGCGAGCCGACTGGATGGCTTCCACAACATCCGCGACGGTGATGATGCGCGATTCGAGAATAATGTCGCTGCCTATGAGGCCGTTCGGATACCCTGAGCCATCAAGTTTCTCGTGGTGTTGCAGGATCATGGTTGCGATCGGCCAGGGGAAGTGCACGGATTTCAATATCTTGT
>JAHFRC010000067.1 GCA_023259015.1 Nitrosomonadales bacterium | reverse complement strand
CGACCGCTCCTCGGCCATTGCTGACCTTGGAATCGAATGCCGATATGACCAATTTGCTTGGCTTAGCTGACTTTAGTTCGAGTCCGAATCGGCGAGCCAATCCGATACATATAACGGCACCTTTTCCGGGCTACTGCTTCCTTTCTAAAAGCGGTAAACGGTTTAACTAGGATTACCTATATATTCTGGTCTATGGTTTCAAATGGACTTTGGTGGTAGATTCCTCGACCATGTATTTCAAGCCCCCCGTGTTACTTGGACGGGGGGAAGTCGTGCTATCATAAACGATGTGGATTTATGCATTCTTGGATTATGGGCATCAAACTTCCAAAAAAATTAGGCAAAGAGCCATTGATTGACGCAGTGTTTGAGGTGCGATTTTCCAGTAGCGCCCCGGTCTCCGTCATTTTCCCGGGCTATTTATTTAATGGGCTAGAGGGCGAGAAGAAGATTGAGGCGTTCCCCATTTCTCAGTTACCTAAACCTGTGAGGGATGCTGATCCAAATTTGAAATATGCTCCATTAAGTCGCATAGAGTGGGGGCAATTCATATTTAGCGTTAGTGATTTTAGTGCATCTATCAGCTGCAAATATCCTTACCCCGGCTGGAGTCAATTTAAACCCGCCATTGTCAAGCTAATGGGAATCCTTGCTAAAAGTAATATCGTTCAAGAAGTAGAGCGATATGCAGTTAAGTACATTGATTTGCTTCCAGCAACTGATATGCAACAGCTAATTGCGATGTTCAACCTTGAGCTGTCTATTGCAAACCATAAATTGGAAAAGGAGCAATTCAATATTCGAATTGATATTCCAGACGACAATTTTATCCATACGATACAGTTAGTGTCCTTTGCTCAGGCAATATTAAATAATGGCTCGAAGAAGGAAGGAACTATCGTTGATATTGATACGGCTGTTAACCAGCCTGATACTTCAATGCAGTTGCTGATCGATAGTCTTTCAGATAGATTGGACGCCATTCACTTGGCAAACAAAGTGATGTTTTTTAATTGCCTCAAGCCACATGCCATTGACTCATTGGAGCCGATATATGACTAGCATTAGCTATGATCGCGGCACATTCAACTACGTACTAATGGCCAGTATTCTTCTGGTGCCAGTTGCGCATGCCTCTTCGTCCGATGAAGCGATTGAAGCCAATACTCGCTTACCGCACCGTGTTATTTATTCGGATGAGATTTGCCCGACATTTGACAATTACAGCAGTCTTACGAGGGGCCCTCTTACAAATTATTTGCTCAAAAAGCCACGAGGTCAAATCAATTTAACAAACATAACCACACCAAGAACCGAGCTTGGCCGCAAACTCTTAGCACATCGGCAAGCAGCATTAGCAAAAGGAATGAAACTGCTTTCCGAGGATGAAATTAACTCAATGATCGAGGAAATCAGGGGTGAGCGCGCCTAATAAAAAGCGGACATTCCTTGATACTTGCGTATTAATAAATGCATTTTGCGGAACAGAAGAAATATCCCAAAAAGCAATGGTTATTATTGATGACCCGGATCGAGAGTTTATCGCTTCCGATTTCCTTAGCCTTGAACTGTTGCCTAAACCTACTTTTAATAAAAAAGAAGATGCAGTGGCTTTTTATACTGAATACCTATTAGCTGTTTCCGACTTAGTTAAGATCACCCCGGAGGTAACCTCTGAGGCTTTAACGCTTGCATGTAATTTTGGATTGGGGCCAATAGATGCGCTTCACTTTCAGGCAGCGATTAATGCTGATGTCTCTGAGTTTTTTACCTCGGAAAAGCGATCAAGGGCTTTTTTTAACATTAACAATCTCTCTATTACAGTCACATCACTAACGAATTAATTTGATTGCCATAAAAAGGCTATAGCCATTTCCCAGTGCCCAGATTTATCCGAGCCGGCGAGCTAATTCGGGCTCGAACTAAAGTCAGCTTAGCGAAGCAAACCAGTCCTTTCGGCATTCAACTCCCAAAGACAGCAATGGCCGAGGAGCTGACACCTGCGGGAATCTCGGTTACCGTCTCAAATGGGCACGTTGCTGCCAGTAAGCACCATGAATTAGGCTCCCAGATACCAGCCGTTCGCGTATGTCGCCTCAGGGTCGTAAGCTGACGTTGAACAAACTCCGATTCTGCTCCGTAAGCAAGTTCATGAACAATCCGCTAGTCCCGAAATGATATAATCCGCGCCTCTTTCGAAGGTATTGCGTAATGACTGCCGCTGTTTCCAATTTCAAAATCCATCTTTCCGACCTGTTCGCGCAAGCCCTGCGCATTGTGGCACCGGAGCAAACCGTCAGCATTCTGCTGGAACGTCCCAAACAGGCGCAGCATGGCGACTATGCCTGCAACTTGGCGCTGCAACTGGCCAAGCCGCTCAAGCGCAGCCCGCGCAGCATCGCGCAGGCATTGATGGATGCGCTGCCTGCTTCCGGCGTGGTGGAAAAAGTGGAGATCGCCGGTGCCGGTTTCATCAATGTGTTTCTCACCGTGGCGACCAAGCAGAGCGTGGTGCGCGGCGTGTTGCAGGCGGGGGCGGACTATGGCCGCATCGGCCTCGGTGCGGGGAAAAAAGTTCAGGTGGAGTTTGTTTCCGCCAACCCCACCGGCCCATTGCATGTCGGACACGGGCGCGGTGCGGCGTATGGCGCGAGCCTGTCCAACGTGCTGGATGCGGCGGGCTATGCGATTTCGCGCGAATTCTATGTAAATGACGCCGGGCGGCAGATGGATATTCTGGCGCTGTCCACATGGCTGCGTTATCTCGACCTTCACAATATCCCAGTGCCGTTCCCGCCGAATGCCTATCAGGGCGATTATGTGCGCGACATGGCGCAACAGATCAGCACGGCACATGGCGCGCGCTATGTGCGCGCAGCCGCCGAGGCGATGCATAATGCACCGTCTGTTGAGGAAGATGCCGATACCCATCTGGATACGTTGATCGCCAATGCCAAGCGCTTGCTGGGCGAAGATTATGCATATATCCACAACCATGTATTGACGGAGCAACTGGGCGATTGCCGTAACGATCTGGCCGAATTCGGCGTACATTTCGATGAGTGGTTTTCCGAGCAATCGCTGTTCGATTCCGGGCTGGTGGCGCGTGCGGTAGATACGCTCAGGCAGGGCGGATATATTTATCAGCAGGACGGCGCGCTGTGGTTCCGCTCCACCGCATTCGGCGATGAAAAAGACCGCGTGGTGCAGCGCGAGAACGGCCTTTACACTTACTTCGCTTCCGACATCGCCTATCACCTGAACAAATTCGAGCGCGGCTTCGAGCGCATCATCAACATATGGGGCGCCGACCATCACGGCTATATCGCGCGCGTGAACGGCGCGCTCAAGGCGCTGGGGCTGGACAGCGGCAAGCTGACCATTGCGCTGGTGCAATTCGCGGTGCTGTACCGCAACGGCGAAAAAGCGGCGATGTCCACACGCAGCGGTGAATTCGTCACCCTGCGCGAACTGCGCAATGAGGTGGGCAACGATGCGACGCGCTTTTTTTATGTGCTGCGCAAGAGCGACCAGCACCTGGATTTCGATATGGATCTGGCGAAATCGCAGAGCAACGAAAACCCGGTGTATTACCTGCAGTATGCCCATGCGCGTATTTGCAGCGTGCTGCAGCAATGGCAGGGCGATGTGGCGGCGTTGCGGCAAGCCGATGTGGGTGTGCTGGAGAGCGATTACGAAAAAACACTGCTGCAACACTTGATTGATTATCCGCAGGTGATCGAGAGCGCTGCGGAAGATCTGGCGCCGCACATGATTGCATTTTACCTGAAAGACTTGGCGGCGGATTTTCACAGCTACTATAATGCCTCACGCTTCCTGGTTGAAGATGAAAGAGTCAAACAGGCGCGGCTGGCTTTGGTTGCCGCCGTGGCGCAGGTGATGCGCAATGGCTTGGCGTTGCTGGGTGTTTCCGCACCCGAAAAAATGTAACCGTCCGCAATTTTAAAGGATGATGGAATGAGCAGAAACAGCAGCAACCGATCCGCACCGCCGAGTAAGGGCGGTTCATTGCTGATCGGCATTTTGATCGGCATGGTGCTTGGGTTGGTCATCGCCGCCGGGGTGGCGTGGTATATCTTAAAGACACCAAACCCGTTTGCGGGCAAGGAACCGCATGAAGCACCACGGCTTGTGCCGGATGCCGCCAAGCCTGCTCCTGCCGCGAAATCAGCCCCGTCGCCTGCTCTTGACGCCGCAGCCCAAAGCGGGGGCGAAAGCAAACCGCGTTTCGAATTCTACAAGGTGCTGACCGACAAGCAAGACGCGGCGGCGCCCGCACAAAAAGGCAGCGGGAAGCCAGCAGCGTCAGAGAGCAAGCCGGCATCCGCAAAACCAGCGGAAAAGGCGGATGCAAAAGAAATCTATTTTCTGCAAGCAGGTGCGTTTTCCAATGCGGAAGATGCGGATAAATTGAAAGCCAAGCTGGCCATGCTGGGCATGGAAGCCAGCATCCTGACGGCGACAATTCCCGACAAGGGAGTATGGCATCGCGTGCGCCTGGGGCCATACCGGGGCGCAGATGAAATGAATAAAGCTTTGGCGGCGTTGAAACAAAATGGGATCAATGCCACTCCAACGAAGACGCAGTAATTTAAAACTCGCCAACCTTAAGCAAGGAGGAATACGTGAAATTCATCAAGCGATTTTTTTCCATACTGGTTTTGCTGTTCTCCGCCCAGGGATTCGCCGCACCACAGGCAGGCGAAAACTACACGGTGCTCAGCCAGCCGCAACCCACGCAGAGCGGTAACAAGATTGAAGTGCTGGAGTTTTTTTTCTACGGTTGCTCGCACTGCTTCAAGCTGCATCCGCTGTTGAGCGCGTGGGAAAAGAAAATGCCCAAGGATGTCGAACTGACTTTTGTGCCGGCCATTTTTAACCCGACGTGGGAGACGATGGGACGCACTTTCTATGCGCTGGAAGCCTTGGGGCAGCGTGTGAAGTTGCATGATGACTTGTACAACGCCTGGAATGTGAGCAACATGGACTTGACCGATGAAGCCAAGGTTACCGATTTCGTTGCCCAACATGGCATAGACCGCAAAAAATTCAGCGATGCCTACAATTCCTTTTCCATGCAAAGCAAAGTGACGCGCGCCAAGCAAATGGGGCAGAGCTACGGCATACGCGGCACGCCGACGCTGATTGTGGATGGCAAATATCTGATCACCGGCCTGCACCCGGCAGAAACCATAGATGTATTGAACACCCTGATCGACAAGGCGCGCAAGGAGCGTTTGGCCAAGCGCTGATGATTGCGCTGTGCGTTGCCAGCACAACCCTTCTTCGAAGGGTTTTCTAACCAGGTTACACAACTGATTCCTTTCGAGAATCATGCAACCCGGCAGGGCGCGGTGCACCGCGCCCTGATCTGTATATGTGCCAACAATGGTATAAAAACCACTCCCTTGCACCATTGACTGCTGGTTGAAAAGGGGGTGACACCCACTGTACCCGGCACCCAGCCTCTTGCAAACGCGGGAAAGCTAACGGTGTTATCGCAAGGAACCTTGCGTTCAAATGAACGGATAAGCGCCAATTTCTCCCCCAACTCGGCAAAGCGCCCCGATAATATGCATAGTAAATTGCTTTCTAAATATATACTCTGCACCATCGCCGGATCATCTTGATACAGCCATGCTGAAAACTTCTGAAAACACACTCGATCCATCTGATTGGCAAGCCTTCCGGACGCAGGGCCAGCAGATGCTGGACGACATGCTGGGCTATCTCGAGCACCTACGCGAGCAGCCGGTATGGCAGCCGATTCCTCAGGAAGTGCGCGATTTATTCCGGCAACCGCTCAATGGTGAACCGCTCGATCTCGCTGCGGCGCATGACGTATTCATGAATAAAATACTTCCTTATGCCGTGGGCAACGCCCACCCCGGTTTTATGGGCTGGGTTCATGGCGGCGGCACACCGGTCGGCATGCTGGCGGAAATGCTGGCAGCCGGTTTAAATGCCAATCTTGGCGGGCGCGATCAGATACCGGTCGAAGTGGAGCGGCAGGTTGTGCAGTGGGTTCGCAATCTGTTCGGCTTCCCGGACACATCCAGCGGTTTGTTTGTGACGGGCACCTCCATGGCAAACTTGATCAGCGTGCTGATTGCACGCACCGCCGCATTGGGCGGCAGCGTGCGGCAAAGGGGTATTGCCTCCGGGCAGCGCCTGGCCGCTTATACATCAGCCTGCGCCCACATCAGTATTGCGCAGGCGATGGACATTGCCGGTATCGGCACCGATGCCTTGCGCATGATTCCGGTGAACGGGCAGCACCAGATGGATGTTGAAGCGCTCGAACGTGTCATCGCAGATGACAGGAGGGCTGGCATGATGCCGTTCTTCATTGCAGGAACGGCGGGCACCGTGGATGTCGGCGCAATCGATCATCTCGATACTATTGCGGAAATCGCCCGGCGCGAGAAAACATGGTTCCACGTTGACGGCGCTTATGGAGCGCTCGCCATGCTGGCAGGAGACATTGCACCGCGCCTGAAAGGAATCGAGCGTGCTGACTCCATCGCTTTCGATTTTCACAAGTGGGGACAGGCACCCTACGACGCGGGCTTTGTGCTGGTAAGGGACGGCGCGCTGCATTACAACACTTTTGCATCACCCGCTGCTTACCTGAAACGGGAAACACGCGGTATGGCGGCTGGCTCGCCGTGGCCATGCGATTTCGGTCCGGATCTTTCGCGCGGCTTCCGGGCGCTCAAGGCTTGGTTCACGATAAAAGTATATGGCCCGGAAAAACTGGGACAGGTCATTTCGAATACCTGTGCGCTGGCCCAATACATGAAGCAGCGTATCGAGGCGTCGCCGGCGCTGGAACTGCTCGCGCCAGTTGCGCTGAATATTGTGTGTTTCCGCTATCGCTGCAAAGATGCCGACCGGATAAATGCGGATATTGTTGTCGCGCTGCAGGAATCGGGAATTACCGCCCCATCGTCGACTGCCATTGACGGGCATTTTGCGATTCGTGCCGCGATAGTCAATCATCGCACCAACATGAGCGACATCGACGCCTTGATCAATGCGACAACCAAATTCGGTGAGATGATCGCCACACACAAACAAACATCATGAATAAACCCTCACAAAATCCCCACACCCCGCCATATCCCGCCAATGAAACGCTTCAAGAGCCGCTCATCGGCCTGGCGAAGCTGATGCGGATGGCTTTTTCCGGGGCCGATCTTGCGCCTTTGGGCACGCAATTGATCGAACGCGCCGGCGCCGATCCGGGCACCGCGAGCGCCAATGCATTGATGGATTTATCTACGGTATTGCAACTCAGAGGAAACCGGGAACTGGCCTTGGTCATGCAGGCCCAAGCGCTGGAGCTACAGCAAATCTATTCTCCGCCGACTGCCGCCGGCCAAGCCAATATACGGCTTCTCGCCATCATGGGGCCGGGGGATTTGATGGCGAATACGCCACTGGAATTCCTGCTGGAAAATTCGGATGTCGCACTCGACATACTCTACGTGGCGCCAGGTTTACCCTTGCCGCCAGCGCTGCCCGAGCATGATGTGCTGTTCATCGCCATAGGCGAATCCGACCAGAACATCCCATTGCTGGAAGATATTGGGGAGGCCGTGAAATCCTGGCCGCGACCGGTGCTCAACATGCCGAAGCGGATTGCGCTACTGTCGCGCGATAGCGCCTGCGCATTATTGGAATCTGCACCGGGGATTATCATGCCGGATACGGTGCGCATAGACAGGCATGCACTGGAACAAATTGGCCGCGAGGAACTGGCGATTGCTGCCGTCCTGGAAGGTGGAAATTTTCCGGTCATTGTACGCCCGGTTGATTCGCATGCCGGAAAGGGTCTTGCCAAGCTCGATGACCCGGCATCCGTCGTGGATTATCTGCAAACCATGCCGCACGATGAATTCTATATTGCCCGCTTCATTGATTATCGCGGGGCGGATGGCCTGTTCCGGAAGTACCGGATTGTCCTGATCGAGGGCCGCCCATTTGTCTGCCACATGGGAATATCCGCGTATTGGATGATCCATTACCTGAATGCCGGCATGGCCGAGAGCGCCGAGAAACGCGCCGAAGAAGAACGTTTTATGGAAAATTTCGATGCGGATTTTGCGCGTCGGCACGCGGAGGTTTTTCGCGCCATCCACGAGCGCATGGGGCTCGATTATATCGGTATAGATTGCGGTGAAACATCAGATGGCAGCTTGTTGATTTTCGAAGTGGACAGCAACATGATCGTGCACGCAATCGACCCGGTTGATGTATTTCCCTACAAGCAGCCCCAGATGCGCAAGGTGTTTGCCGCCTTCCGCGAGATGCTGGCCAATGCGATGAAGCGCAGCATATAACTTGAAGCATCGAAGTTACCGGAACTGCGGACAATGAATGCGCGGCAAAAAGCAAATGACGGGCAAGCTTCAAGTGAAACCGGGCCGCCATTCGAATTCGATCTAAACGGCAATATTGCCGTTAGCGTGCCTTCAGCGAAAATTGAAGGCATTCACGAATTTGCGGAGCGCTACGCAAGGGAGTGGCTCTTGTGGCATCGCTGCGGCCGTCTCGACCCACGCGTATGCGACGTGGCGGCGCTTATTGTTTCGATCATCAATTGCCAGTTCCTTCCGAATTATTTCTTTGATCACAAGATCGAGTGGATTGAAAAAGTCTTCCTTCTGGATGGGCTAAGGGAAGCGGTTCCCATGCGGATTTCAGGTTATTCTGCGGCAACGCTTGCAGCATTGCGTGCGCTCAGGCCGACAATCTGCGAAGAAGCTGGAATGCCAAGTGTCGATAATTGCGACGAGCTTCTGCAGCTTGCCCTGCCTATTGAAAAAATGCTGGTGCTGGGCGGCGACCATCGTCTGGTCGTGGATCAAAAAACCCAATTGAACAGTTACGGATGCCGCCCCTTCCCCCGCCCCGAAGCGATCACATTTTCATCGTCTACCGCAACCTCCATTTCAAAATATGCATACGATCTGGCCGAAAAACGGCGGCAACAATTCATTGCGGAAGCCATTGGAAACGGTGTGCAAGCCGCTGTAGCGGGCCTGGCGC
>JAHFRC010000066.1 GCA_023259015.1 Nitrosomonadales bacterium | reverse complement strand
GCTGGTTAACAAACTGAGCAAGAGAATATTCAGTAACAAGAGGTGGCGCATAATGCCTCCTTTTTAAATAGTGGGCTTTTACTATTGGAAATTGTCCCATAAATCTCAAAAAGACATAAGGAGAACGCCAATTCAGAATTCGCCCAAATGCTTCCGACGTTGCAATTGGGGTGAGCAATGAGGGTTATTAGGGCTTTCATATGATGCTGCCTGTGGCGCAGCATTGGATTTGCTGCTAGATTAGGAAGGGGCAAGCCACGGTTTACCCCTTGCTTGAATTCTCAGGGTGCTTTACCTGGGGTTGTTATTAAATGCACCGGACGAATGTGAATAAGCGCCAGAAACGTTATGACCACTACTGCCAATCGTTTTTTATCACGCTTCGCACGCTTATTGGAATGGCATGGTTTCGGCCAGTGGCTGCCCCTGCTGGTGCTGGCAGTTTCCTTGGCAATCACGCACCTGTTGTGGCAAAACCAATATCAGGAAACCCTGCGGGAACTGCAGACCGAATTTGATTCCCATGAGCGCGAAGCGATGCGCCATGTCGAGGATCGCATGAAGATGTATGAGCAGATGCTGCGCGGCATAATGGTTTTATTCAACACTCTCGGGAATATTGAGCGAGACAGTTTTCATGCCTACATTACGAAGCTTCGGCCGGAAGAAAATTATCCGGGTGTCCAGGCGATAGGGTTTTCGCCGATTGTGCCAAGAGCACAGAAGAATAAGCACATCGCTGCTGTCCGCAAGGAAGGTTTTCCTGAGTATACTATCCAGTCAGATGGCGAACCGGACATCTACGCTCCAACCGCCTACCTCGAGCCATTTACCGACTCCAACAAGAGTCTTTTTGGCTTCGACATGCTTGCAGAACCGATACATCGCATTGCCATGGAACAGGCGCGAGACAGCGGCAAAGCAGTTAATACTGGCAAGGTGCTGCTGCGAGAAACAGCCGATCACTTACGGGCCGGATTCCTGACTTTTATGCCCGTTTACAGGAATGGAAAGCAGCATGACACCATAGCCGAGCGCCGCGCCAATATCGTTGGCTGGGTCTATTCATCGTTTCACATGGAGCCTCTGATGACCAATATCCTCGGCGAGGCTTCCAACATGATCGATATTGAACTGCTTGATGGCAAGACCCTGCTGGATGAAACATTGATGTACGATTCAGACCCTAGCGCCAGCCACCTGTCCGCAAGTTCAAATGCCAGATTCAGGACCGCCAAGCAGATTGAAATTGCAAACCATACATGGACGGTGTCTGCACACTCCTTGCCCATCTTTGATATGCAACTGGAAGGCGGCAAACCACAATTTATTGCCTATGCAGGCATCGGGGTCAGCCTGCTGCTGGCGCTGCTCACCTGGGTGCTGGTGTTTGGCCTGAAACGCGCCCGGCAAGAGATTCAGGAAATAAGGCAGAACGAGTCGCTTTACCGGCACATGTTCGAGAAGAATGCTTCCATCATATTTTTGCTGGATGAGACTGGTCGGATTATAGATGCCAACGCTGCCGCAATCGCATTTTGGGGTTATTCGATGGAAGAGTTGCGTGGCATGAACATCGCCAAAATCAGCATTGCCAAGAGCGATCATGTTGCCGAAATGGTGCATAGGGCCAAGAGTGAATCAACATACCGTATCGAAGTATCCCACCGGCTTAAGAACGGCGAGATTCGTGATGTAGAAGTATTCAGCGGCCCGCTTAATTACCAGGGCAGGTCTTTGCGCTACTCTATTGTGCATGAAATTACCCCAAGCAAAATGACAGAAGAAGGGCTTCAGTTCGCAGAGTTTAGTGCGAATACCCAGAAGCGGTAAGGAGCCTTGTAAGGCAATTCCGCCCACAGGAATTTGTGAGGGGTTGAAGGCGGATTTTCATTCCAACCAGATAAATGTTCCCATCCTTCCGGTCACGCCATTGCGCCGGTAAGAAAAGAACCTTTCACTATCTGTATAGGTGCACAAACCGCCGCCGTAGATGCGTGTGATGCGCAGCGTATTCAGACGCAGGCGGGCGAGTTGATAGATATCGGCAAGATATTTTTCACTCCCTCCCGCTTGTGCGGGGGAGGGGGTAAAGGCCGCAACTGCTTGCGGTTGTTCGGCGATAAATGCCGCACGCACTTCCTCGCCTACCTCGAATGCCTGTGCTCCGATTGCGGGGCCCAGCCATGCCATTAGAGCAGATGGCTCTACATTCATGTCGCGCACGGTTTGTTCTATCACGCCGCTGCACAATCCGCGCCAACCTGCATGCACTGCGCCGACCACGCTGCCCTGTTCATCGCACAGCAACACGGGCAGGCAATCTGCCGTCATCACTACGCACACCGCGCCCGCACGCGACGCTACGCAGGCATCCGCTTCCGGCCAGCAATCCGCATCATGCGCCTTTGCCACTACCGTGCCATGCACTTGTTTGAGCCATATCGGTTCGCTCGGCAGCATAGGTTGCAGCAGCATGCGGTTGCGCTCTACCGCCAGCGGATCGTCGCCGACATGGTCGCCGAGGTTGAGGCTGTTGTAGGGCGCAACGCTTACGCCGCCGTTGCGCGTGGTTTGCAAGGCATGCACATTTTTTGGTGCGGGCCAGTCGGGAATGATGCACCAATCTTTGAGTAAAGAACGGTCAAGCAGGCTCATGCGATGCGCTTCTGATTTGTTTCAGCAACTGCGCCATATCGTCCGGCAACGGCGCTTTCCATTCCAGCCATTTACCCGTCACCGGATGTTCCAGCCCGAGTTGCGCCGCATGCAATGCATGGCGCGGAAAAGCAGCGAGAATAGGGCGCAGTTGCGGCGCACATTTTTGTGCGCCCTTGATATAGGTTTTGTCACCGACCAGCGGGTGGCGGATGGAGGCGAGGTGCACGCGGATCTGGTGGGTGCGCCCGGTTTCCAGTTTGCAGCGCAGCAGGGTGCAGCCCTGTCCTGAACCTCCTGAGGCAGCGAAGGGCGAAGTGGCGGGGAAACGTTCCGCTATGCTGTAGTGCGTGACGGCGGGCTTGCCATCCGCCACCACTGCCATTTTGGTGCGTTGCGTGGGGTGGCGCCCTACGGGTGCATCCACCATGCCTGCGTGCAACACTTCGCCATACACCAGCGCATAGTATTCACGCTGCACGGTGCGTGCCTGCATCTGGCGCACCAGCGCCGTTTGCGCGGTCAGCGTCTTCGCTGCCACCAGCAGGCCGCTGGTGTCTTTGTCCAGCCGGTGCACGATGCCGGCGCGCGGAATTCCGGAAAGTTGTGGTGCATGGTGCAGCAGGGCGTTGAGCAAGGTGCCTTCCCAGTTGCCGCTGCCCGGGTGCACCACCAGCCCGGCCGGTTTGTTGATGACGAGGATGCTGTCATCCTCGAACACGATGTCAAGGGCGATATCCTCGGCCTGATGCGGCTGCCCGGCTGGATGTGATTGCGGCGTGACTTCTATCGCTTCCCCGCCCCACACTTTTTGTTTGACGCTGGCTGGCGCACCATCAACCATTACCTGCCCTTGTACTACCCAGTCTTGCAGGCGGCTGCGCGAATATTCCGGCAGCAGTTTGGCCAATACCTGGTCGAGGCGCATTCCGGCGCATTCGCCCGGCGCCTTGAATGCGAGCGGGGCCAGGGGCAACGAATTTGCGGCGGCATCGGCCTCGTCTTCGTCAGCGGCTTCATCACATTTCTCTTGGCGAACATCTGGGTGCCTGCCTTTGGGGTGTTGCATGTTTATTTTACTTTCTCCGGGTTTTTGCGAACTTGAAATGTCGATATGCCTGATTTTTCCGTCACGGGTTCACGTGCCCGAGAGGGTGATATAATCACGCAATATTTTTTGGGTTCAGCCATGCGCCATAGTTTAGCTTTATTCCTGCTGTTCGCGTTAACTGCATGTACCATTTTTCCGTCTCCATCCGACGAAAAATCGGCTGCGAACGCACAGCCTGCCAAGGAAATTTATGCCGAGGCGATGGAGCAGATGGATGATGGCAATTATGAAAAAGCCATAAAAACTTTTGAGTCGTTGCAATCGCGCTACCCTTATGGCCGCTACGCGCAGCAGGCGCAACTTGAAATTGCCTATGCCTATTACAAGCAGAAAGAACCTGAGTCGGCCATTGCGGCGGCAGATCGTTTTATCAAACAATACCCCAACAACGCACACGTGGATTATGCCTATTACCTGAAAGGGCTGATCAATTTTAACGAGGATCTCGGTCTGCTGGGCGGAGTGTCAAAACAGGATCTTTCCGAGCGTGATCCCAATGCTGCGCGCGATGCTTTCGGGGCATTCAAGGAATTGGTGACGCGCTTTCCAGACAGCAAATACGCTCCTGATTCCAGGCTGCGCATGCAATATCTGGTTAATGCGCTGGCGCGTTATGAAATTCATGTTGCCAATTATTATTTGCGCCGTGGTGCGTATGTGGCTGCCGCCAACCGCGCCAAGGGCGTACTCACCGATTACCCGCAAACGCCAGCCATGTTTGATGCGTTGCAGATCATGGTGAAAGCCTATGATGCCATGGGCATGAAGGATTTGCGCGACGATGCACAACGTGTGCTCGACAAAAACAAGGGCGCCGCAATACCGGTTGCCAGCCAGTCGCCACAAGACGAAAAGCCGTGGTGGAAAATCTGGAAATGAAGTATTGCAGTGAATGCGGTGAGCCGGTCGAGTTGCGCATGCCGCCAGACGATAATCGCTCGCGCTATGTCTGCACCGCTTGCTCCACCATCCATTATCAGAACCCCAAGCTGGTGATAGGCGCCATCCCGGAATGGGGAAATGGCCATATCCTGTTGTGCCGCCGCTCAATCGAGCCGCGCCAAGGGTTGTGGACATTGCCGGCGGGTTTTATGGAAAACGGTGAAACCACTACCGAAGCCGCTTTGCGCGAAACGCTGGAGGAGGCCAACGCACGTGTAGCAATCGGCGATTTGTATTCCATGTGCAACTTGCCCTATATCAACCAAGTGCACCTGTTTTTCCGCGCCAGGTTGCTCGACCTGGATTTTTCGCCCGGTACGGAGAGCCTGGAAGTGGAACTGTTCGAGGAACAAGATATTCCGTGGGATAAAATTGCCTTCCGCCCGGTTTACTTTACCCTTCAACACTACTTTGCCGACCGTAAGACAGGTGATTTTCAATTTCGCATCGGCAACCTGGAGCCGATCGTGCATCCATCATAGGCACCAATACCCGAGCCAATATCCGAGCCTTTCTATAAAGCAGGTTTTTCGTCTATAATTGTGTCAACAAATATAATATTGAAGTTTATGTCCTCAGCCCGCCTGCCATTAATACTTGTCAGCCTCGTGCTGGCTGGTTGCGCATCAACCAGCCACAACCCGAAGGATCCGTTTGAGTCGTTCAACCGTGGCATGTACCAGTTCAACGATACGGTGGATAAGGCCGTGGTCAAGCCTGCGGCAAAAGGTTATAACGCGGTCATGCCGGCGCCGGGTAAGATGATGGTATCCAATTTTTTTTCCAACCTGGACGATGTTATCGTTGCCATCAACGACCTGTTGCAGTTCAAGATAGTGCGGGCTATTTCGGACAGCGGGCGCATAGTGGTGAACACCACGGTGGGTTTGCTTGGCCTGGTTGATGTCGCTTCCCATGTGGGGCTGGAGAAACACAACGAAGACTTCGGGCAGACACTGGGCCGCTGGGGGATCGGCAGCGGCCCCTATCTTGTGCTGCCATTTTTTGGCCCCAGTTCCGTGCGCGATGGTGCCGGATTGTACGCGGACAGCCGGGCAAGCATGATGAGAAAAATCTATCCAGTGGATACCCGCAACCAGTTGTATGCGGCAAACATACTGAGCAAACGCACCAGCCTGCTGGACCAGGAAAAGGTTCTCGATGAGGCCATGATCGACGAATACTCTTTTATCCGCGATGCTTATATGCAGCGCCGCAGGAACCTGATATATGACGGCAACCCGCCACGTGAAAAAATCGACGAAGGCGAGAGCGACGGCACGCCGGACAAGACTTCAATTAACGGCAGCAACGAAATTATGCAGTCTGGAGAAGTTGAAGCGGCAGTTGCCACGCCTGTCGTTACAACCATTGCCGAACCTTTGGTGCAGCAACAGCCCGGTGTATATCGGGTTTGGCTGACACAACATGAGGGAATACGCTAGCACGTTATAGGTTACAACGTAACACCTGAAAATGAAAGGCTTGCAGTGATGCAAGCCTTTTTTTGGGCAATAAAAATCCGCCGTTGGTTGCTGCGCATCAGGGATTATAAACGCCAGACGTACAGTGTGGAATGATGCAAGTCGTCGAGCATAATCATGTCCTGTGGAGGGTTGCCGGGCACCGCAAAAGTGTTGCTGATGAACAGGGTGCCGGAGCGCATCTCGTTGCGTGCTTTTTGCCATAGCTCATCCATTGGCACCGGCGAGAGATAGGCAAACACCACATCGTATGGCGCAAGATTGCAATCCCACAGGCTGCCCCATTTTACCTCGCAGTTAGTGGAGCCGCTGAGCATGATGCGCAGCCGGCTCAGCAGGAAGGGTAGCGGCGCGGCTTCCACGCCGTAATAGCGGCCATCCGGGCGCGCTTGCCCAAGGTGCACCAATACGCCGCCGACACCCGAGCCGAGATCCATGAAGGTGAAATTTCTCTCAGGTTGAGGCTCCGGCAACAAGGTTTCCAGCGCCTGCCACACTTTGACGCTGGAAAGGTAGAGCGGCACCTGGGAGCGGAAGGTGCTCCAGTACACCACCAGCAGAATCAGGAATGCGGCGAGAAAAAATCCTGGTGGAATGTTGAGCGCAAGCATCAGCACCATCGCGGGTGCAAACAGGAACTGGATGAGGAGCCACCAGCGCGCCAGCCCGGCGACGAGGCTGAACATGGCGGCGAGCGCACCGCACAGCAGGGCGAACAGCAGCGGGGGAAACTGCATTGCGGCTGTACGGGAAAATAGCAATACGCCGGCGAATGCGGCGGTTTGCAGCAGCAATGCAATGACGGCGGGGGGTAGCTTGGCGAGCAGGTTGCGCAACGCTATCTTTGCAGCCCGGTTTCGACCTCGGACCGTTTGGCTTGGCCCATCAGGCGCTCGACCAGCACCAATGCAAAATCCATTGCCGTGCCAGGCCCGCGCGAGGTAATCAGCCTGCCATCTTCCACTACTGCGGCAGTTTGCAAATTGACGCGGGGAAATTCATCCAGACAGGTGGGATAGCAGGTGGCGCGCTTGCCATCGAGCAACCCGGCGGCAGCCAGCACAGATGGCGCGGCGCAAATGGCTGCGACATATTTTCCATGCTGCGCCATGCGCCTCACCAGATCCAGGATGCGCGCATCATTTCTCAGGTGTGTGGTGCCGGGCAGGCCGCCGGGCAATACCACCATATCGTAATCATGTTTGAGCGCCGCATCCAGCGTGGTATCCGGGATTAAAACCGTATCACGGCTGGCGCGCACTGGTAGCGCATCCAGTCCGGCGCTGACCACATTGATGCCGGCGCGGCGCAGGAGGTCAATGATGGTGACGGCTTCGAGTTCTTCGCAGCCTTGTGCTAGGGGAACGAGTACTTTCGGCATGGTTTGTCTCCTGGATAAATTGTGTTGAGAACGTTAATGGTATTGCAGGGTGCGTGTGATGCACCGGATAATATTTCGCTAAAATTTATTTCGGGTGTAACTGGTAATAGGCCGGGTTGTATTTGGCGCAATAAACCTTTGAATTTTGCCCGAAGTAAATAATTTTACTTCCCATGTTGGACATGAGGGGTGAGTATTGGATAGATTCTGATTTCATATAGCCCATTCCCGTGCTTCCTGAAATAGCGCTTGAAAGCGCATCCGGTTTTGTGTCGGTAAATGCCGCCGCCAGGAAAATAACCCGGCCCGACCCGTCGCTCACCAATACGTCCGAAACCGGCGCGCCCCACAGGGTTGTCTGGACTTTAAACCAATAGGCTCCGCCTTCCTTTTTGTACGGCGGGCCGAAGAACTCGTTCAAATAAGACCAGAAATAATAGGGGTCAATCTGGTCAAGGCACAATAGCGCAGACCCTATTGTGGTGCTGAATGTCGAAGGGGCGGCAAGGGCTGTTCCGGAGCAGGCAGCTATCATGAGCAGGACACCCGCTACAGCCCCTGTGATATTCAATCCGGACTTCAGCCCGTTCCGGAGTATTGCGAATTTGTGCATTGTGCCGTAACCCATCTGCAAAACCCGGTAAAAACCAAAAGTGTTGTTCAGATTCACGGCAAAATTTTAATCGCGGAAATTCTGGTATTGCAACGGAAAATCGGTGATGGATTTTTTTACGAATGCGATGGCAGCCTGCAAGTCGTCGCGGTTCTTGCCGGTGACGCGCACGGTGTCGCCTTGGATGCTGGCTTGCACCTTTATCTTGCTGTCCTTGAGCAGCTTGACGATCTTTTTTGCCAGCTCGATTTCCACACCCACCTTCACGGTGCAGGAACGCTTTACCTTGTTGCCGCTGACCTTCTCGATCTTGTCGCTGATTTCCAGGCACTTGATGTCCACGCCGCGCTTGGTCAGCTTGGCATTGAGGATGTCCTGCACTTGGTTGAGCTGGAACTCGTTGTCGGCATGCACGGTGAGCACCAATTCGGCCTGCTCCACGCGCGCATCCGAACCTTTGAAGTCGAAGCGCGTGCTGACTTCCTTGTTGGTTTGCTCGACCGCATTTTTTACTTCGGTTTTTTCCACTTCGGAAACGATGTCGAAGGATGGCATGGATTTATTCTCCCTAGAATTTAGAGTGCTCCCTCACCCGCCTTCGGCGCCCTCTCCCCAGCGGGAGAGGGTTTAGCTCCCCTCGCCCTCCGGGAGAGGGGTAGGGGTGAGGGAGCGCTTTCTATCCAAAACTGCAAACGTAATTCACCTCGTCTTTGGCATAAATCTCGAAGCTGCTGTTCGCCGCCACCCTGAAGCTGGTGCCTGCGACGTAAGTCTTGAATGCAGGCTCTCCGGCAATCTTCACCGAGCATTCGCCGCTGGTTATTTCCATCAGTTCCGGTACGCCGACATTGAAAGTGAGCTGGCTGCCCGGCATGATGACGCCGACGGTCTTGCGTGTGCCATCTGGAAAGAATACCGAGTGCGATACGCACTTGCCGCCGAAAAATACGTTAGCTTTCTTGCCAACCGAGACTTTATCAAATTTGTCCGACATGATTTCTCCTATTTGCGGTTTTTCA
>JAHFRC010000065.1 GCA_023259015.1 Nitrosomonadales bacterium | reverse complement strand
GCCCTGCTCAACAGTGGTGTCAGGTTTATAGCCCACCTGCCGCATCAGTGCCGACACATCCGCAAAAGTGTCTGGCACATCTCCTGCCTGCATCGGCAACATCTCCTTGATGGCCTTCTTGCCTAAAGCTTTTTCGATCGCTTCGATGTACTCGCTGAGTTTGACGGATTTGCTGTTGCCTATATTGAAAATGCGGAAAGGCGCATTGCTGCTGGCCGGGTCAGGATTGGCGCTATTCCATTCCGGGTCGGGTTTGGCGATATCATCGTTTATCCGGATGACGCCTTCGACGATGTCATCCACATAAGTGAAGTCGCGCGTATGGTTGCCGTGGTTGAACACCTGGATGGGCTTGCCTTCAAGAATGTTTCTGGTAAACAGGAACAGCGCCATGTCCGGGCGTCCCCACGGCCCGTATACCGTAAAAAAGCGCAGCCCGGTGGTGGGCAGCCGGAACAGGTGGCTGTAGCTGTGCGCCATGAGTTCGTTGGCGCGCTTGGTGGCAGCGTAAAACGACACCGGGTGGTTGGCGCCATGATGCTCGCTGAACGGCATGGTTGTATTGGCGCCATACACGCTGCTGGTGCTGGCATATGTCAGGTGCGGCGTCTGGTGGCGCCGGCAAGCTTCGATGATGTTGGTGAAAGCGACAATGTTGCTTTCCACATAGGCATATGGGTTGACCAGCGAATACCGTACGCCGGCTTGCGCGGCCAGATGAATAACGCGATCGAAGGAGTGCTGCTTGAAGCAATCGCTGACAGGCTGTCGCTCAGCCAGGTTGGCGCGTATGAAAGAATATTCGCTGCCGCTATGCGAGGCTGTTTCCTCGAGGATTTGCAGGCGCGCTTCTTTGATGGCAGGGTCGTAGTAGTCATTAACCACATCAATACATACCACGCTGTCACCCCGTTCCAGGAGGCGCTTCGCGGTGTGAAAACCGATAAAGCCCGCGCTACCCGTTACAAGAATCTTCAAAAACTCTCCTTAAACACATTAAAGCAGGCAGCTAGTTTACCATTTCCATTCAAAATAAATTGCCGCAAGATGTTGGCGGGCGCGAATTCATTCGCACCTGCAAATTCATCAACAGTTATTTTTCCGGATTGAACGCAATACTTTCAGCTTCGTATACTTGAGATAAGTCGTTCGAGCATTCATGCGGGCAACGTTAAACCCGGCGATGCCGTCCAGGAACCCCAGCCGCAAAAAATAAGTTCGGATAAAGGCCCATGCCGCGCGCACCGGCGCGTCAACACCGGAGGCGGCCTTGTTCTTGTTGAACATCTGTTGCGCCGCCGCAGATGAGTATTGGTTAACCTTGCGTTCCACGTCATCCACTGTCATATAGCTATAGTGCAGCAAAGGGCTGGACAGCTTGCCCGTGCTCCCTTGCAGAATAACGCTCTCGTGCACCAGGTCATTGGAGAATCTTCCCTTTTCTCTCTTGAACAGCCGCAACACATAGTCAGGATACCAACCCGAGTGATGGATGAATTGCCCGCAGAATTGGGAAAGGCGCGGCAAATAAAATCCATCTGCGTTGTCATCCGCCATAGCCTTGCCAAGTTGAGAGGCAAGCTCGGGAGTGACCCTCTCATCGGCATCCAGCGATAATATCCATTTCTTTGTTGCATAGCCCAGCGCGCGATTCTTTTGCGCACCAAAACCAGGCCAGTCGTGGATAGATACATGCGGGGTGAATTCGCGGCAAATAGCAACCGTGCTGTCCGTGCTGCCGGAGTCAACCACGATGATTTCGTCTGCCCATGCCACCGATTCGAGGCAGGCGCGTATGTTGTGTGCCTCATTTTTGGTGATGATGATGACGGATAGCCCGGAGAAATTCTTTACCGTATGCGCATCGGTCAAACTGGAGGGCGGCCCAGCGGTAATGTGCTCCGCCATGATTAGCCCGCTGTTTGTAAGTAATCCATATAGGCCAGTCTTATGCCTTCCCGCAATCCGGTTTTAACTTTCCAGCCGAACAGGCTAAGCTTGCTGACATCCAGCAATTTTCTAGGGCTGCCGTCGGGCTTGCTGCTGTCAAATATGAGTTCCCCGCCAAACCCGGTGACATCTTTTACCAACCCGGCCAGCTCGAGTATGGATTGGTCTTTGCCACAGCCGATATTTATCAGCGGCGCCATATCGCCCGCCAGCAGGGAAAGGAATTTTTCATCATGCAGGCTCATCAGGTACATGCATGCATCCGCCAAATCGTCAGCATATAAAAACTCCCGGCGCGGTGTACCCGTGCCCCATACCACCACCTCCCGGTCGCCGCGCAGTTTGGCTTCGTGCATCTTGCGGATGAGGGCGGGCAGCACGTGTGAATTTTGCAGGTCGTAGTTATCGTTCTGGCCATACAGGTTGGTGGGCATGACTGCCAGATACCGGGTGTCATACTGCCGGTTGTACGACCAGCACATCTCTATTCCCGCGATCTTGGCTAGCGCGTAAGGACGGTTGGTGGGCTCCAATGGGCCGGTCAGCAGGTATTCTTCCTTCATCGGCTGCGGGCAATCGCGCGGGTAAATGCAGGACGATCCCAGGAACAGCAAGCGCCTGACGTTGTTGCGCCAGGCTTCATGGATGACGTTGGTCTGGATCGCCAGGTTCTGCTGGATGAATTCCGCCGGGTAGGTATTGTTGGCATGGATGCCGCCGACTCTGGCTGCCGCAAGAAAAACATGCTCCGGTTTTTCTGTCACGAAAAAATTCCGCACCGCCGCCTGATCTGTCAGGTCGAGCTCGGCATGCGTGCGCGTGATGAGGTTGTGATAGCCGTTGGCTTCGAGCTGGCGCACCAGCGCGGAACCTACCAAGCCACGATGGCCCGCAATGAAGATTTTAGATTCAAGGTTCAAGGTTCAAGGCCCAAGGAATTAAGGTACAAAGCTAAAGGCACAAGGTTCAAGGAGTGCGTTTACGGGTGGATTGGATTAGGCCGTGAAGCATCTTTGAGATTTCCTCGGCTTCTCGCAACCACTGCTTACCTTTATTAGGTTCGATGTATCCAATTTCCATCCCAATGTATCTTTGCGTTCGCAGCTCTCCTGCGGAACCTTTCGCATAACTTAAAAATGCGGCCATCTCCTTGTTGGAGTTCCGCTCATAGCCTTCGGCAAAGTTCGATGGCACCGATAATCCGGCACGGGTGATTTGGTCACGAAATCCAAAATCTTTCAATTCGATGAGCGCTTTATAAATTTCCGCACTCAGCCGGGCCGATCTTTTCCATACATCCAACTCCTCGAACCGTGTCATCCCTTGCCCCTTGTGCCTTGCCCATTGCTCCCGATTTACTCGTGCCGATTTAAAGTCTTGTAACCATGTTTCTTGACCAGTTCGTCACGTTCGGAAGCTTTCAAGTCTTCGCGCACCATTTCGGCCACCAGTTCACGGAAAGTGATCTTCGGTGTCCAGCCGAGTTTTTCGCGGGCCTTGGTTGGGTCGCCCAGCAGGGTTTCCACTTCGGTGGGACGGAAGTAGCGCGAATCAACCGCAACGATGCAATTGCCGGCGGCATTGTAACCCTTCTCATCCACCCCGGTTCCTTCCCAACGGACATGAACACCCAGTTCTTCGGCGGCGGCATTCACAAAATCACGCACGCTGTACTGCACACCGGTGGCAATCACAAAATCTTCCGGTTTGTCCTGCTGCAGCATCAGCCATTGCATTTCGACATAGTCCCTGGCATGACCCCAGTCGCGCTTTGCATCCAGGTTGCCCAGGTACAGGCATTCTTGTAGCCCCAGCTTGATGCGCGACAAGGCGCGGGTGATCTTGCGCGTGACAAAAGTTTCGCCGCGTACGGGTGATTCATGGTTGAACAGGATGCCGTTGCAGGCGTACATGCCATAGGCCTCGCGGTAATTGACGGTGATCCAGTAGGCATACAGCTTGGCAACCGCGTAAGGCGAGCGCGGATAGAACGGTGTGGTCTCCTTTTGCGGGATTTCCTGCACCAAGCCGTACAATTCTGAAGAGGAGGCTTGGTAGAAACGCGTCTTCTTTGCCAGACCGAGAATGCGTATGGCTTCCAGTACACGCAATACACCTAGCGCATCGGAGTTGGCGGTGTATTCAGGCTCTTCGAACGATACCGCGACATGGCTCTGTGCCGCGAGATTATAAATTTCATCCGGCTGCACCTGCTGGATGATGCGGGTCAGGCTGCTGGAATCCGTCATGTCGCCGTAGTGCAAAACAAAATTACGGTTGCTGACGTGCGGATCCTGATAGAGATGGTCGATGCGATCGGTATTGAACAGGGAAGCGCGGCGCCTGATGCCATGCACCACGTAGCCTTTTTTCAGCAATAACTCGGCAAGGTAGGCGCCATCCTGGCCGGTGATGCCGGTAATCAGTGCAACTTTATTCATAAGAAACCGCCTTTATTTTTATAACGATTGGGTACGGCTCAAGGTTGAGCACCATTGCCAATTGATTGCAGATTATAATTCAAGCCATATACTCTAAGAAATTACGCCATATTTATTTGGAAGGTGCCATGCTTTACCCTGTTATCTTATCAGGTGGCTCTGGAAGTCGTTTGTGGCCGATGTCGCGCACAGCATTGCCCAAGCAGTTCCTGCCCCTGGTTTCCAAAAACACCATGCTCCAGGAAACACTCTTGCGTCTTGAAGGATTGCCGGACATGGCTGCACCGTTGCTCATCTGTAACAACGAGCATAGATTCATCGCTGCGGAGCAATTGCGTGATATTAACATCACGCCGCTATCGCTGATTCTCGAACCCATGGGGCGCAACACCGCACCTGCTGCTGCCGTTGCCGCATTTGCGGCACAGGCGGACAACATTGATGCTACCTTGCTGGTGTTGCCTGCAGACCACCTGATTCAAGATGTGCCGGGCTTCCATGCCGCGATTCAGTCTGCGCTCAAACTGGCACAACAGAATATGCTTGTGGCCTTCGGCATCACGCCAGACAAACCTGCAACGGGATTCGGCTACATCGAACGCGGTGTCTCCCTGGAAACGGGCCAACATTCTTTTACGGTGGCGTGTTTTGTGGAAAAACCGGATTTGGATACCGCCAGGAAATTCCTGGCCTCGGGCAAATTTTTTTGGAATAGCGGCATGTTCGTATTCAAGGCTGCTGCATATTTGGGCGAATTGCAGCGCTACCGTCCCGAGATTTATCAGGCAGCACAAAAGGCATGGCAATTTAGCACACCAGATCTGGGTTTTTGCCGTCTGGACGAGAATGCCTTTGCCGCCTCCCCGTCGGATTCGATCGACTATGCCGTTATGGAGCACACGCAATCGGCTGCAATGGTCACCGTCGATATCGGCTGGAGCGATATCGGTTCGTGGTCATCACTCTTCAACGTTAGTTCCAGGGATGCGCAAGGCAATGTGTTGCGCGGCGATGTATATGCTGCGGAGACTGCCAACACCCTTGTCCGCGCCGAAAGCCGTATGGTGGCCACCATCGGCGTGCAGGATATGGTGATTGTGGAAACTCCTGATGCAGTGCTGGTGATGCACAAAGATTATGCCCAAGACGTAAAACATACGGTGGAATATCTCAAGCAGGCTGAGCGCACCGAGCATCTTATCCACCGCCGTGTCTACCGCCCATGGGGGTATTACGATGGCATCGATGTGGGCGAAGGCTTCCAGGCCAAGCGTATCATGGTGAAGCCCGGTTCCAAAACCTCCATGCAAGCCCATAACCAGCGTGCCGAGCACTGGGTGGTGGTTTCCGGCAAGGCCAGAGTTACGCGCGGAGAAGATTTGCTGGTGTTGTATGCAAACCAGTCTACCTATATCCCTTTTGGCGTAAAGCATCGCTTGGAAAATATTGGAAATGAGCCGCTTTACCTGATCGAGGTGCAGTCCGGCAGTTATCTGGGTGAAGACGATATCGTACGTTTCGAAGACGACTACAAGCGCAACTGATACAAACCGGAAGCCGGAAAATAACACTCTGCAATGGTGCAACCCAAATCAGGGTGCGCACCACCTTATCAGCAAAATAACCTGGAAGCCCGAAGTTGAAACGCAGCAATTAACCATACTGTCTCCGCTGGAATGCCTGCCAGCGCCAATCCAACACCAGCATCAATAATGCGTAGATAGCTCCCCATAGCAGGAAAAGCCGCCAATGCCATTCAATGGGCTGGCGTATGCCCCAAATGGCGGAAGCTCCGGCCACAAACATAAGCACATAGGCAAGCAATGCAACATTGCGATGTCCCCAGCCGATTCGTATCAGGCGCTGGTAATAATGATCGCGGTGCGACAGCAAAATATTTTTGCGGCATAGCATGCGCTTCAACAGGGTAACACTGGCATCTGCCACAAACGGGGAAAACACCAGCAGCGGAAACCATGCGGGCCATTGCCCTTGTTGCCATCCCCACAGCGCCATTGCGGCTGCCAGAAAGCCCAGCGGGATGGAGCCCGCATCTCCCATGAACACTTTGGCCGGGTGGAAGTTGTAGTATAGAAATCCGAGTGCGGCGGCGCCAATGGAAAAGTTCAGCATGGCCAGCGTGACATTGCCGTGCATCCAAGCCGCCACACCGTACATGGTGAAGCCAAAGAATGCCATCCCGCCGGCCAAACCATCCGAACCGTCCATGAAATTATAAAGATTGGTCATCCACACCACGCACAGCACCACGGCTATGGCCGGCATGGCGCCTTGCGCCGCCATTCCGGAGCCGAACACCAGGATAATGGCGGCAATGGCATGCAACAACAGGCGCAAGCGCACCGGCAGGCTGCGCATGTCATCGAGCAGGGAAGTGGCAAATAATGCCAGCAACGGCAACACCACCCACCAGGCCAGCGACATCGGTATCAATAGCCACGCCGACATGGCGCCCGCCATCAGTCCCGCTCCTCCGATACGCGGAACAGGTTCGTTGTGCAGCGAACGCTCATTGGGGATATCCTGAACCTTATTGCCTGTCTTGCCATGCAGCAGGATGGAGGTTAGCAGCAGAGTGACCAGTGCGGCAATCAACGGGGCATAGAGTGTCATGTGTATTTAACGTTAAACTCGCGTGGCGATAACCAGCATGTATGGTTGTTCCGGCTTTAGCCGGCTGCAACCACGGCGTACCCCTTGCAGGCGAACTTGGCTGGGGTATTTTACAGCCTGATTGAATGACTGGATGTTCCATCAGGCATTGTCATGCCCGCTTTTCGGGAGGGTGAGGGAAGCGGCTGAGGCGCTTTGATTTTTCATAAGCCGCCATGACCGTTGGCCAAGTACCATTCCGCCGTCGCCTGCAAACCTTGTTGCAACGAGCAGGGCGGCGTCCAGTTGAGGTCGCGGCGGATTTTACCACCATCAACCTGCAACGAACCAAGCAGGCGCTCCAGCTTCTGCGATTTCCCCGCCAGTTTTCCGGCTAATTGCAGCAACGCGGGAGGACAGCGAAACAAGCGGGCAGGGACATTCATTGCGGCGGCCAGTCGCCGCAGCAAATCCGGCGTCGAAATATCTTCCCCATCGCATACCAGATAAGTTTGCCCTGCAGCCGCAGGATGGGTTGCACAGGCGATCAAGGCATCCACCAGGTTTCCCACATAGATCAGGCTGCGGCGATTATGCGCGGAGGCAAAAGGCAGGGGGGCGCCCTTGGCAACTGCACCCAGCATTTGCGCGAAGTTTCCTTTCACGCCTGGGCCATAAATCAGCGGCGGGCGCACGATGACCACTTCCAGGCCGGTTTCACCAGCCACCCGGAGCAAAGCTTGCTCCGCTTCCAACTTCGAAGCACCATATGAATCTTGTGGCGCAGGCGCATCGGTTTCCGTGTATTTCCTGTCGCCATGGGTTGCCTTGCCGTTAACCTTGATCGAGCTGACATAGACCATGCGCCTTACGCCGTTTGCAGCGGCGCACCGTGCCAGATGTTTGGTGCCTGCGGTATTGACATGCCGGAATTCAGCCAAGGGATCGGCAGCGGTGTCGCTCATTACATGCATGCGGGCTGCGAGATGAATGACGGTTTCTATCCCCTTCATTGCATCCGCCCATTCGGTGGCTCTGTCAATGCCGGACACCCTGACAATTTCGCAGGCATCCCCGTTCCATGACGACGAAGCACGAACCACGCTGCGGACAGAATACTTTCGCTTCAGCAATTCTGCACACAGGGCCCGACCGACAAATCCATTCGCTCCAGTCACCAATACTGTCTTCATATTCACTCAATATTCCGCAAGCAAACGACAGCCAGCCAGACCGGCCTGACTTCTTTTACCAATGCGCGAACCCTTGCGTTCCATGGCATGCGGCTTGTTCCCGCTATCATTATTCATCCTTTTACCCGGGATTTTTATCGCGCCTGCGGCGGGTTTCGCGATAAGCGTCTGACATGAAAAAGCGCATCATGCTGGCGGTATGCCAGCGCAAATATTCCAGGCTCCGGTGGCTGGCGCGCCGGGCATTGTGAATTACCGTTACGTCTTGGCAAAGGGCAACGCGATAACCGCGCAGCATCAAGCGCGCGCACAAATCCACGTCTTCATAATATAAAAAATACCGTGTATCAAACCCACCGATTTCACGGAACACCGGGGCCGGAAACAGCATGAACATGCCGGCCACCCAATCCGGAAATACGATTTGACCCGGCTCCAATGGGCTGCGATGAGAGCCGCGCCCAAAGGCTTTTCCCAGAATCTCTCCCGGCGCAGGAAAATTGCGTGCGCTATATTCAATCTCTCCCTTCAGGTTGACCACTTGTGGCGCAACCAGCCCGACATGATCATCTTTCCGTAAGGCGCTGATCAAGGGCTTGAAAATATTTTCTTTAATTCGCAGGTCAGGATTAAGCACGCAAAAAAAATCTGCGCTGGCTTGCTGAAACGCCTGGTTGTGATTTTCTCCGAAGCCTTGCGGCAAGCGGTTGCGAATGACCCTGAGCGGAAAAGAAAATTCATTTCCGGAGAAAGGCAACTCTTCGGGGAGATTGAGCGTGAGAATCAACTCCACTGTCTCGTCTTTGCAGCAATCGCGAATATCGGCGAGCAGTTCCGTTACCAGGGTAATCTGCTTATGGCTGACAATCGAAATGCTCACCGCCGGTTTCATCTCAAACTTTCTCTAACGGTTGTGTAAACTGCAATGCCAGAAACAGGAAATTGATATCAAAACCATTCTTTTTACGCGCCCTGAAGTAAATTGAATTCATACATGGACGCCCACTTTATGCCAAGCTTTCAATCAATGATTTTGAGAAGGTAAAGATTGCAGCCATACATCCGGACTTTTTGTGAAGCATTTAGCTTCTATCCCTGATGGAAT
>JAHFRC010000064.1 GCA_023259015.1 Nitrosomonadales bacterium | reverse complement strand
TGACTGCTTTTCATGTCAAGAACCCGACCAACCAGTCCCTCATGGGGCAGGCCGTGCCCAGCGTAAGCCCCGGCTGGACGGCGCAATATTTCAACAAGATCGAATGCTTCTGTTTCAAGCAGCAAACGTTGAGCGCCGGTGAATCCAGAGATATGCCGCTGACTTTTTTTGTCAGCCCTGATCTGCCGCAGGATGTGAAGGAAATCGCCTTGTCCTACGCATTCTTTCCGATCAGCAACGGGTCGTAAGTTTTTTTATTTGGGAGATTGAGATGAATACTGAAACGCAAGGTTCCTTCACCCCTTACTTTGTCCCGAATCCCAGCCTCTACCCTAATGTCATCAACTGGGGATTGTTCCTGCTGGCCTTGGGATTCGTTCTCAAACTGAATGCGATGGGCGGCGTGTTGCTCATGCTGGCAGGAACCGTGTTGCTTCTCTATGGCTCGCTTGCCTGGGTGAGTGACGTGGTCTGCGAAAATGAAACTGGGATTTACCGCAAATGGGAGGATCGTTCCTTCCGCGTGGGCATGGGATATTTCATCGGGGCCGAGCTGGTATTTTTCATGGCCTTCATCATCGCGCTCATGTATCTGCGGGTATTTGCCATCCCTGCGCTGGGCACGATGCATGACCTGTGGCCGGGGTTTGCCGGCACATGGCCGAGCAGCGGGCCGGGCGGAAAACCCTTTACCCCGATGCATGCCTGGGGCGCGCCTGCGGTAAACACCTTGATGCTGCTGCTTTCCGCTGCCTCCATCACCTGGTCGCGTGCGGGAATAGCAAACAGCAACCGTGGCCAAATGGGTTCCGGAATATTGATCACCTTTTTGCTGGGTGCGACCTTCATCGTCTCGCAATTTCTGGAATATGGCCATGCTTCTGAGCTTGGCGTCATGATCACCACCGGCGCATATGGCGCGATGTTTTACATGCTCACCGGTTTTCACGGCCTTCATCTGCTGGTCGGTTTGATCCTGCTGCTGGCAATTTTACTGCGCAGTTTCGTGGGGCATTTCAACTCCGAACATCACTTCGGAATCGAGGCCGTGGCCTGGTACTGGAACTTCGTGGTGGTGGCGCCGGGGTTGCTGGTGTTCATTTATTTCTATTGGCTATGACCGGTTTGTGTGGGCAGCCAAGTATTTGACCCGCCCTTACCCCATAAGCAGTTTTTCTTGACGATCCAATTCTTCTAAGTATCCCCGGCATAGCCGCTGGTTTACCTTGTCAATTACAAGAAACATTTGACGTAAAACGGCCTCATGTTTTCAGTTGAATTATTGCGACAAGCCACTTATAGTACAGCCATGTTTCCGGAATCTTTGCTTCAGCACAATCCTCACTTGCGCAATGCGCTGAAATGCAAACGCGCCTTGCGTGCCGGCATGTTTTCCTCGACTGGAATTAAAGGCGTTTAAAACCACTGAATACACGCTCCCCACTGCTTCTGGCAAGCAGACAAAGCCAAATGTGTTATTAGGGATTGCATAATGATAAATGTGGTTACAAAAAATTTACAAGGAAGCACAGGAAACTTAACTGGCAATATCAGCCCATTCCTGTCGGGCAGAGTCAACCCAGCCCTGACGGGTTGCATCAGCGGAATAACGGGCTTTATCGACTCATACCTGACGGGCAGAATCAGCGCGGACCTGTCTGGCTGCGTCAGCGGGATAACAGGTAAAATCAGCCCTGACTTGACGGGCATTATCAACCCTGACCTGACTGGAAGCGTCACCGGGTTAACGGGCAGGATCAGCCCAGACCTGACTGGCTGCGTCACTGGAGTAACAGGCAGAATCAGCTCAGACCTGACGGGCAACATCAGCCCTGACCTGACGGGCAGCATCAGCGGGGTAAAGGGTATAATCAGCCCAGACCTGACAGGCAACATCAGTTCGGACCTGACGGGCAGCGTGAGTGGGTTAACGGGCAGAATCAGCCCAAACCTGACGGGTAGCATCAGCGGGATAACCGGCAACATCAGCGGGTTAACGGGCAGAATCAACCCAGGCCTGACGGGCAGCATCAGCGGGATAAAGGGTAGAATCAACCCGGATCAGATAGGCACTATCAGTTCAGACCTGTCAGGCACCATCAATCCAGACCTCACGGGCAACATCAGCCCAGACCTGACAGGCAACATCAGCCCAGACCTGTCGGGCACCATCAATCCAGACCTCACGGGCACTATCAGCCCAGACCTGACAGGCACCATTAGTCCAGATCTGAAAGGCGACATCAGCGGAATAACGGGCAACATCAACCCAAATCTGACGGGCGACATCAGCGGAATAACAGGCGACATCAGCGGAATAACGGGCAACATTAGCCTTGGCCTAAAGGAAAATCTTGACGATTACGGCATTTCAGATTCCGAGAGATCACAAGGTATTGACATCAATCATCTTGTAGAAAGGCGCAACGCCTCAAGACATGATGATCAGCATGAATGAAGCCATGCATCAGGAATTATGAAGATAGCAAGATGGCTGGCAAACTTCGTGATTAGCCCGCATATTTACCCCGTCCACATATAGCATGGCACCTGTGCGCCAGGCTTTGAAGCGGACGCCCCGCACGGACGATCTGTCGCATGTTCCCAATTAACACACCCGGCGGAACCGGCATGCGTTCCGCCCTGCGGCGAGTTCTGCCTTGCGCGCATTGGCTGCCCGGCCAGAATATGCGATACACTCCGCACACCAGGTTTGACAATAACTCCACTCTGACTCTGCATAGCATGAACGAAGCCGAAACCAAGTTCACTATCGAGCGAATCGAATCGATCCAGCGGCGCACGCTATCGCTGGCATGCTTCAGGACTACGCGCCATGCAGATTTCCGCTTCACACCAGGCCATTACGCCCGGCTCGGACTCGGTCACGATAGTGATGTTGTCTGGCGACCCTACTCGATCGCCTCCGCCGCAAACAGCGGCCACCTGGAATTTCAGATCACCCTCGTCCCCGGCGGTGCGTTCAGCGAATTGTTCGCCAAGGCAGAAATTGGTGACACGATCAGAGTGGATCGTCGTTGTTTCGGCTTCCTGACACTCGATCAGCTCGCATCCGGTGGATCGTTATGGCTCCTTGCTACCGGCACCGGCTTGGCGCCATTTCTCTCCATCATCGCAGATGCCGCTACATGGGCCCGGCATACGCGCGTGATCCTGGTTCACAGCGTGCGCCATGCAGCCGAGCTCATGCCGGATGCTATTGATACCGCCGTCTCACACCTGCCAGAAAGCGAACGGCAACGTCTGAGCGTAATTTCCAT
Source organism: Nitrosomonadales bacterium (assembly GCA_023259015.1). Taxonomy (GTDB): domain Bacteria; phylum Pseudomonadota; class Gammaproteobacteria; order Burkholderiales; family Gallionellaceae; genus CAITJF01. Next base: position 6,086 of record JAHFRC010000064.1, on the reverse strand, counting down.
CGTAACACGCGAGTCTGCGCCCGATGCGCTTGGCGCACGCCTCGGTATCCTGATCCAGAGCGGCGCGCTGGAGAAGAAAGCGGGACTGTGCCTCGATCCTTCTGGATCACGGGTGATGCTTTGCGGCAACCCGGAGATGATCCGCGAAGTCCGCCAGTTGCTGAAAGATCGCGGCTTTGCAGCAGGACGCCGGGGTACGCCGGGGCAATTCTCTGCAGAAGGCTACTGGCAACGGTAATATGGATGCTGGTCTGCGTCTTGCTTGGCAAAAAACCATCCGTTTCATTTGCCCCGTTATTCCTGATTCACGACACTAGGTTTCATGGGATATGGCCGCCATATCCCCGTAAAGAGAAGAAAGAAGATCTAGCCGGGTGAGAATGCCGACAAGTTCCCCTTTTTCCCCTACCAATGGTAAATGGTTGATGCCATTTTTTGCGAAGAGCAGGAAAGCTTCTGTCATGAGCATGTTTTCGTGCCCCACTATTACTGGAGTGGTCATGATTTGCTCGGCTGTGTTGACTCTTTTTTGTGAGACAAAAAGCTTCATTCTAGCAACCAAGGTGTTACACATCCGCCAGTCCGCTACTTTGAGAAAATCTGCAATGGACACCATCCCGACTATTCTTCTTGCTTCATCTGTGACTGGAACACCTCGAATATGGTGATTACGCAGCAACTTCCAGATTTTTTCCAGGGACTGATCAGGCGTAATGGTGATAACCTCCCGCGTCATGATGTCCTTTAGTCGAATATCACCCAAGCGCCGTTGGTGGGAATGAAAAACTGCCAATGAGTAAATCTTTTCAAGATCCTCGCCGGTCACGTCAATATAGCCATTCATTTCCTTCAGTGCAGCAGTCAAGTCCTCTTCGTTGAAGCTTAACTTGGCTGGTGCTCTATCGCCTCCATGGAATGTATCTTTATGAGACAGCGAAAGGTTATACGGGTAGTGCCGCCTCAGGACTAATTTATTTATTAGCAGCGATGTGCATAATAGAATTACCACGTTCGCGAGTACCGGCATGAGAATAAAGTGGTAACCCATCGAATGAATTCTCTGGTCACCAATGACTGCCAGCAGTGCCGTTGCCCCGCCAGGCGGATGAATACAGCGCAGGTAATACATGGTTAGGATTGACAATCCAACTGCCATGCCGGCAGATAGGTAGATGTTGTGCAAATATATAGCACAAGTTACTCCAATGACCGCTGACACCATGTGCCCTCCAACAAACGGCCAAGGCTGGGAAAAGGGGCTGTGCGGGGCACCTAAAAGCAAGACGGTTGAAGCACCCATGGCAGCCAGCAAATATGGGGCCACAACTGGCTCAATGAAAATATGCGCCATCCAGGAGGTAATCAGGATAGCTGATATTCCACCAAAGCTGGATACAAGGCGTTCGCGATGGGAAACGGTGGATTGTCTGGGAAATATATAGGAAAAAAACGTCTGCGCAGTCATATCGATTTCAGTTCCGGGGGAGTATCTGGGGTGATCGAAGTAGGTGGCGTGTATGGATTAGGCATGTTGCTGAGATAATCTGCGGATGAAATGAAATTCATTGAAGTTGCTCCATGGCATTGCGACAACATCCCTATAGATTGCACGATCAGGAACATCTAGAAATTGTGCCCGACCCATTTCCTTTCGATATGGTCGATCCCCTGTGATTGCGGGGAAAACATCGGCTGCTGCGATAATGCATGAGCCGAGCGTCTCAAGAAAACGCGGGTTCAAAATATCAAGCGAGCATCCGGCAATTCCGCTCTAATTCCACCAGATGCGGCAGCAACCCCGAGTGAGCCTGTATGTGGAAAATATAGCGTGGTATGTTGCGCTCAGTGGGCTGTGCCATGAACGGTTCGCCCCAGAAACTCAGCAGGGCCTCTTCTGCCCCTTCCGGTGGCGTGTCTGCAAGAATGAAGGAAATACTCTTGTTAAGGCCGCACCAATGCGGTTCCTGCACTTTGCTATTGCCGTTGCAAGCGGCAATCTTCGGCAAAATTCCTGCCTGCCATATGTCACGCTGGCTTTCATCGAGAACGAATTGTATGGAAGTCACATGAGGATTCTCGATTACAGGGCGTAGCAGTACATCGAAAAGTGGTTGCGTTCTGTACATCGACAAGCAAACATTGAACAAGACCGCCTCCCCGCGCATATTGCGGGCAAACTGCTCGTTTGCCGTGCGCAACTGGCGTGGACCGATCAGGATAACTTCTGGAGTGGCTAGGGAAGCTTTGATTTTTGCCACCATTTCCTGTGTCTGTTCCACCTGACCGGCGGTGTGTTCATTGCTTCGCGTGTGGCGCATAAAATTCAGGAACAAGAGTGCCATCAGGGCAAGTACGATGGGTAAAATGATGTGCTCATCAACGACATGGAACAGATCCATAGTGATAGCTGCCATAGCGGCCACTATTCCGGCGATGGCATCCCACTCGTAACTCGGAGAACGGTTTGGTTTCATGATTCTTACAAATCTATACAAAAGATTGCGGTTTACTTTACGCCGTGCCAACCGGGGTGGTCGAAGTAGGTGGCGTAGTCTTCCAAGGCGTGGATGATATTTTCTACCCCCTGACGTTTGGCTTTATTGCCTTTCTGACCCGAGATGGCATCGGCACCGGCGATGAGCTCAGTCAAGACAAGATGAAGCATGGCGTCCGCCTCCTTGTCGAGCTTGCAATTTTGCACCATGAATGTGATCTGGTCATTCACCTTCTTCGCTAGGGCATGGTACTGTTCTACCGATGCCTTGCCGCTGTGGATTGTCGGCAATTCCGCCGCCAGTGCATCGCGGATGTTTTCCATACCTTGGCGTAAATTGTTGTCGGTAGCCCATTTTTTGCCATTATTGAGGGTGAGCTGAGCAGCCCCGCCACCATGGTGTGTGTGATAGTCTTGCGCAAAGGCAACTTGCACACCGGCACTCAGGCATACAGCCAGCATTGCCGTAGCAACTGATTTTTTTCTTATCCTGAACATTTTGTTTTAGCTCCTTAACTTGAAGAAGTTGTGTTTCAAAACTGAATTTGGTACTTTCTAATTACAGCAAAATCTCCAAGCCGTTTGTCTATGCTATTACCCTTTTTCGTAATCATAATCATCGCTCTATCGAAACCAGCGCTTTTTTCATGGCGGCATCACCGCCCACCATTAGACGCATCTTGGCTAAATTCATAACACCTGGCATCTCATTCTTCCATGCCTCCAGTTCCTGATACCAGCAACTACCACCCTTGAAAAAAAACCCCGCGAAAAATTTCGTGGGGCTAAAGCTTGCATAAGTGGGAAGGGAACCCATACGCAAAGCTAGGGAAAACATATCTAGATACTCCCAGGTACGCTTAAAAGCTGTGCTCTACCCTTTAAACCTTAGATGCCCACGTATTGATCTACCTTGGTATTGTTAATTTCCCGGATTTTTCTGGAAGGGTTTTCCTTGTGTATGGTTACTCACATGGAATACGCACGACAAGAATCTCGTTAACACCCAACCTGTATTAATACAGGTTGAGTGGTGAATTGCTTAGTTGGAACTGACAACACCCGATGGGTCAAGGTTATATATGCTGGGAACTGAAACCAGTGCAACTTTCCGTGCACCTTGTTCTACTTGTGTCGATACCATGTAGTTGCTCATGTCCGCATTGCGGGTAAAGCTGGGGTTCGAATAGCTGGCATTAATATCTTCGACGATAGTCACACCAGCCTGTGCTGCCGAAGCAGCCACATTTTGTTGCACTTGTATGGATGTCGTGTAGCTGCTTACATCCGCATTACGGGTAAAGCTGGGATTCAAATAGCTGGCATTGATGTCTCCAACAGTAATCGTGGAATCAGCTTGTGCTGCGGAAGATGCCAAAATGCCGGTGATGATGAGGCTTGCCAAAATACGTGCTTTCATGATGTAGCTCCTTTATGGTTAAGTTGTAATTCATTTAAAAATTACTCGCTATCTAGCGAGGGATTCTCATCTGCGAAAAACTGGAAGTGTTGTTTCACAGGTGCCTGAGCTAATATAAGCAGCAACCGTGCCAATATATATCACCATGATATTACTAGTATTAATTATTAATGCCTCTGCAATTGTTCACTATAAACAATATAATTTGTTCGCATTTAACATTACAAACATGTGCCCAGTACAATTCCTTGGGCAAATTTGAATATCGTTCTGGTGAAAATAGGAAAGGCAGCCTTGGGTGGCGGCAATTCGTTAATATCAGTAGCAGTCCCATCGCCTGCATTCCATCCACACAAAACAAAATGGCTTGGGTTGAGATTACCAAGCCATTGTTGTTATACCTTCACAAGTGCATTGAATTTGTGGCTTTTGAAGGACACTTATCGGAAATAATTGCGGACAGTAGAATCACAAGGTGATGTCATCATTGCTTGGAGCATCATCGTTAGGAGGTGTTACAGAATATCCAAGCGCTTCCATACACTGTGTAAATAACTTGCGCTGTTTGAGCTTTCCTTCTTCATTCGTTACAAGAGCCCCGATCATAGTCAAATTTAAAAAAGTAGGTACTGCTGACTGACTGTCATTGTCCGCCGCATTTTTTGCTTGAGCCTTGCAGGCTAGAATATCAGTCTGTTGTTGCTTACTAGACTTGCTTGCAGGTAAATTAATTTTGCCTGAGAGCGCGAAAGTGCCACACGCAGTGAAAAAGAGCGTTAATGCAAGAATAGGCAGTCGACAATTCTTGTTCCGGGGAACTGGAAGTAACTTTTTCATCATCGTGAAATTCAATTTAAGTTTAACTTGAATATGGACAGCGCCAGCTTGATTAAGAGTTATTCCAACATTGAAGGTTCCTTCTGTTTATCTTACCTTGATTTTCTACAGTTGAAATTGTGCAATTTGATTACATTTTCTCAGCATAGATATAACCAACCTGCTTATGTCCACCGATAATTTCTATCCGATAACCTGCATTCTCCAGAATTTGAGGCAACTCCATCAAACCGTGGTGAAACTCCATAACAATGCGTCGCGGTTTCAAGTGCGCGAGAAACCGATCATCACCAAGAAGATGGTACTCACACCCCTCGCAATCAAGTTTTAGGTACTCGATATCAGTTGGAATTTTGCTGAGCACGAAGTCGATTCCATCTACTAATTCGATTCGATCGTTCAAGATTCCGCCATGTGAGCAGGTAATTGTTTCTGTCTTATTGGACAGCCCGACTGGGAAAGCGTGAATGAGAAACTCCTGTTGGTTTTCGATGATATTACGCTGAATAAAAGAATATAACCTAGCCGAAGGTTCCAGTACGTAGACCGTTGCCCCTTTTGCGCCAAAGGCAATAGCTGTATCACCAATATATCCCCCGATATCAACGACCACCTTGCCAGTTAAATCTAAATCGCGAATACGATAAACGTCTTCAATGAAGATTTCACGCAAAAAATTACCCTCTTCATTTGTCTCTATCGGAGAATAGAGTACGAGATTACGGATCTCGATGCGTTTCATACCATCAACAATTGATGGCTTCGCACCAATAGATGCTAGGCGAACAAAGTTTGGGAGAACGAACCAAGAATCCCCTGGAACCGTGAATTCAATTCCGTTTTTTGCTCTAAACCGTGCGCTAGAAATTAAAGGCAGAAATAACGCGCGAATTGGATTTTGCAAATGCGTCTTAAAGATTGACCATCTTTTGTAATAGAGACGGATACGTCGCCAGCGCTTTCTTATGTTCATTTACTACCTCCCGTAGACTTCTTCTATTGTTACGCAGAAATTCAAAATCTAAATGTAAGCGGTATTACCCTCCCCCTACCTAGACTATAACCAGCACCAGATAACGACTTAGGTACTGTTCGCGCGCGCACGCGCGAGGATGAGACGAAGTAATTACGAGGGCAGCATTGAGGAAATGCGGTTACAAAACACTTGTCCTACCTTCGCCCTGCGGGCACGGTATCGCAGCGTGGATGTCGCTCAACTGCGCTCCGTTATATTTATGGATAGGCAGAGAAAACAAAAAGGCTTGCATTGCTACAAGCCTTATGTTTACTGGTGCTGATGGCGCGAATCGAACGCACGACCTACTGATTACGAAT